>DATAXI010000128.1:0-19373 GCA_036266845.1 Chthoniobacteraceae bacterium | reverse complement strand
AATGGTCCAGGCGATCATGGCCTCAGGTGAAAATCCGCGAGAGTTGGAGCACGGTGGCGTTGAAGATATTGAGCAGGAATTGCGGCGCCATGCCCACGCCCAGCATGAGCAGGCAGAGCGGCGCCGATACCACCAGATCGCCCGCGGCCATCTCGCCAAAGCCGCCGGAGCGGGCATTGACGGGGCCGGAGAAAAGCGCCTGCATGGCGCGGAGGAAGGTGACCGCCGTGAAGAGCAGGCCCAGCGTCGCAACGCTGCTGGCCAGCGCGGAGAGCCCGAAGGCGCCTTTGAAGATGAGGAACTCGCCAATGAACCCGTTGAGCCCCGGCAGGCCCAGCGAGGAAAAAATCGCCACGCTCATTAGCGCGCAAAATACCGGCGCGCTCTGCATCAGCCCGCCAAAGTCCTCCACGCCGCGCCGCCCAAAGCGCCGCTCCAGCATCCCGGCAAAGTAAAATAACGCGGCAGCCGTGATGCCGTGATTGAAAATCTGCATGAAGACGCCGCTCAATGCCGCTTGCACATCCGCGTGCGACCGTCCGCTCCCCGCCGCCGCCACCGCAAAGAACCCGAGCATGCAATAGCCGAGGTGATTCACCGAGAGATAAGCGATCATCCGTTTCAAGTCCGTCTGCGCCCAGGCCGCGAGCGCGGACAAGACAATGGAACATACCGCCAGCCCCAGCAGCCAGGGGCTTGCGGCCCGCAGCTCATTGGGGAAAAGCGGCAGGACAAGCCGGGCAAAGCCGTAAACGCCCATCTTTGACAGGACGCCGGTGAGCACCATCGTGACCCCAGTCGGCGCGCTCGCATAGGCATCGGGCAGCCAGGTGTGCAGGGGAAAAAGCGGCACCTTTACCGCAAGCCCAAAGCAGATGCCGATGAATGCCACCCACGCCAGCGGTCCGCTGAGGATGCCCCGGCGGCCAAGCGCGGCAAGCTGAACGAAGTCGAACGTGCCCGCGTGCAGGTAGATTGCAAGGAAGCCGAGCAGCATCACCGCGCTGCCCGCAAAGGTGAAGATGAAGAACTTCGTCGCCGCGCGGGTGCTATTTTCATCGCCCCAATTCCGGATGAGCAGGAAGGCCGGCAGCAGGCTCATCTCATAAAACAAGAACCAGAGGATAAAATTCTGGGCGGTGAATGTCCCGAAAAGCGCCGATTCCAGCACCAGCATTAACGCGCAGAAAGCGCGGTCGCGATTTCCCGCGAATAATCCGAACGGGATGATGATTGCCGTGAGAAGAAGCAGCAACAGGCTGAGGCCGTCGATGCCGAGGAAGAACTCGGCGCCGATTGCGGGAATCCACGCGTGCCGCAGGATCATTTGCAGGCCGCCCGCCGCCGAATCAAACCGACCGAGGATGCACAACGCCGCCGCACCCGCCGCCGCGGTGAAGCATAATGCCAGTCCGCGCGAGACCTTTTGTGGAAGCGCGGTCACGGCCAGCGCACCAATGAGCGGGATGAGGATGAGAATCAAGCCAGCCATGCGTAGAGTAGGAAAAGCGCAAGCGCCCCGATGCCGAGCGCGCGCAGGTAACTTTGGATCTGGCCGGAATGCCAGCCGCCGACTTTCGAGCCGAAACGGCGGGTGGCGTCGCACCCGCGATCCACGCAACGGTTGACGGCGCGTTCGTCGCAATTCACGGAGAACTCCGCGACACCGCGCGCGATGCGCGCGATTCCCCGCACCGCGCCATCCCAGACATAGCGGTCCAGCAACGCAGCCGCACGCGCGGCAAAGGCGCTCCATTTCAGGATGGTGTGCGCGTACAGTTCATCGATCCAGAACCGGCGCTCGAAGGAGCGATAGAGCGCGGGAGCGGCGGTCTCCAGAGGGTCCGTCCTTCCGGCCCGCCGGTAGAACCACGCGCCGGAAATGATGCCGGCGGCGACCACCAGCAGCGCCGTGAACAGCCCGGGCTGAATCAGCAGCGCGGGATTCAGGGATGCCTTTTCGCCCGTCAGATATTTCTCCAGCCACGGCCATGCCGGTGTCAGCACCAGGCTGAAAAGCAGGGTGCATGATGCCAGGGCGACGAGCGGAACCGTCAGCGCCGCCGGGCTCTCATGCGCGTGCTCCGCGGCCTTGCGGGGCGTGCCGAAGAAGACGTAAATCATCTGGCGCGTCATGTAGAGAGCGGTCAGGAAAACGCCCGCGACCAGCAGATAGTAGGGCGCCGCGGAAACCGGCCAGCGATGGGTGGCGTCGAGGATCGCCTCCTTGGTCCAGGCGCCGGCGAAAAGCAGCGGCACGCCGCTCAGGGCCATCATCCCAATCGCGTACACGGCAAAAGTCAGCGGCATCTTGCGGCGCAGCCCGCCCATTTCCCGAATATCCTGCTCGTGATGGCAACCGTGGATCACGGAGCCCGAACCTAGAAAGAGGAGCGCCTTGAAAAATCCGTGCGAAATCAGGTGCATGATCCCCGCCGCCAGCCCGCCAACGCCCAGGGAAACCATCATCAGGCCAAGTTGCGAGACCGTGGAGTAAGCAAGGATGCGTTTGATTTCCGATTGCCCCAGCGCCAGGAACGCGGCCATCAGCGAGGTGATCACGCCGATCCAGACCACCACCTCCAGCGCCGGCGTGATGCCGTTTACCGCGCCGAAGGAGAATAGCGGATACATGCGCGCAACCAGAAAAACGCCGGCGGCGACCATGGTCGCGGCATGGATGAGCGCGCTCACGGGCGTGGGCCCCTCCATCGCATCCGGCAGCCAAACGTGCAGGGGAAATTGGCCGGACTTCCCCATCGCGCCGCAGAAGATCAACAGGGCGATGAATGTGCCGGCGCCGCCCAGCGCGGCGAGCGCCGCCGGCTCGATGCAACCATGCCCGTGATCATAAAAGAGAAGCGTCCCGGCGCGGCTGTAGAGCCACAGGATGCCAAGGAAAAGCCCGGCATCGCCGATGCGCGTGGTGATGAAGGCCTTCTTCGCCGCGGCGGCTGCGGCCGGTCTTTCGATATAGAATCCGATGAGCAGATAGGAGGCGAGCCCCACCAATTCCCAACAAATGAAAAGCGTCAGGAGGCTGTTCGCAATGACCACGCCCAGCATCGCCGCGGAGAAGAAGGAGAGATACGCGAAGAATCGCGTGAAATTCACTTCCTCCGCCATGTAACCGGTGCTGAAAACGAAGATGCAAACGCTGACAAACGTGATCATCAGCAGCATCGCCGCGCCCAGCGGGTCCAGCAGCCAGCCAATCCTCAGCGGTATATCGCCAAACGTAAACCAGACGAAATTGCTGCATGCGCGCCAGCCGGGCGCGCTCAGAGTCGGCAGAAAAGCGCAGACCGCGAGGGAGAATGCGATCACCTGACCGGCAATCGCCACGGAAGCGGCGGCGGCCCGGCGGGCGCGGCCCATGGCGACGATGAGAAACGCCGCGAGGAGAGGCACGGCGGGGATCAGGAAAAGATGGGAAACAATCCAGGGGGTCATCCTTTGAGCGTGTTGAGTTTTTCCACCTGAGTCGTGCGCCGGTGCCGGTAAACGGCGAGGACCAGGGCAAGGCCCACGGCTGTTTCGCCCGCGGCAATCGCCATGGCAAAGAGGGCCATCATCGCGCCGGTGAGCAGCTCCGGCTGCGGGCCGTAGCGCCAGAAGGCCACAAGGTTCAGATTGCCCGCCGCGAGCATCATCTCGATGCCGATGAGCATGAAGATCGCGTCGCGCCGGCTGAGCGCGGCGAGCAGCCCCAGCGAGAAAAGAACCATTGAAACCGCGAGCACGGCGGCAAGGGTACCGTTCATCGATCTTCCTCCATTACGAGCACCACGGCCCCGATCAGCGCCGCCGTCAGCACGATGCCCACCGTCTGCAGCGGCCAGACGTAATCGCCCATAAGCGTTTGCCCCACGCGCATCACCGTCATCGGAGCCGCGGCCGTCGCATTGGCGGGGAGCGCCGTCCGGGCCAGCGCCCAGAGCAGGCCGCTCATCACCGCAATGGCCACCAGCACCCCGCCCCAGTTCAAATCGCCCCGTTGCGCGACGGCAGGCCGCGTCAGCAGAATGGTGAAGACGATGAGCACCGCAACCGCGCCGATGTAAACAATGACCTGAACCAGCCCAATGAATTCCGCGCCGAGGAGAAAATAGAAGGCCGCAAGTCCAACGAATGCCAGCACCAGGCTCAACGCCGCGTGCACCAGGTTTGGCAATATTGCCGCCGCGAGCGCGCCGGAGAGCGTCAACGCGGCGATCAGGATAAAGGGGATGCCAGGGTTCATTCCGCGAATCGGTAAGTGCGCACGGAGAGTTTCCGGCGCGTTTCAAGGATTTGTGAGAGGCCGGCATACACTGCGCCGACGATGAGCAGGGCCGCCATCCAGCCGATCGCGCCGCGTTGGTAGTAGTGCCACACCGCCGCAGCGATGATGCACGCAAACGCCATGGGCAGCATGAATATCCACGCCAGCCGCATCACCTGGTCGATACGCACGCGCGGCAGCGTGCCGCGAATCCAGATAAAGGTGAAAAGCAGCGTCGCGAGTTTGAGGAAAAACCAGATCCATGACGGGATGAACGTGAGAAAAGCCATTGGCGCACGCCATCCGCCGAGGAAAAGCGTCACCGCGAGACCGCTGACGGCGAACATCCCGAAATATTCCGCCATGAAAAACGTGGCGTACTTGAACCCGGAATATTCCGTCATATGCCCGGCGACCAGCTCCGACTCGCCCTCCGGCAAATCGAACGGCGTGCGATTCGATTCCACCAGGCTTGCCGTGAAGAACAGCAGAAACGCCGCCGCGCCCCATGGCGTCAGCACAAACCAATGAGGGATGGCTCCCAGAAGATATCCGGCTTGCGCATCCACGATGCGGTCCGGGGAGAGAGAGCCTGTGATCATCACCACCGGCAGTACCGTGAGAATGAGCGGCAGCTCATAGCTGACCATTTGCGCGATGGCCCGCATCGCGCCCAGCATGGAATACTTGTTGTTGCTGGACCAGCCGGCCATGAAGACCGCCAGTTCCGTCGCGGAGCCCACGGCGAAAAAAAAGAGTACACCGCCATCGATCGAGAACGGCGTCATATTGCGGCCATACGGGATGACGCCGAGCGCAAGGATGGCCGGCGCCACCATTGCGACGGGGGCAAGGAAATGGATGACCTTATCCGCATCCCGCGGCACGATGTCCTCCTTGGTGAGCATCTTGATGCCATCCGCGACCGGCTGAAACAGGCCGCAAGGCCCCACGCGATTTGGCCCGTAGCGATTTTGAATCCGGGCCAGAATCTTCCGCTCCAGGACAGAAATGAGGGCGAAGAGCGTGAGGAACACCGCCAGCACCGCGCAGAGATTGATGAGGCAGGAGGCGGTTTCCACCACCCAGAACGGCGCCCCGTGGAGAAGGGAAAGAGCCGCGTGCTTTGCCAGCACAAAAATTTGATCCGCCGTTGTGATCATGGCGCCTTCGCTTTCTTCCTGGCCGCGGCCTCCGCCAGCGCCGCATCCACGGCGTCCGCTTCCGACGGGCGAATCTGGTGATAATAGGCATTCGCTTTCGCGAGGCCGGACTTGTGCAACACCAGCGCGCCAAACCGGTCCCGATTGCTTACCTCGAATGCCTTGTCCATCTTGATGGATTCAAAGGGGCAAACCTCGACGCATATCTGGCAACTCATGCACGCCGAGGTGTCGATATCGAACACCTTCGGCCGCTTGAGCGGTTTTCCTTTTTCATCCCTGTCCTGGATGATGAAGATCACCTGGGGCGGACATTCTTTTTCACAAATCTTGCACGAGGTGCAGCGCAGCCCGGTTTCGGGATCGTCCCCGTCGTAAACGAGGAAGGGAAAGTTCCGGTAATTCTCCGCGATCTTGTCGCGCTCCTCCGGGTACTGCACCGTGGTGAGCCGCTCCGGCTCGAAATAGCTGCCGATCAGGTTCCGCGCCGTCACCGCCATGCCTCTGATGATTCCCGCGCCGATCATCGATCCACCTCCCCGAGGACGATGTCGATGCTGCCGAGGATGACCATCACATCCGCGACCAGGTGGCCGATGCACATTTCCTCCAGCAGCGTCAGATTTACAAAGCTCGGCGCGCGCACGTGATACCGCGCCGGAATCGGCCCGCCATCGCTCACCAGGTGGAAGCCCAGTTCCCCTTTTGGCGCCTCGATGCGACCGTAAACTTCTCCCGCCGGCGGACGAAAATTGCGAATCTTGATCTTGGGATTGATGACCGGCCCTTCCGGTATCTCCGCAAGCGCCTGCTTCAGGATTACGACACTCTCCCGCATCTCCAGCGTGCGCATCATCAGCCGGTCGTAGCAATCGCCGTGATCCCCCAGCGGAACGCGGAATTTGAATCGCGAATAAATCCCGTAGCCGTCCACTTTCCGCACATCATAATTGACGCCGGAGGCGCGCAGGATGGGACCGGTCAGCCCGGCGTTGATCGCGCTTTCGGCCGAGATTTTCCCAATCTCCTGGGTCCGCGCGATCAGGATTTCATTCGACAGGATCAACCGATCCAACTCATCGAGGAACGCGGGAAAATTGCCGGCGACTTTTGCCGTTTGCTCCAGCCAGCCCGGCGGCGCATCGCAGCGGCAGCCGCCAAAGCGCATGAAATTGCACATCATCCGCGCGCCGGAGATTGCCTCGAAGAGATCGAGCATTTTCTCCCGCTCGCGGAAGGCGTACATGAGCGGGGTGCCCCATGCTCCGGTATCGCTGAGCAGAAAACCAAGCAGCGACGCGTGATTCTGCAATCGCGTCAGTTCCGCCAGGATAACGCGCAGATATTCCGCGCGTTCAGGCACCTCGATGCCCGCAAGCTTCTCGACCGCGAGGGCGTAAGCCCAGTTGTTGGTCATCGAGCAGAAGTAGTCGAGCCGGTCCGTGTACGGCATCGAGTCGAGATAAGTGATGCTTTCGCCGATCTTCTCGTGATTGCGATGCAGGTAGCCGAAGACCGGTTTCAGCTTCACCACCAGCTCGCCGTCCAGCGCCACATTCATGCGAAAAACGCCATGGGTCGAGGGATGCTGCGGCCCCATCGAGATTTCCAGGATCTCGCCGTCAAGACGCGCGGTCATCGCAGGCAGTGGATTCGCGGCGGTATCGTGCATGGTCATCACGCTTCGGGAAAAGGTTGCGCCGCCGTGGCCGCGTGGCGCGCCGCTTTTGCGACGATCTCATCATGCGGCGTCGGTTCGTATTCGTAATCGTCGGGCTGCCGGTAATCCTTGCGCATCGGATAGTCGGTAAACTCATCCCACATCAGAATGCGGCGGAGATCGGGATGCCCGTCGAAGTGGATGCCGAAGAGATCGTACGCTTCGCGCTCCTGAAACTCCGCGCTCTTCCAGACCGGCGTCAGCGATGGGACGCGCGTTTCCGCAAGGCGATCCGCCGTTCGCAACCGGAGGATCACGGGCCCATGTTTCAGGCTCATGGAGTAGAGGATGTAAACCGCTTCCAGATATCCCGGCAGCGATTCCTCCGTCGTGACCGCCGCTTCTTTTTCCACGCCGTCCACCAGTTGCATGGTTTTCGTCGTGGTCTTCACGACACGGTCGAGCCAATCCAGGCCGGTGACGTTCGAGCAATAGTCCAGCCGCAGCGCCGCATCATCGCGGAGAAAGCGGGCGACGTTCACCGCGCAGCCGTGTCCCAGCAGAATCGAGGCCTGGCCGGGAACCGCGGCATTTCCGATCACCGTTACTTTCGCCTCCGGGATCGCGGACAGGATGCGGCTGGCGATTTGCTCGATGGTTTCCATGGCTCAGGCGCGCTCGATTTTTGGCGGATGAAAAACCGCAAGGTTGGATGAGGGTTCGAGATCATGGGCGCCGAACGCCGGCACTGGAAATTCGCTTGGCGATTCCGCGTTGAGGAACGCCGCTTTGCCCGGGCCCGTGAGCTTCTGGTGATCGATCTTCCGCTGCAGCTCCATGAATCCATGCAGGAAGGCCTCGGGCCGCGGCGGACAGCCGGGGATGTAAATATCCACCGGGATGTAGCGGTCAATTCCCTTGAGTACGTTGTAACCCTCCTTGAACGGGCCGCCGGAAATGGCGCACGCTCCCATCGCGATCACATATTTGGGATCGGGCATCTGGTTGTAAAGCCGGACCACCTGCGGCGCCATCTTCTTGGTCACCGTGCCTGCGACGATCATCAGGTCCGCCTGCCGCGGCGATGGCCGGAACACCTCGCCGCCAAAACGGGCGAGGTCGTAGCGGGCGGCGGCGGCGGCAATCATCTCGATGGCGCAGCAGGCCAGGCCAAATTGAAGCGGCCACAGGGAGTTGCGGCGCCCCCAGTTGTAAATCTCCTGGAGCGTCGTGGCGATCACGCCCTGCTCGGAGAGGTCCTTCCTTAGCTCCTCGTCGATCAATCCTGTGCTCATTGCCAGTTCAGCCCCCCTTTGCACCAGGCCCATGCGAGCCCCTCCAGCAGCAGCAGCATAAAAATCAGGATCGCCACGAACGCGCCCACCGGCAGCCTCGTGAAGGCCACGGCAAACGGCAAAAGAAAGACCGCCTCCACATCGAAAACGAGAAAGACGATGCAGTAGAGGTAATACTGGGACTTGAATCGCACATGCGCCGGTCCAATGGATTCAATGCCGCACTCGTACGCCGCATTCTTGTCGGGGCCAGGCTTCGGCGGCTGGTAGATGCGGCGCCACAGCCATGCCAGCGCCAGCGGGATGAGCGGAAAGACGACCGCCACTCCGCAGGCGATGACCAGGTAAAGATAAGACTCAGACATGATTTGAAGTTCTCTCGGGGCGCCTGGCATTCCTCATGACCAGCCAATATCGCGGACCGTATCGATAAGCGCCCAGATGCACTCCAGCCGCGCGTCCGGGGGCACGCCATGGCCCAGATTAAAGATGTGCCCGGGGCGGTTGGCCATTGCCTGCAACAGCCGTCCGCTTTCCAAAGCCACGATCTCCGGCTCGGTGGTGAGCAGGGCGGGATCCAGGTTTCCCTGCACGGCCACCTGCTCCGGCAGGGCCGCGGCCAGCCTGGGCAGGTCCATTGTCCAATCCACGCCCAGCACGTTTGCGCCGGTATTGACCAGCGCGGGCCAGTTGCCGTGGACCCCCTTGGAAAAGACAATGACCGGCGTCTCTCCATCGATTCCGGCGATGATCTGGCGCATCCAGCGTGCGGAGCCCTCCTCGAAATCGTTCTCCGCGAGCAACCCGCCGCAACTGTCGAATATCTGGACGGCGTCCACCCCCGCTGTGATTTGCAGCTTGAGAAATTCCGTGACCGCGAAGGTGAGCTTTTCCATCAGCCGCGCGAAAAGGGCGGGCTCTGTGTGAAGCAGGATTCTCGCGCCCGTCTGCTCCCGTCCGCTTCCGCCGTGGATCATGTAATTGGCCAGCGTCCATGGCGATCCCGCAAAGCCGAGAAGGCCGGTTTCCGCGTTCAGCTCGTTGCCGATGATCTCCAGCGCATCCGCAACGTAGGCCAGCCGATCCACAACGCGCGCGCAATCCAGCCGTGCAATATCCTCCGCGGTGCGGATGGAAAAATCCATCTCGATGCCGCCTCCGTCGCGGAACCGGTAGGGCTGGCCCAGCGCCTCCGGCACCACCAGAATATCGCTGAACAGGATTGCCGCATCGAAACCAAACCGCCGGATTGGCTGAAGGGTGACTTCAGCCGCAAGCTCCGGCGTTTTCACCAGCTCGATGAAACTCCGGCGCTCCTTGAGCTTCCGGTATTCCGGCAGGGCGCGTCCCGCCTGGCGCATCAGCCAGACCGGCGGGCGATCCACCGGCAGGCAATGACAGGCGCGCAGCAGGCGCTCCCGCCCGCCGAGGCTTGTCTCGAATTCGCCCACCGGTTCCTGCGAGCCGGATGGCGTTTCCAGTGTGGAGATTTGCGAGTTCATGGGGCCTTCTTTTTTGAACGCCCACAGCATCCCTTTACCCGCAGCCGGCTACTCACCCTCCATGGCCCACTTCTGACCATTGCTTGCCATCCCGCCTGCTGCAATTTGCATGTAATAGCTGGCAATCCCCGGGAAGTATTCCGGCGGATTCCGGCGCATGGTAGCCGCCGTGAACTCCTATTGCACCCTCGGAAGACCCCAGCCCGTTCTCAGCAGGACGCTCGTCATCGGCACCCGCGGCAGCGCGCTCGCGCTGGCCCAGGTGGAGTTATTGCGCGAAGCCTTCCGCGCCGCCGGCGTGGAAATCGAGCTGAAGGTAAAGAAGATCACGACCTCCGGAGATCGGCGCTCCCGGTTCGAGGATGTCCGCGAGAGCGGAGCCGGAGTGAAGGGCCTTTTTACAAAGGAAATCGAACAGGCGCTGCTCGATGGCGAGATCGATGTGGCTGTCCATAGTTGCAAGGATTTACCGGGCCGCACCTCGGAAGGATTGGCCGTGCGCGCGGTTCTGGAGCGGGAGGAGACCGGCGATGTGTTCATTGGGCGGAAGCAGGAATTTGCCTCCCTGCCGGAAGGGGCGATCATCGCGACCGGCAGTGTGCGGCGCCGGCGCCAGCTCGCGTGGCTGAGGCCGGGGCTGGTGATCGATGAGTTGCGCGGCAATGTCCCCACGCGGATCGAAAAGCTGCGCGTTTCCAAGCGGTGGGCGGGCATCGCGCTCGCTCGCGCGGGGCTGAAGCGGCTCGGCATCGACCTGAGCCCGTTCCATATCAGCCGCCTGCCGATCCTTCCCGCCATCGGCCAGGGCGCAATCGCCCTCCAATGCCGCGAGCAGGATTGCGAAAGCGCCTCCATTCTTGCGTTTGTTAATCATGAACCGACCTTTCTCTGCATCCGCGCGGAGCGTGAATTGCTGCGGCTGTTAAACGGGGATTGCCATCTGCCGGTGGCGGGCGCCGCGCTGATGGATGACGATGCGCTTTCCATGCGTGCGGTGATCTTTGATGAGGAAGGCGCTCCGCCGCGTTCCGCCCACGCCTCCAGCTCCGCCGACGATCCGGAGGGCCTTGCGGCCGAAATATTCGAGCAGCTATCGGAGTAATCCGCGCGCGGGGCGCGTTCAGGCCGGCTGGAAGCTGCGCCAGCGGCGCAACGGCACCGCGGCGATTGCCATCAGTGCGACCTGGCTTGCGATGAATCCGACGAGCCAGGGAAACGCCTTCTCCATGAAACCGTAGGAGTGCAGGCCGATCCCCAGCATATTGACCCCAAACCACG
The DNA here is from genome assembly GCA_036266845.1 of Chthoniobacteraceae bacterium. Taxonomy (GTDB): domain Bacteria; phylum Verrucomicrobiota; class Verrucomicrobiia; order Chthoniobacterales; family Chthoniobacteraceae; genus DATAXI01. Next base: position 8,211 of record DATAXI010000128.1, on the reverse strand, counting down.
AGAAGCTCGTGATCACATTGCCGAATAGCGCCATCACCATCAGACCCCGCTGCCGGATGTAACCGCCCCAGCGCGCGTGCAGGATCAGCGCGCACCACAGCACGATCAGCAGCGCCCCGTTTTCCTTTGGGTCCCAGCCCCAGAACCTGCCCCACGATTGATCCGCCCAAATGCCGCCCAGCACCGTGCCGACAAAGCTGAATAGTGTCGCAAAGCAGATAACGCCATAGGTCATGCGAGCCAGCGATTGCCCGGCTTCGCGATCCATCGTGCGAGTGAAAACACCGCGCACCACGTAAAAAATCGCCAGCATTCCCGCGAGGAACATCGCGGAATAACCGATGGTGATGCAGACCACGTGCGTGGCCAGCCAGATGTTCGTGTCCAGCACCGCCTGCAGCATTTCCATGGTATCGCCGCTCTCCGCCAGATGCTGCGCGATCACCAGGGTGATGAAGCCAATGAGCGACGCACAGGCGGAGCCCATGCCATCCCGGTAAATCCGCTCGAGCACCAGCCCGATGATCACCGTGCCCCAGCCAATAAAGATGGCGGATGAGTAGAGATTGGTCACCGGCGGGCGCCCTTGCAGGTACATCCGCGCCCCGAGACCAAACGTGTGCACCGCCAGCGCGAGCAGCAGCAGGTAAAATGCCGCGCGATTCAGGCTGCGGTTTCCGCTCAGCCAGAACGCGGCCACCAGCAGAAAGGCGAGCACATAAAGACCCATCGCCTGGTAGAACGGGGCCAATTGATTGAAGGCGCTCTCGAACGCCGCGTTACCGCTCGCCCGCGGCTCCCTGAGCTGCATCCATTGGGAGAGATCCTGCGCCTCCTGGTTGAAGAGGCTCACATCCCGGCCGCGGTACGCATCGCCGATCAAAGCATACGCCTTGACCACCGGATTCGCCCGGCCGGAGGAGATCGCCTGGAGCAGGCTCGCGCCCACGGAGAGCCATTCCTGCTGGTTTGGAGAGCCCGCTGCCGGAGGCACGGCCAGCAGAGTCGCCGAGTCGGAAAGCGTCTGGTAACGGTTTACCCATTGGCCCATCGTATCGAACTTTTCCTTGTCGTACGGCTGGCCTTTTTCCCGCGCCCGGGTTGCGGCCACGCCCGCCGGCAATTGGTTCAGATAGGCCGCGATTTCGTTCGCAAAATGGTCCGCTTCTTCCGGCGCGACGCTGTTCTTGAGCCCCTGGTACAGGATCAGTGCGTTGCGCAGATTGATGATCGCGGTCTGGAAATGGGAGCGCTGCGATGATTCGACCGCTTCGGCCTTTTGCCCCTGTTCATCGATCTTTTGCAGAAAGGGCGACAGCTCCGCGAAGCTGTAATACTTCCGCTGCGCCTGCGGCCAGCCGAACACGCCGAGCACGTCGGGATTATTGATCACAAAGACGCGATAACTGTCCGCTACCGGAGATTTAAACATCGCATCCGTCAGCCAGCGCATCGGCTCGATGGTTTCGCCATTATCGAGGCGCAGCGTTTGTTTGCCATGGATGATGACCAGCGACGTGCGCGCCACGGTATCCAGCGGCTTTAACCGCCCATCCGCCAGTACGGGCGTCTTGCCGAACGTCGCAATGTCGAAATCTCCGGGCGCGCTCTTTGGCAGCCGTGTATTGGATGCCAGCCAGGCCAGGCCGATCAAAATCCCGATCCAGAAAAGATGACGTTTTAACATGATGCGGGTGCGGACTTATGCCGCCGGGAGAAGCCGCCGTACTGGAGCGCGAATTGAAGCAGAAGCCCCGCGCCGACGATGGCGCACGCCACATAGGGCGCGAGGAAGGTCGGGTTGTGCACGCTTTGCAGGATGGTGGCCGTATCGTTCTTATCAAAACCGGACTGGTAGAAAGTTTCGCCGCGATAGCGGAGCGGGTGATTCATATAGATCAGCACATCCCGGTTCTCGGAGCGGCTGGGATCGATCAGCGTCACGAGGCTCGCGTAATTTTTCGCGATGTCCGTGCCCGCATAGCGTTGGTGCGTGAATTTTTGAAGGGTGAGCGTGTAAGGCGTGTAATAACGCCGCGGACGCAATTCCAGCCGCCACGTTCTTCCGCCATAGGCGAATTGCTGCGGCGCTCCGAGCGCCTCCGATACGAGCCAGGAGCCAAGCGGCATCGCCGTGGCCTCACCCGGCTGCGGCTGAGGCACGATCTCGATCACCGCGCTCACCACGTTGTCGGACTCCTGCGAGGCCGCGACCGGCAGCGGGCTTACTGAAACCTGCGCCCCGATTCCCTGTGTCGCCGCGGGCTGCCCCGCTCCGGGCTGATCCATCATGGTGACCTGCGAGTTATCGTAGAAATGCCCGACGACGATCCGGAATGGCAAACTGGCGTGCTCAATGGTGCCGCCCTTGCGCAGAATCGCGTCCGGGATCGCGGTGACCTGATCGTAATCCTTGTTCGATTCATCGATCACGGCCAATTCTGTCTTGCGCGAGTCTTCGGAATAATTCTTCGCCTCGCCCGGGCCCAGCCGCGTGTAACTCTCCACCGAAAAGAGATCCGTGAACAGGCCGCCCGCCAGCATGATGACCAGACCCGCGTGGATAAAGTGGATGCCGAGTTTCCGCCATGTCCAGCGGAACCGCCGCAGATGCGCGCTGACCAGATTGACCAGGAGTATCGCGCCGAGCAAATGACCGCCGGGATAAATGGGTATCCTCAACCCCTGGGAGCCGACGGGGCACCAGACCCACATGCTTTGGAAATATTGCTTCTGCACCTCATCGACGCCCAGGTGCACCTGCGCAATCGTCCCGGCAAAGACCAGCACCAGCGAAGCCGCCAGGAGGAATATCGTCAATTTTAACGACGAGATAAAATCGAAGCACTGGCGCAGGTTCTCTTTCATGGATGGAACTGGATCGATTCCAGAAACTTGATGAATTTTTCTTTCTCCGCGCCGGCCGCCGATTCCGGGCCGGTCAATTTGAAGAACCAGCTCTTGCCATCCACGCGGGTCCATCCCGCCAGCAGGCGCGATGTGGGGCCGCTCATATCCACGGTGAGCAGGCCGCCATCCTTTGCTTTCACCGGCACCACCAGGGATTTCAGATCTTCATCCGTGACCGGGTCCAGGCCGAGCTGCCCGCGCCAGCGATTTACGTTCTGTAGATCGCCGCCTCCCTCACCGTCCAGCATGACCACGGAAACATCCGCCGCCGCCCCGGTTTGGCCGGACGTATTGAAGGTGGCGTACCGCATTGACGTAGCGGGCGCGCTCTTCCAGCCATCCGGCACCTGCCACTGGATTTGCGCATTATTTCCACTCGGGGCGATCGCGGGCGGTATTGCCGCGCTCTGCGCCGCAGCCGGAGCCGCCGCCGCTGCTGCGGACGGGTCCAGCCTCACGGAAGCGACCCATTGGATGAACGGGACTTTCTGCGATTCCGTCAGCGCCGCATTGCCGTGCATCTTGAAGAAAACAGTGCGGTCTGCCGTCGTGACGATTCCGCCGACAATACGTCCGTCTTTGGTTGCATCGCCTCCGGACGGCAGACCTTCCAGATCAACCAGCGTCACATCGCCAAGGGGGGCGGCGACGTGCTGGGCGGTTTTGGAAAGCTTGTCCTGATCCATCCCCGCCTGGCCGAGTTGTGACAGCCAGCGGTTCACGTTATCGAGCGTTCCGCCCGCGGGGCCATCCAGGATCACCAGGGAAATATCCGCCGATGCGCCGTTGTCGCCTTTCACCACATAACTCGCCTGGCGCATTGCGGAGAGGGGCTGCGGCAGCCAGTCTGCCGGCGCGCTGCCGGTGACTTGCGCCGGCTGGTCCGCCGTCGCGGGCGCCACGGCCTGTGCCGATTGGTCCCCGGGAGCGCTCATCGACGGCATCGCGCTGGCCTCCGGAGCCTCCGGCGCGGCGCTGCCGGACGCGGTGGTTTCCGGCGCGGCTTTCGATACGCGGTAAACGATGATCCCTTCCTCTTTTTTGCAGCCGGAGAGGTCGATCGCGGCCAGGGTGGCCAGGGTGGCGAAAGCGGCCGCCGGCAGGCCCCACCGAGCGATTTGGAATGGAGGATAATTTTTCAACACGGCGGCAACTCTAGTGCCCCGCTTGGTGCTGCGAGACGCGTGGATTGCCAGAGGCTCAACATTCCTTGCCATTGTTGCCCCTCTCAAAAAATGGGTCTTCCGCGCGTAGCGGCGGCCGTTGGAATCTTGCGTGCCGGCGCCTTCACTGCGCTCACCGGGTGGATCGTGAGGTTGGGATATGCGGCCTGCTCATGGTCATAACCGTGGCAGGTGAGGGTGCACGTGCCCATGAAGAGCCCCGTGCTCACATATTGAATGCGGCCGCTCGATCCGGGCGTGACATAGACGGGATTGAAGTTGATCAGGTGTTTGTTGGTCGCAACGCCGTGGGAATCGTGGCACGTGGTGCAGGCCGCCTTTTGATCCACAATGTGGAAGCGATGGCCGCTCTCCTGGCCCAGCTCATTATAGGCGCGGAAACTCTGGTCGCTGAGGATGCTGTCGCGGCTGTGGCATTTGTAGCACAGGGCGTCATTCGCGATGCTCTCGCCCGTGTAATCGGTGGTTACCAATTGGCGCTCGAGCAGCGGCACGTAATCCGAGCCGTGCGGGCCGCGCGGGCCGGTGCCGCCGGCTCCGGGTCCCTGGTCGTTATTATGGCAATCGGTGCACTTGATGATGGAGCCCGCCGTGTAGGGCGGCAGCAGGCTGGGCACGTGCGAATTTCGCCCGACTCCCTCCACCGGATGGAACGAATCGTTCGCGGTATTGAACGCGAGCCGGAGATTTGGCTGCGGCGAGATTCGATTCACGGCATCCGCGCTTCGCGCCGGGCTATCCCCGTGGCACTTGAAGCAAAGCTCATACTCGTAGGTGATGGATGGCACCGCCGTGCCCGCGCGCGAGACGCCGCTTGCGCCGAGGTTGAATCCCGAGGCGCGCGGGGCTGCTTCGATCTTGCTATTCGCCTCGTGGGAGTCGTGGCAATCCGAGCAGGTGACACGCCCGGATGCGCCGAGGAGCGACGAGCGCCCGACGCCGCGTTGCGCAACGGAGGCGGTGGACAGCATCACCGGGTGGACGCTCGGCTTGTTGAATTCAGGCTCCAGATTTTGCCGGACCACTGTCCCATTGTGGCACGCGAAGCAGGTATCCTCCTGCCGGGAGGTCAGCAGCAATTGCTGGCGCCCCGCGGCGAGGTGGGGCGCGTGGCAATCCTTGCACGAGTTTTCCCCCACGCTCTTTACGGTTGTGCCGATGACCTGCTTGGCCGCGGCTCCCTTGATGGGCGCGCCGGAGAGATGGTGCGAGGCGTTGGACCAGGCTGCATCGATGTGGCAGGTCGTGCAAAGCTGCGAGCCGGAGTTATCCATCACCAGGAAGTCGCCGTACTGGTCGTTGTGAGGATCGTGACACGAGGTGCATTGCACTTCGTGATTTGCATCCAGGCGGACCGGGCCCTTGAGTTTTCCGGGATCGGCCAGCTTGCCCTGGCGCGCGGCCAGGGCGGAATTGTAAGTAAAGGAAACCGGATGATCCTGGGACAAGTCCGTCCCAAGGTTGGCGGAGCCGGTAATGGCCACGGCGCTGTTTCGCATCTCGATCGGCTTGGCCGTACTATTGACCATGCCAAGCGCGATGGTCCCATCGTGGCAGCTCAGGCACAGGGCCGACGAGCCGTTTGGCTGGCCCACCTTCGCGACCATGGTGGAACTGCTGTAAGTGGTGTAACTCGCCGCCGATTTCCGATGATTCCATAGCGGCGTGTTCGATTCGCCTCCGTGGGGCGAGTGGCAGAAGATGCAGACATCGGTCTGGCTCTTTGCCCGGAACACGCCCGGCCCGCTCACACCCAGATTGTGGGGCGAATCCAGGATGCTGCCGGACTTCGCTGCTTTGGACGAGCCACGATCCCCTGACACTGGGGCCGGCGAGGATGCGGGCGCGCTGGATTTTCCGATCACGGCGCCTGTCGCCAAAAGGCAAACGCCAAGCGCGATTGCGGCCTTCTTGATTCCTTGAACTCTGGTTGCGCGGGGGGTCATGGCGCGGCGATGTATTTGAACTCCTGCAGCCGCCCATTGAAGGTATCCGCGACATAAATCTGATTGCCGCCGCTGATCGCAATGCCGGCCGGCAGGCTGAATTCGCCGGGATCGGAGCCGGTTTCCCCGACGGCAAGCAGTAGCTGCCCGCCGGCATCGAATATCTGAAAATTCCCAAACATCGCATCCACCACATAGATGCGTCCCGCCGGATCCACCGCGACCCCTTTTGGCCGGCTGAAACAACCCGGGCTGTCTCCGGCCTGTCCAATCTCGCGGATATAATTTCCCGCAGGGTCAAAAATCTGCACGCGATTGTTCATGGAATCGGTGACATAGAGATTTCCCGGGCCATCCGCCGCGATGTGAGTCGGGTAATTGAAAAACCCCGGACCATCCCCGCGCTGCCCGAATCGTCCCAGGCTCTTGCCCTTCAGGTCAAAGATATCGACGCACTGGGCCGCGGAATCTACCACGTAGAGGCGTCCGCCGGAAATCGCGAGCCCGCACGGCCGCTGGAGGCCAGCGGCGATGCGACCCATGATTTTTCCGGCAAGATCAAATTGAATGACGGTGGCAAGCGATGAATCCGCCACATAGATTACTTTGCCATCTGCCGCCACCGCTACAGGCGCCTGGAAGCGGGTGCCGCCCACCTCACCCCATGTGTACCATTTTTTCCCGGCGCGATCGCAGTAAGTCACGTTATTCAAGCCGGTGTCCGTAAAGCAGAAATTCCCGGCGCCATCCACCGCCACGCCAAAGGGATGGCTCATGGGCTGATTACCCACCTGGGCGCCGGAAAGCCAATTGGAGAAACGGCGCAGCATCGCGGGCCTAAAGCCGGCATCCTGGGGACAGGAAATGCTTCCCACATAGGCAATCCGCGGATCGTCCGGCGGAGCCGGCCAGACAAGCCGGCCCGGCGTACCCTGTCCGTAAGTCAGGTGGGACGCCAGGCATAGCAGCAGAGCGCCACGGCAACCCCGGGCAATGACTGAGGGAATGGGAGATATCATTTTCATCAAAACGTCCTCTGCATGCTGATGGTCAGCATTTGTTCCTCGGTTTGGTTCGAGCTGTCGCTTTTGAGATATTCAAAACTGTAGGAGGCTTTGATAGTCAGGTCGCCGATGGAGTAATTAAGGCTTGGCTGAACGGATATCAGGGTCTCATCGACGGACTGATCGCCGCGCTGTAACTCAATGCCAGCCTTGATATCGAAACCAAAGTTGCCGCTAAAAGAACGGCGATAACTGCAAATGGCGGAGTAATCCGACTCATCAGCGCTCGATCCCTGGTAAGTGGAGCGGCCCTCGGAGAAATCGAAGTCCAATCCGGAGTTTCGATCCGGCCTGAAGGTGAAATTCTGATCCAGGCGCAAGGTTCGCGAGGAGCCGAAGTTCGAATCATAAACATCGTATTCCGCCGCAAGGCGAACCCAATGCCACGAGGAATCAATGCCGGCCGTGTAGTCCGAAAGATCCTCCGCTCCAGAGAGAAGAAAATCCGCGGGGTTGGCATCGTTGACGCCCGATGTCTGGGGCGCTCCGAAGTTTTCCACGGTGTTCAGCCGCGCATAGACGGCGAGGAGGCCGCTGTAAAAATCGAGACGGAAGTTCGCGGCGCCCGTGAATGTCTCATACCCTCCCGATGCCGCCGCGGCCGCGGTGTAGGTGAAATAGATTTTCGAGTTGAGCGGAATGGTGGAGGTCGAGGTGCGCCGGATCAAGGTAAGCGACCCATTTTGTGAAACCGTATAGTCGATTCCATCCTGGTACCCGGGAAGCGTGTGTGCTGAATCGGTAACCACGATCGAACTCTCATCCACATTGGGCAGATTGAGGAAAAAGGAATCGGTGACCGAACCGAATGAGTGCGACTCGTTCGTCTGAATGACGCTGCCGCCGGTGTCCCGCTGATTGGTGTACCCATAAAGCGCCGATCCGCCGAGGGAGAGATGCACTTTCGGCGTGATTACCTTGCTGTATTGCTCGATAATCCCGCCCGCGATCTGTTCATCCTGGGAGGTGGAATTCCCCGATGCGCCAAGGCTTTGGGGCACGTTATCGGTGGTGGTATAATCAAGACCCTGGATTTGCAGGGTCGAAGTGAGGCTCTGGTAGAGTTGATGCGTCAGGGCCGCATCGCCGGAGATGGAATTCGAGGTT
>DATAXI010000123.1:0-2953 GCA_036266845.1 Chthoniobacteraceae bacterium | reverse complement strand
GCACTCCTTCTCATCCAGACCGTAAGTCCGTAATGCCGGATGCTCCTGAGGATGAAACAATTTCTTATCCATGGTTACGGGCTTCAGGAGATGTCGCATTTCCATTTCCAGAAGTCAATTTTACCGGGGAACTCCCGGATGGATGATGTTATGCTGGGATGATTATCCGATGACCAACGTCCTGAAAATTGGTGGAATGAGCTGCCAGAACTGCGCGCGCCACGTGCGCGAGGCGCTGCAAGGCGTCCCCGGCGTGGATTACGCCGAGGTGGACCTGGATTCCGGCGTCGCCCGCGTCAAAGGCAATGGCGTGGCCCTCGGCGCCATGGTGGAAGCGGTTGCCGGCGCCGGCTACACCGCGGCCCCGCAGCAGGCCGGAAATCCCGCAAAGCAGTCGTTCCTTCTTTCCTGGAAGTTCAATGTGATCTTCTCCCTCGGAGTCGCCGCGCCTCTCATGGCGATGGAATATCTCTTTCATCCCGCCATGCACGGATGGTTCGGCTGGTTCAGCTTTGCCCTGGTGCTGCCCGTGCAGGCGCTCTGCGGCTGGCGCTTCTACAAAGGCGCGTGGGAGCAGCTTCTCGTCCGCCAGTCGAACATGGACACCCTCGTCTCGCTCGGCTCGACCACGGCTTTCGCCCTCAGCTTCTACGGACTGCTGATGCCGGGGCGCGTGCATCAGCTTTACTTCGCGGAGGCGGCAATGATCCTCGGTTTGATCAGCCTCGGCCATTACATGGAAGCCCGCGCCGGCGAACGCGCGGCGGGCGCGCTGGAGCAATTGATGCGGCTCGCTCCGCAAAAGGCGTTGCGCATCGGGCCGCACGGCGCGGAGGAATCGGTGCCGCTCGACGCATTGCGCCACGGCGACCGCGTGATCCTCAGCCCCGGCGATCAGGCGCCCGCGGACGGCGTAATCCTCGATGGCGAATCCGCGGTCGATGAAAGCATGCTGACGGGCGAATCCGCTCCGGTGGAAAAATCCGCCGGCGGGAAAATTTATACCGGCACCGTCAATCGTGACGGACGCCTCATCGTGAAGGTCACCGGCCTGGGCGAGGAAACGGCGCTCTCCCGCATCATCGAGGTGGTGCGGCGGGCCCAGGGCAGCCGCGCATCCATCCAGCGCATCGGCGACAAGGTGAGCAATATTTTCGTTCCCATCGTGGTGCTCATCGCAATCGGCGCCGCGCTCGCTTACGGCCTGCATGGCGGATGGGAAACGGGCATCATCAACGCCGCGGCCATCCTCATTGTCGCATGTCCCTGCGCGATGGGCCTTGCGACTCCCGCCGCCATCATGGCCGGCACCAACGCCGCGGCCAAACGCGGCATCCTGGTCCGCGACGGCGAATCGCTGGAAAAATGCGGGACCATCACCGCCGTGCTTTTCGACAAGACCGGCACGCTGAGCGAAGGCAAGCCGCGCGTCGAAAAATTCATCGCGCTCGATGGCGGCGAAAGCGAAGCCCGCGCACTGGCCCGCGCGCTCGCGATGCCGAGCAAGCATCCCTACAGCCTGGCCGTCGCCGCTTCGCTCGCGGAGGTGGCTCCGGCGGAAATCACCGGCTGGCGCGAGGAGCGCGGCCAGGGCGTAAGCGCCCAATGGCGCGGCGCGCCGCTCTTCATGGGCTCGATCAACGCCTTGCGCGAGCGCAATATCCCGCTCGCGGCGTTGCCGGAAATGCAGGGCACGGTGCTCGGCCTCGTTGCCGGTGGAAAATTGATCGCCGGCCTCGCGCTTGCCGATCCGCTCAAGCCGCGCGCCGCCGATGTGGTGAAGCGCCTTCGCGATTCCGGCCTCCGCCTCTACCTGGTCTCCGGCGATGCCGCAACCGCCGTGAAACCACTCGCCGCCGCCGCCGGGATCGCGCCGGAAAATGTCTTCGCGGAAGTGAAACCCGAGGAAAAAGCCGGCATCGTCCAGCGCCTGCAAAGCGAGCGCCAGCGGGTCGCCTTCGTCGGCGACGGCATAAACGACGCCCCCGCTCTGGCCCAGGCCGATTTGGGAATCGCCGTCACGCAAGCCAGCGATATCGCGCGCGAGGCGGCCGATATCCTCCTGCTCAAGGCCGATATCGAAGCCATCCCGCAAGCCCTCGGCATCTGCCGCGCCACGCTCCGCACCATCAAGCAAAACCTCTTCTGGGCCTTCTTCTACAACGCCGCCGCCATCCCGCTCGCCGCCACCGGCATCCTCCCCCCGGTCGCATGCGCCGCCGCCATGGCCGTCTCGGACCTCTTCGTCATCGGCAACAGCCTGCGCCTGCTGCTGTAGAGCACTTTTTCGGGAGTGCCCAGATTTGAAATGAAACGTGCAACCCGGACGGTTCACGCGCTTCCGGCACAACCGAAACGCCCCACGGTCTGATTTCAAATAAGGGCACGACTTACTTTTGGTTTAAATCGACGCAGTGCTGCTATCGAGCGCCTTTGCCTTAAATTGACGCGAACTTTCGCCTTAAATTGACGCAATTTAGAGCCCTTTTGCATTAATTTGACGCTTCGTTAAGGGCCAAAGGCCCGTGGCAGGCCAGCCTGGGCTGGAGCGAGGCACGAGCGCAGGCCCAGGTACCGTGCAATGAACGCGCAAAGCGCCAACGGCGCGTGAGAATCCGCGACCGCTTCAACGGAAGCCGCTCGATGAAACCCTCCACCGGCGCCTACCCTTCCCGGTCGCTCATCGCCACCTGCGCGCGCAGAACATCGTGCAGCGTCACAACCGCCAGCACCTTGCCGTCCGGCTTGTCCGTGAGCACGATGGTCTGCGTAGGCGAATCGATCAGCAAATCCTGCGAGTCCCGAATGCTATCCCCGGGACGCGTGGCCGGAATGGGTTCCAGCTTCGGCGGACGATGCTCGGAGATCGCCGCTTCCATCTCCTCGCGCGAAATCACGCCGCGCAACTGATCCTCGATGGTCACGGGGAAAAAGCGGTAGGGATGCGCCGCCA
>DATAXI010000112.1:0-4635 GCA_036266845.1 Chthoniobacteraceae bacterium | reverse complement strand
CACCCGGGCGCGGCAGCTCAAGCGGCGTGTCGCGGAGTTGATGGTTGCCGCCGCGAACCGGATCGGGCTGGAAAGGGTTTTCGGCAAGAAAAGCAAGCCGGCGCCGAAACCGTCCACTTGAACTTACTGTTCAGATTTGACTTACGCTTCCGCTCGCTTCGAGCTGTTGTGATTTCACAGGTCAAGAGTAAGTCAAATACCGGCGAGGCGCCCATCTTTAATATCCATGAGTAACCTGCTCCGCGATTACGATTACTCGCTGCCCCAATCGCTCATTGCGGCGCATCCGCTGGGGGATCGAGCGGCGTCGCGGATGATGGTGCTGCATCGCGCGGAGCGCCGCATCGAGCATCGGATGTTTATGGATTTTCCCGGTTATCTCCAGCCGGGCGACCTTGCGGTGCTTAACGATACGAAGGTAATTCCCGCGCGCGCTTTCTCCGATGACAGCCGGTTTGAATTTCTCTTTCTCGAGCCGCGCGGCGGAAACCGCTGGCTTTGCATGGCGAAACCGGGGCGCAAGCTTCAGCCGGGCGTCACAACTTCTGTTGGCGGAGTCGCGGGTATCGTTGCCGAGGTGCTGCCGGCCGGGGAACGCGTGATACAATTCGATGCGCCGATCGATCTGGACCGCGTGGGCAAACTCCCGATTCCGCCCTACCTCGGACGCGAGGTCGAGCCATCCGACTCGGAGCGCTACCAGACGGTCTATGCGCGCCATCCGGGCGCCGTTGCCGCGCCGACGGCGGGGCTTCATTTTACGCCGCGGATTCTCGCGCAGGTTCCGCATACCTTCATCACGCTGCACGTTGGCGCGGGCACTTTCAGGCCGGTGCAGACAGAGCAGATCCGCGATCATACCATGCATCGCGAGCGATTTGAAATATCCGCCGCCGCCGCCGATGCGATCCGGGCCGCGAAGCGCAGCGTTGCGATCGGCACCACCACCGTGCGCGTGCTGGAGAGCTGCGCTGATCACCTGGCGCCACAGGCCGGCTCCACCGATATCTTCATTTACCCGCCTTACCAGTTTCGCATGGCCGGCGCACTCCTCACGAATTTTCACCTGCCGAAATCCACTCTCCTGATGCTGGTCAGCGCTTTCGCCGGGCGGGAGTTCATCTTGGAAGCGTATGGCGAAGCCGTCCGCGAGAAATACCGGTTTTTCTCCTACGGCGATTGCATGCTCATCCTATAGCGGGCCTATGAAGTATTTGAAGTTGCTGCCGCCCGCCGTCTTCATCTGCCTCCATGCGGTCTCCGCTGGGGCTCAGATTGTGTGGCCGGCCCGCACCTTTGCGCCGTATGTGGATATGAATAACGATCCGGCGCCGAGCCTGCCCGATTTCGCGCACCAGAGCGGGCAGCGATTCTATGCGGCGGCGTTTGTGATCTCCGACCTGACCCAAAGCGCCACCGGCGCTCCGGCGGGCATCCCGGCATGGGGCGGGCAGACGGACTGCTCGGTGCGGAGCGGTTACCTTGCGAGCCAGTTCGCGCAATTGCGGGCGATGGGTGGCGACGTGCGAGTCAGTTTTGGCGGCGAAGCCGGTACGGAGCTGGCGGAATACATCCCGAATATCGCGAGCCTGACTGCGGCCTACCAGTCTGTGATCGATCAATATTCGCTGACCCAGGTCGATTTCGACATTGAAGGAAAGACATTGGACGATCAGGCCTCGGTGAACCGGCGCTCCGCGGCGATCAAACAATTGCAGACCACCGCCTCCAATGGCGGCAAGACGCTCAACGTGTGGCTGACGCTGCCAGTCGAGCCGGCCGGCATGCCGCCGGATAGCATATACGCGGTGGAATCCGCGCTCAAGGCGGGGGTGACGCTGGCGGGGATCAATATCATGACCATGGATTTCGGCGATGCTGCGGCGCCCCGTCCCAAGGGGATGATGGGCAGTTACGCCATCGCCTCGGCGACATCGGCCTGTGCGCAATTGCAGGCGTTATATCGGTCGCAAAATATCGCACTCTCCGGCACGCAACTTTGGGGAATGCTCGGGATTACTCCAATGATCGGGGTGAATGACAATGAAACCGAAGTCTTCACCCTGCCGGATGCATGGCAGGTGGTAAACTGGGCCCGGCAGCAAGGAGTGGGCTACCTCGGCTATTGGAGCGAGGGGCGGGACGCGGCGTCGAAGGGCGCGGAGCTTGGCAGGATCAGTTCCAATCGCTCCGGCATCAGCCAGCCTCCTCACGCGTTCGCTGAAATCTTCGAGACATTCCAGGGCGGAAATCCGCCGCCGCGGCGCTCCCGCTACAAGCTTCACATCTCCGGTACGGACGCGGCGGCCGGCAGCGCGGCATTGATCGTGGGAAGCGCCGAGAACGCTGCGCTGGCCGGCAGACTGCCGGACGGCCAGCTATTCAGCGCAACGGGCGGCATCGAATCCGGCGCCGGAGGGAGCTGTTTTCCGGTAAATGAGGTGCTGAATTACCCGTTCACGGTTCCAAAAAACTCCAAAGGAAGCCTGGTGGGAAACCTGATATTTACAGGCTCCACATCCCTGAGTGGCACCCTGGAATGGACCAAGCCGGAACAGAAAAGCGGCAAAAACCGGCCCGCAGCGAATGCCACTCTCACCGTCACCGGGAGCAACTTGCCGTAGGGCAACGCCTTATGGTGCCGCGTGGATATTGGCGGGAGAAATGCGCGGAAGCGTTGAAATTGATCCCTTCCGAGCTGCTTTTCTTGCTTTTACAAAAACTTCCAGAAGAACATTCAAGCCGAAATCGACGCTGATACGATACACGGATAGGCGTCAGGCGGGGGCTGTTCCCTGCCGAAGGCCGGATCCATGATTTATTTTAGAGAATCGACCACCATGAATTTTGAGGAGTTTGAGAATCTTGCCCGGTTGTATGTGGTGGGAGCCCTTGAGGATGGCGAAGATGAGGCATTCCGCGACGCACGGCAGGAATTTGGGGAACGCGCGGAATCCACCATCGCGGAATTCCGGCAACTGAACAGTGTGTTTGCTCTCTCTCTGCTGCCGCACCCGCCCCACCCGGATACCAAAAGGAAGCTTCTGGAAGCCATCCGCCAGTCAATCCAGGGCCCGGGAAAACGCGATGGCAGCACATCGCGGGCGGAAAAAGCGGTTGAATGACACTTGCGTGGCGGAGCGGCGCCCGCCATAGATTTCCCCCGTCGTCTCCTTACCCAATGCTGTCCCACCATCATCGCCGCAGCCGCGGCGGCTTTACTGTCATCGAAATCGTGGTCGTTTTCATCATCATCGCGCTGATGCTCGTCATCATCGTACCCCACTTCGTACTGGAGGTGAAAGCGCGCAAGGCGGCACGGGTGAAAGCGGATGTGGCCGCGCTCAATTCCGCCCTGGAGCATTTCGCCCTGGATAATGGGAAGACAGCGGGTTATGACGCATCGTATGCTGATATACGCAAGTACCTTAATCCGCAGTCAGACGCCTATAAACTGAACGGACAGGACCTGCTGGGAGACCAATTCGGGCCCTACGTCGTCGGGACGAGAATTACGGTTCCACTGCCGACTCAGGAAAAGCTCTCCTCAGTCACGCCGCGGGAATACTGGTCTCCTTACCAATAGCCGGGGGCCGCGGTTAAAGAGAGCGGCCTGCGGCTACAACAACTGGCTGGAATTTGCCTGGACGCCCGAGGGTACGGGGACGGACACCGTAGGCGCAATCCGTTGCCGTAGAAAAGCTTCCTCACGCAAATCGAGAACCCGCTCCTGCATATCCATGCGGCGTTGCTCCAGGAGGTAAGGAGGCACGTACTTCAATCCCGCCGCGGCGAGAATGGTGAGGCACAGCCACTTTACCGCCTTGCTCTTATCTTTCATGTGGGTGGGTTCCTTCGATGCCCTGACAGCCCGCCCTCGGGCACTGGGTTTGCCCGGGTATGGTTATCGGCACGCAGGACACTAGATTTTCCATAATCCAAGTCAACCATTACGGCGGCGTTTTTGGCACTATTTTTGCCGTAGGGAAATCTCTCACAATTGCAAAAGTACCCCTCCGCGCCCCTTTGAGAGCCATCGGGAAGGATTCACATACTCACCCGGATGGGGACTGGCCTTGAAACTGCTTTTATTCGTGGAGTCCTCACCTCAGATGTCCATTGCCCAATATTTCCGCACCCAATCCAGGCGCAACTTGATGAGCGTCGCCATCCTGGGCGTCCTGATCGTCGGTTTTTTCGATTTCATTACCGGCTACCAGATCAGTTTCTTCCTGTTCTACGGGGGTCCGATTCTTTTTTGCGTCTGGTTCCTGGATCGGAAAATGACCACCTTCATTGTGCTGTTGAGCGCATTAGTGTGGTGGTGGGCGGATTGGAAGGATGGCCACCCGTATTTTGCAAGCTGGGTGCAAATCTGGGAAACCATTTGCCGGCTCATCTTCTTTAGCTTCATCGCAGTCGGGGGCACGGCCATCAAGAGCCGCCGGGATAGCATGGAGTCTGTCCTGGCTAATATGCGCAGGGTGCGGGAGTTGGAGCGGGACCTTGTGACGGCCAGCGAACGGGAGCAGCAGCGGATTGGCGCCGATTTGCACGACGGGCTCTGCCAGTACCTCGCGGGAATTACCTGCGTCACGGGATCGCTCCGCGATGATCTGGCCGAACGCTTTCAGC
>DATAXI010000025.1:0-2542 GCA_036266845.1 Chthoniobacteraceae bacterium | reverse complement strand
CCTCCGTCCGAAGCCTCCCATAATGGGCATACGCATAAACATCGCTCGAAAGCATCGCCGGCGCGCAGAGGAGGCTGCCCATGAACGCCGCCGCGGAAACTGCCGCCACTACGAGGAAGAGCCGCGGCTGCCGACCGCGCGCCAGCCGCACCACGAGGCCGTAGAGCAGGAATAAACCGGCGCAGCACGCGGTGTAGTGGAGCGTGTATGCGAGGCTGTGGGTCTTGTGCTGGATGGAGTCCAGCGACCCGTGCGTCATGGCCTTGACCCAGGGGAAGACCCAGCCGGCGCTGGTGGGCTCCGCGGAGGTCATGCGCGGGATGATCCGCTCAAGAATCCGGTAAAGCCAGAAGGAGAGCCATGCGCAAAGCGGGATGGCCGCGAGCCGCAGCCCGCTGGACAGTCGAGTCTTGCGCCTGAGTGTATCGTGCATGGTTTAGCGGCGGGAAAATCCACGGTCCGCCCGCCGCCGTCAATCAAGCAACGCTTACAGAAAAGTAAGGCGGAATAAGATTTCGCCTGCATCCCGCATCCGTGAAAACCAATATTATTGACCAGGACCCCGGGAGGCTAGGTCGCGAAATCCAGCGCCGTGCCCAGGTCCATCGTGGGGGCCTCATGGTGCGAGCACATCCAGATCGCCTGCCGGGCGGGGACAAACCGGGCATGGCCAAAGTTCCGCCAGCCGGCCTCGTGAGCCAGGTCCCCGAGTTCCTGGTAAGAGAATGCGCGTTTCACGGAAAGTTTTGCGTCGTGACGGGTCATTGGATCGCGGGTGGCGACCGCCGTCACTGCCTGGACGCAGGCCCAGGTAAACCAATTCCGCTCGAGGTCCGCGACCAGCACCTTGTCATGGGAAAGCTCGCAGGCCCGGCGGAGCACCTTCATCGCGTCCATGTCCGAGAAATGGTGGAGCGCCAGGGAGCAGCAGACCACGTCGTAGGTCATGGCCTCGCAGTAATTGCGCGCATCGGCGCGAAAGTAGTGGATCTCCGGAAAGCCGGCACTGGCCCGGCGGGCGATCTCCAAAGTGGCCGGCTGCAAATCCACGGCATCGACCCGGACGGAAATGCCGTGCCTGCGGGCCCAGCATACGATCATCCGCGGGATATCCCCAAAGCCGGTCGCGAGGTCCAGCAGCCGGTAGGTGCGGCCTCTCTCCAGCCACCGCCGCATGAAATGACGCACGAGGCTGTAGGCGCCGAAGTATTGGTTCAATACCCGGAGGCTCTGCAGACTCGCCTCGAGGTTTGGGTTCACCGGCTGCGCAATATCGAGCAGCTCCGGTTTGCCCTCGTCAAAAGAGCGCCTCATGCGAAGCCGCAGTATCGCTCAACTTGTGCTCCGCGCGAAGCATAAAGTGCCGGAAGGAACACGACGGCGCCCGCAGGGAAGGCCGGGAAACCCGTGCCCGCTTTGCCCTCGCCGGGGCGGGGAGCGCCGGGGGCGAATCGCAAAAAACGCTTCACCGCGCCACTTCCGCCTTGAGGACGGCCACGTGCGGGAGGTTGCGGTAGCGCTCCTGGTAATCGAGGCCGTAACCGACCACGAACTCGTCCGCGATCTCGAAGCCCAGGTAGTGCGCTTCCATTTCCTTGCGGCGCGTTTTCAGTTTGCTCAACAGCACGCAGACACGGGTGCTGAGCGGGCGGCATTCCCGGTTGAACCTGGCGGTGATGGCGTCCAGCGTGAGGCCGCTATCGAGGATATCGTCCACGATGAGGACGTGCCGTCCGGCGATGTCCGGCAGCGAGAGCTGGTCAAAGCGCACCTCGCCGCTTGTCTCCGTGCCGCCATGGTAACTGGCCACGGAGACGCAATCCAGCTTGAGCGGCAGGGGGATGTGCCGCAGCAGGTCCGCGGTGAATACGAGGGCGCCATTGAGGACGGCCACGATCGTCAGCTCCTTGCCACGGTAATCCGCGGTGATGCGCGCCGCCAGCTCCGCCACGCGGCGCTGGATCGCCTCCGGGGTGAGGAGAATTTTCTCGATATCTTCATCCATGGCGCACGGGCTGCGGCATGGTCGCCGAGTCAGGTCTTGAAGTCCATCGGCTTCTCCGATACCACGCATTACGAAACCGGTTACTCCTCATGAAAGTTGGCGTCTTCTCCGCAATCCTCTCCAATCTCCCGCTCGAACAAGCTCTCGACCACATCGCCGGCCTCAAGTGCGATTGTGTTGAAATCGGCACCGGGGCTTACCCGGGCAATGCCCATTGCGACCCCGCGAAACTGCTGGCTGATGACGGCAAGCTGGTGGAATTCGCCGCGGCGGTCCGCGAGCGCGGGCTGGAAATATCCTCCCTCTCGTGCCACGGCAACCCGCTCCACCCGGACACCGCGCTGGCGCTGGAACATCACGAGGTCTTCCGCGCCACGGTGCGCCTGGCCAGCCGCATTGATGTGCCGGTTGTCACCACTTTCTCCGGCTGTCCCGGCGATCATCTGGGTGCGAAATATCCCAACTGGGTCACCTGTCCCTGGCCGCCCGATTTTCTCGCGATCCTGAAGTGGCAATGGGAAGAAGCCGCCATCCCGT
>DATAXI010000179.1:0-4770 GCA_036266845.1 Chthoniobacteraceae bacterium | reverse complement strand
GAGTAACATCCCATGAGCGATTCCCTTTCCGACCGCATCCAGCAGGCCATTGCCGATCCTAAAAATGTGGGCGAGCTGCCCGATGCCGACGCGATTGGCACTGTCGGCAGTCCGGATTGTGGCGACATGCTGCGGATGTGGATCAAGTTCAAGGATGAGAACGGACGCCGCGTCATCGACAAGGCGACCTTCCAGACCTTCGGGTGCGAAACCGCAATCGCCGTGGCCAGCGTTGCCACCGAGTTGATCGCCGGCAAGACGGCGGACGAAGCCCTCAGCCTGTCCGGCGCGGAGCTGAGCGCGCCGCTCGGCGCCCTGCCGCCCATGAAGATTCATTGCGCGCAACTGGTCGAGGGAGCGCTCCGCTCCGCCCTGGCTCCAGACCAGCAGCCGCCGGCTCCCGCGCCCGCCCAGCCGAACGCGCCGACGCTTTACGACCAACTCGGCGTGAACCCCGGCAAACAGGTCAAAGTGATCCTCCATAACAAGCCCGAGTAACCCTTTTTTTTCCAATGCACGAGAATACCGAGCGCACGCTCACCCGCGATTGTCCCGCCGTCCAGATCCCCGCCGGCAACACCATCACCCTGCCCGCCGGCAGCACCGTCTTCATCACTCAATCGCTGGGCGGCAGCTACACTGTCGCCACGGAGATGGGGCTTGCCCGCGTGGATGCGAAGAACGCGGACGCGCTCGGCCTGGAAGTGGCCGCAGCAGCAGCAGCAGCGCATCCCGAAGGGCCGGTGGATGAAAAGCGCGTCTGGGATCAGCTCAAGACCTGCTACGACCCGGAAATCCCGGTTAACATTGTGGATCTCGGACTCGTTTACGATTGCCAGATCAGCCCGCGCGACGGCTCCGGCGCGCTCGTGAACGTCAAGATGACCCTCACCGCCCCCGGCTGCGGCATGGGGCCCGTTCTGGCGCAGGAGGCCAAGTCAAAAATCGAGGCCCTGCCCGGCGTCGATGAAGCCAGCGTCGAGCTGGTATGGGATCCGCCGTGGAATCAGGCGATGATTTCCGAAGCCGGAAAGATGCAACTCGGTATTCTGTAACCGGACGTTTTGGAGAACGGGGAAAATCATCTGTCCGGATACTCCCGGCCAATCCCGGGACAGCTCAAAAAGTAAGTGCCGGGCGCTTACACGCAAAGCCCCTCTTCATCGACCCATACCGCACGCTCCCCCTCGCCCGGCCTTGTGATCAGCAGCTCGTGCGGGTGAAATCCTCCTTTGTACATCAGGCTCTTGCAGCCATCCACGCGGTAGCCGAAGTAAACAAAATCCTTCCGCAACTGGATAGCCAGTGAGATTTCGCACAGAGCGCTGTAAACTCCCAGCGAAAGCCGGGCAAAATCGGGATCGAAGAAAAAGTAAGTCGAGGAGATCGACTGCGGCATTTCATCCACCAGGCCAACGCCGGCCAGGCGGCCATCGATCCAGTAAGTCATTTCCCGTCCGCATGAATGGGGAAAGCAAAACTGGCGGCGGTATCCTTCTTCATCGAGCGGATTTTCCTGCCAGCCGCACGCTTTCTCGCGGTAGGTATGCCACTTGCGATAGAGCGCCACACGAATCGCATCCGCGCGCGGGTTCGCGATTTCCACTTTCACGGCGTCGCACTTTCGCACCACCCTGCGCTGGCTCTTGCTGAAGCGGAACTGGGCGACTGGAACGCGCAGCGAGATGCACGCGGCGCATCCACGGCAGATCGGGCGGAAATATTCGGGTCCAAAGCGACGCCAGCCGCGCTCCACCAGGTGTTCCGTCTCCTGCGGCGAGACATCCGTCAGGAGACGCACGTCCAGCATCGCCGGCCTGCCTTCAAGGTAAGCGCAGGGATGCTCCGGAGTCGGAAATCGGGCGTGCTCGACGGCCATTGTTCACGTTTGGGTTTTCCTATCATCGCTCGTTTTTTTCCCGACAGCCAATCTCATTTCGTCCTAAATGCGGGATGGCGTCATCTTGACTACGTAAAGCGCCGGGGGTAGCACGGTCCGATGCAACACGAAGTCGTCGGTTCCACCATGCCGGTCCTCGAGATTCACCTCGATCCCAGCGAAAGCGTTATTGCCGTTGCCGGCGAGCTCTCCTGGATGACCTCATCCATCGACTTGCATACGACCACCCAGCACGGGGGAGGCGGCGGCCTTTTCGGGGCGCTCAAGCGCGCGGTTTCCGGGGGATCCCTTTTCATGACGGAGTACACGGCCCGCAACACCGCCGGTACGGTCGCCTTTGCGGCAAAACTGCCGGGCCACATCATTCCCGTCACCGTCGGGCCGGGGCAGGAATACATGATCCACCGGCACGGGTTCCTTTGCGCAACCCCGCAGGCGCAGCTCACGGTGGGCTTCCAGCAGAGCCTCGGCGCGGGCGTCTTTGGCGGGGACGGCTTTATCCTCCAGCGCTTGAGCGGCGAAGCCCAGGCCTGGGTGGAACTGGGGGGCGAAACCGTCATTTACGACCTGCGCCCGGGCGAAACCCTTAGGGTCCACCCCGGGCACGTCGGGATGTTCGAGGCGGGCGTGAACTTCGACATCACCCGCATTAAGGGCATCCGGAACATGCTCTTTGGCGGGGACGGCATCTTTCTGGCGGAGCTGACGGGGCCGGGCAAGGTGTGGCTCCAGACGCTGACCGTAAGCAACCTGGCGCACGCGCTCATCCCCTACTTGCCCTCCGGCGGCGGGGAGCGCACAGCCACGAATGTGGGCGCGGGCGCAGTCGTGGGCGGGGTGCTCGGGAGCATCCTGGGCGGCAATAACAGTTGAGAAACCCCGCTTTTTTCCCTCCGGGGCGAAAATCGGAGCTTTAAATAGGAAAAACTATTATCTAGTTTGCGGGCGGATGTTTTTCTCCGCCTGTTTTTCGCGGTCACTACGGATGTTGCTCGTTGCGCTGGCCGCGTTGGCGGTTTTCGCGTTGCCCGGGCATGCCTGGGCGCAAGGCCTCGTGGTCTGGGGCGGCTCGGGCACCGCCACCGCCGCCCAAGGTGAGCTCGATCCTTCCCTCATCCCCATTTCCACGGGAACGGCGCCCATCCGGTACTCGAATGTCAACGGCGAGGGCTACGACGTTGTGGTGTCCACGAGCAGCTTTGTGCAATCCGGAGCGGCGGTCCTCGAGTGGAACGGCGTGACCGGCTGGTACTTTGAAGGCGGGACCGCCTCCAAGGAGGGCGCTTCGATTCCCTACTCCACGGTCACCTTCCAGTTTTTCCAGACGGGAACCAAAATCCCGGTTGGCATCGCGGGATTGAAATACCGCTTTGAGGATGCGGAAACCGGCGAACGGCTTCGAAACTTCACCTACACGGACGCCGACGGTAATTCGTTCACGCCCAGCTACACCAACTACGGGGTGTTTAACTACGTCAACGGCACTCCGGTCGAGCACTTGAGCGATAACAGCATCGATACCGGCGCTCCCTACGAGGGGGGGACGCAGGAAGGGAAATGGATGTCCGTGGACCTTTCCGCGTATGCGGTGACGGCATTCAGTTTCCAGGCGGGGCGCGTGGACTCGAATTATGGATCGATCGTAATGACCTTTACCGATAACGGGACCTACCTTGCGCAGGCCTCGGACCTGATCATCGGCGATGTCCCAGAGCAGGATGTCACGGGGAACCCCTCATTTGAAAGCGGCACCGACGGCGCCAACGCATTTTTGCCCGCGTCGATGCTGACGGAAGCATTAGTCTCCGGCGACTCGAGTGTTACGACCGGGGGATCGTCCCAGGTGATCGCGCTTTACGACTCAATCTACGATTCCTCCGGCAATTCGCTCACCATGACGGCCACCCAGAGTATCGAGCCGGACACCTCCGATATCTCGCTCAGTACGTCCGGGCAGGATGCCGGCAGCGTCAATCTCACCGCGGCCCAGACCGTGCAACTGGATCAAATCGTGACATCGGCAGCCGGCGGCAACGGCGGTCCGGTCACTATCGCTGCCGGCAATAATATTTACCTCGGGGCCGGGGTCGATACGAGCGTCGCTTCGGCTCCGTACACTGGCGGAGCCGTGACCATGACCGCCGGGGGCGCCATCACAATCGCCAGCATCACCACCGTTGGAAGCAGCGGCGTACCGGGAGCCATCTCCCTGACTGCTTCCGGCAGCATCGAAGTGCCGGCCATCGAAGACGACGCCGGCACCGGGGACGACACGCAGGCTACGCTCACGGCGCCCGTCATTGATATCGGCACGGATGGCGATATTGCCGTCGATATCCAGGGGACCCTGTCGCTCAATCAGCCCGCCGCGGGCGGTGGCGCAACCGGAGCGATCAGCGGGATCATCGAGGGCCCGGGAAGCCTTGTCATCAATACGGGGAGCGGCACCGTAACGATGGATGACGATATGTTTTACTCCGGAGAAACCGATGTGCAGAGCGGCACTCTGGACCCGCAGGGCAACTCGCTCGTTAACAGCGATCTCTATCTGGATGGCACCGCCGCGTTCGAGCCCGGGGTGCAGGCATACGGGGGATACTCGGGCGCACAATCCATCACCATGGCGCCTTATTCCACGCTCGATATCGATTTCAGCTTCTACGGCTATAACGACCAGGTGCAGGCCGTGGGCGCGGCAAACCTGTCCGGGATTTTGAATGTCACGCTTCCGTCGAATTTCGATCCCGCCCTGGGCACGGTATTTCCGGTGCTCAACTTCGGGAGCTGCACGGCGCAATTTGGCTCGTACCAGGGAGTCCGCTACGGAAACATGGTTTTGGAGCCGGTCTTCACGGGCACCAGCATGGTGC
>DATAXI010000261.1:0-6020 GCA_036266845.1 Chthoniobacteraceae bacterium | reverse complement strand
CAACCGGGCGGCGGTGGAAGAGAGCACGGGAAACAACGCTTTCTTCCCGGGCTCGGGAAGGATTGTGTCGATCAGCCGGTATGGGAAAGTGACCCGGTACGGGCACCTCGCTCCGAACCTGGCGAATTAACGGCAAGCCATTCCGGGGCCGCCGTTTTGTCGCGGCGAGGAACCGTTGCAACGTGGTTTCAGGCCGGGGAGGTGTGCAGGGCGTTTCTTGCTACAGGGGTGCAATTTCATGAAACCGGATGCGTGGTATGGCACGTATAACTGGACGAGACGCCTATGGTGATTGATTCGCCGTATAACCAAAAGCGCTTGCCTATCGTCCTACGAGATGCGTAATATCCCCTATCCTTCCCTAGGACGAATCTCTCATCAATGCAGCCGATCTCTTCCTCTGAACTGCGGTACCGCGATTTCTTTGAGAAGGTTCCGGTAGGCCTGTTCGCCATTTCTCCCGGCGGGCGCATCCTGGACGCGAACCCGGCGATGGTGGGGATTCTGCGCTACGCGAGCCGGGAGCAATTGCTGGCGGCGGACATCGCCGAATTCCAGATCGACCGTACCGACGCGGCGCGGATGTGGGGCATCCTGCGGGACGGCGGGGAAATCCGCGACCTGGAGGTGCAACTGGCCCGGGAGGACGGCAGCATGGTGTGGCTGCTGACGAGCGCGAGCGCGGCGCGGGACGAGGAGGGCCAGGTGCTGTATTACCGGGGGGCGGTGGAAGACATCACCGGACGGAAGCAGGCGGAGGAGGCGGTGCTGGAGAGCGAACGGCGATTTGAAACGTTTATGGATCACATGCCGGTGATCGCCTTCATCAAGGATGACCAGGGCCGGTACGAGTATGCCAATGAACCGCTCCTGCGATTCCTGAAAAAGCAGCGGCACGAGATATACGGGCATTCGGATTTTGAAATTCTGTCCCCGAAGGTGGCGGAGCCGCTGCGCCAGCACGACCGGGCGGTGGTGGAGAAACGGATCGCGATGGAAACGACCGAGCACGTGACGGGGCCGGACGGTGAAACGCGCACCTTCATGGTGTTGAAGTTCCCGATCACCGATCCGTCCGAACGGAATTTTGTGGGGGGTTTCGCCATGGACATCACGGACCGCCGGCGCGCGGAGGAGGCGGAGCGGCGCATCGCGCGGCGTTTTTGCGACCTGTTCGAGAGCTCGCCGGATGCGATTTTTGTGCAGGACCTCGAGGGGAACATTCTGGATGCGAACCCGGCGGCCTGCGCGCTGTGCGGCGAGACGCACGGGGAGCTGGTGGGGCGAAACATGGCCGGGCTGATGCCGGCGGAGAGCCTTGAGGAACTCCTGGGCGGGGTGCCGCGGCTGGCGCGAGGCGAGGTGGTGCACGCGGAGACCGTCATCCGAGGCGGAAATGGCCGGGCGACGCCGGTGGCGATCTCCGGCAGCCGCATCGAGTTTACGGGACGCCCGGCGCTGCTGCTGCATGCGCGGGACACCAGCGAGCAGAAGCGGCTGCAGGAGCAGTTTTACCAATCGCAAAAAATGGAGGCCATTGGCCGGCTGGCAGGCGGCATTGCGCACGATTTCAACAACCTTCTGACCGCGATCATCGGCTACAACGAGATTGTGCTGGGGGGCCTGAACGAGCGGGACCCGCTGAGGCGCAGCAGCGAGGAGGTGCGAATGGCGGCCGAGCGGGCGGCGCGGCTGACCAAGCAATTGCTGGCGGTGAGCCGCAAGCAGACGCTCCAGCCGCGCATTGTGGACATGAACGCCGTGGCGACCGATATCGAGAAAATGCTGCGCCGGCTCATTGGCGACGATGTCGAGCTTTCCGTCATCCCGAGCCCGAAGTCCGCTTGCGTGCGGGCGGATCCCAGCCAGATCGAGCAAGTGCTCATCAACCTGGCGGTCAATGCCCGCGATGCGATGCCCTCCGGCGGCCAGTTGTTTGTGCGGGTATCGAGCATTGCGCTCTCCACGCCGCCGGACGATGCGCCGGACCTTGCGCCGGGCAATTACATCGTGCTGCGCGTCACGGATACCGGGAGTGGGATGAGCGAGGAGATTCGGGAGCGGGTGTTCGAGCCATTCTTTACCACCAAAGACCCCGGGAAAGGCACCGGCCTGGGGCTTGCCACCTCCTACGGGATCATCAAGCAAAGCGGCGGACGCATCCTGTGCGACAGCGCGCCCAACCGCGGAGCGACCTTTTCCATTTACCTGCCGCAGGTGCTGGGGACCGCGGACGCCGTGCGCCCGGAGGCGGGCGCCGCACCGCTGCCGCGTGGCACGGAGAGCATTCTGGTGGTGGAGGATGCGGTGGGGGTGCGCGGGCTGGCGACCCGCATTCTGCGCGGGCTGGGCTACCGGCTGATGGAGGCGGAGAATGGATTCGACGCCCTGAGCGTTATCTCCCGGCATGGCATTGGGAGCATTGATCTCATCCTTACCGATGTGACCATGCCGAAAATGGGGGGGCGGGAACTGGTGGAGCGGATCCGCGCGGAGCATCCCGGCACGCGGGTTGTCTTTACCTCCGGGGCGCCTGGCGCGGATGCGGCGCTGAAGGCGTTGTTTTCCCACCCGAGCACGGCGTTTCTGCAAAAGCCCTTTACGCCGTCCGATCTGGCCCGCGTGGTGCGCTCCGTGATGGGCCCGGCGCACCATAATGGAAGCGGCTTCCTGCCGGCTGTGGCGCTCGATCGCTGAGGCGGCCGGACGGGGTTTTGGCGGGGGTAATGGCCGGGGTATTTGTTGCTCAGCAGTTGCGAGCGCGATGGTTGAGCCATCCCTGGAACTTCACATCCAGAGGCCACAACAGTTCATCGCTGACGTTGGTGGCATCGATCAGCCGCTCCCAGCGGGAAACTCCCCGGTCGCTGCCGGTGCTCTCGATGTTCGCGATGAAATCCTCGACTTCCGCCAGCTTATCCGGATAGCGATGCCGCAGATATTGTTTGCACAAGTCCGAGGTGTGATTCTCGCCGTGGAGGCGATTCCGGGGAATGAGGCGGGGATGGGGAGTTTCGGGTCCGAGCAAGCCGATGCGGACGGAGCGGGGAAGCGCTTCGAGGAAGGTATCGAATAAATGCCGAAATCGCCGGAGTTGGGGGTGGATCATGTGAGACTCTGCTTCGCGTCTCTGGGGTTGCCCCAAGGCTACGTAAAAACGCGATCACCCGCAACATTTTATTAAACTGTTCCCAGATTTTACGGTACTTCCTCCCTGCGTGGATTATCCTATATCGGAATGCGGCCCCCCTCCCCCAGTTCTCGCATGGGCTCCGGTCTCGCGACCTGGCTTCCCATCAGCCTCATGCTGGCAGTCATCGCCGGAGCGGTGGCGCTTTTCCTCGCGCTAAAGTCGAAGCAGGACCAGGAGATTGTGCAGGCGGTCAAATCCGCCGGCGAGGCCGTGAAAAGCCAGATCGAGGTTCGCATGGAATCCCGCGACCGCTCGCTGCTCCGCATGGCGAAGGATTGGGAATTCTCCGGCGTGCCGACCCAGGGCGCCTGGGACGCGAAGGCGGCGAATTATGTGCACGATTTTCATGACATGCAGGCGCTGGAGTGGGTGGACCAGGGGCATACCGTGCGCTGGGTGGCGCCGCTGGAGGGGAATGAGTCTGAGCTGGAACAGCCGGCCCTGGACCGCCACTGCCTGGCCGCGATGGAAGCGGCGATGAAACAGAACCGGCCGGTGACGACCGGGGTCATTAAACTATCCAGCGGGGAAGCGGGTTTTGTGGTCTATGCGCCCATTACGGTGAACGGCCAGCCGCAGGGGGCGATCGCCGCGGTCTTCAAGGCCGAGCAATGCCTCCAGCGATACCTGCCGGCGGCGGTGGCGGAGGGAGAGGCCATCAGCGTCTCGGAGGGCGGCCAGATCATCTACGCCCGCGATAGCGAGGGAGCTTTTTTTGGAAGAAAATGGCTGGACTCTGAAAAGATCAATTTGCGCGGGACCAGTTGGGGGCTGGAGGTATGGCCCACGCAGCAACTCGCCGCGCAACTGGACTCCGCGCTGCCGCAGACCGCGCTCTGCGCGGGCATCCTGGGCGCGCTGCTTCTGGGGGCTGTCAGCTTCTACGCGCTCCGCTCCTCGCGCCAGGCGGCGGAGACGGCGCGGGCAAACTCCGCGCTGCGGCTGGCGCTCGAGCAGGTGAAGACCCTGGAGGGATTGCTCCCCATCTGCTGCGGCTGCAAGCGCGTGCGCGATGATACGGGCTATTGGCGGCAGATTGACAATTACCTGCGCAAGCACACCAAGGCCTCGCTCAGCCACGGCTATTGCCCGGAGTGCGCGGCGAAGTTCTACGAAGAATGCGGCATCGATCTGCCCGAGAAGGTAAAGGCGGAACTGGAAGCCGGAAACTTCGAGTAACGAGCGGGGGATTCTCCGAAAACGGCGCGGCAGATGGGAGAATCGCCACGATAAGGAGGCGCGAATTGGCGCAAGAAGGCGGCGGCGGGAACCGGCAGGCTGGGGCGCTGATGGAGATGGTTGACTTCCGCGGCCGGCAGAACTCCAGACTGATGTGAAAAAATCGCTTCTCCATTGATATGGCATCCCTCAAAGTCCAATGAACGAGCCGCCTCATGCACGCATCCACAAGCGCCGCGTGGGCGCCGAGCCAGCGAAAATTTTTTCACGACCGGGACCGGTCCCGGTTTCGATTGTTCGTGGAACATGAGCGACAGCGACCTGCCGGAAAGCCTCCAGCGATTTCTCCGTTTAAGTATTCCCACGTTTCAGGCAGCGGAGCTTTTGCTTTTCCTGGCAAGTCATCCCGAAAGGCCTTTCACGGCGGTCGAAATTGAGGAAGGTATGAAACCGACCGTTATCAGTGCCGCGGCGATCAAGCTCTATCTCAACTCGCTCAAAGACCAGAAACTGATCGAGGGAGAGATGGATTCCGGCTACCGCTTCGCGCCGGCGAGCGCGGAATTGAAAGAGGCGGTCCTCGATCTGAACCATGCCTATAATGAACGACCGGTAACCCTGATCAGAACGATTTATGCCATTGCGGAAAGCAAGATCCAATCGTTCGCTGATTCCTTCCGGCTGAAAATGGATTAAGTCCCATGAACGTTTTCAAGATCATCCTGTATATCCTTGCGATCCTCACGAGCTTTGGCTGCACCGTGCTGCTGTTTCGCGGCTATCGGCAGCGGCGGGTGAAGCTCCTCATGTGGAGTTCCATCTGCTTTGCGGCGTTGACCATTAATAACATCCTCCTCTTTCTGGACCTGGTCATTTTCCCGAATATCGACCTCCGGATCCCGCGGCTGCTGGCGGCGCTTACCGGGATGCTCTTTCTACTTTACGGTTTTATTTGGGGTTCAGAATAAGCGCGGATATAAGGAGAAAACAGATGATCGATTTCCTCTCAGGCGCAGTGACATTGGCCTATGTGCTGGCCGGAGTTTTCTTTTTGCGCTTTTGGAAAAAAACACACGACCGCCTGTTCGCCCACTTCGCCATTGCTTTCTGGCTTCTGGCCCTGAACCAGACCGTGGAAGTGATTCTCAAGGCCGGCGATGAACGGGTGGGCTATTCCTACATCCTGAGGGTCGCGGGCTTCCTGATTATTCTCGCATCGGTCATTGATAAGAACTCGAGCCGGCCGGAAAAGGAACAGCGCTAAGGATCGATCTGGCGCCGTTTGGATCGAAATTCTCCGGAGATATCCCCCGGAAACTACAGAGTTTCCCCCCTGGCCACTGGCATGGATCGGGCTCCCTTGACCGCCCGATTCATGGATACACCAAAGGTTTTCGCAGCGGCGCCGCGGAAGAATTATCTCTGCGTGCAGGCACTGAGGGCCATCGCGGCCGCTCTGGTGGTGGTGCATCATTCCATCACGATGTGCGCGAGCTCCGTGCTGCACCTGGCGGCGAGGCCGCGCTGGACCAACGGCGCGGCGGGCGTCGATATTTTCTTCGTGATCAGCGGCTTTGTGATGGCCATATCGCTGCCCGGGCTGGCCGGAAAGCCGAACAAAACGAGGCTGTTTCTCTGGCGCCGCTTT
>DATAXI010000259.1:0-4934 GCA_036266845.1 Chthoniobacteraceae bacterium | reverse complement strand
GGATACGGGGCCACATTCGAGGAGTTCAAGCGCGTATCGGACTGGGTGATGGTTCACGGCGTCAACTTCGTCAACCAGCACCTCAGCTTCGGAACCATCAGCGGCGCGCGGAAGTATGATCATCCGCAGACCTTCAGCGATCACAACGCATGGTGGCCCAGTTACCGCATCGTGGCCGATCACGTGGCGCGCCTCTCGGTGCTTCTTTCGCAAGGGGAACAGCGCAACCGCGTGCTGGTGCTGCACTCCACGACCACCGGCTGGATCGAGTGCAATCCGGCCCGGCAGCGGCTCTTTGGCGGACCCGATCCGCTGGAAAAGCTGAGGGAAAGCGAGGCGGGCCTGGTGCAATGGCTGGTGGATCACCAGGTCGATTTTGACATGGGCGACGAGCTGCTGATGGCTGACCTGGGTAAAGTGGAGGGCGCCGGGCTCCGGATCGGCCAGCGCAGTTATTCCGTTATCGTCGTGCCGCAGGGGATGGAAAACTGGACGGGCGCCACGCGGAAGCTGATCGAGGGATTTATGGGCGGCGGCGGCATCGTGATCGCATTGCGGCCTCCGCCGACATTGGTCGATGGAAGACCATCCCCGTGCGAAATCCGCGAAAGCTGGAAGAGCGTCTCGTCGCTCGAAGCATTGCAAACAGCGCTCGACCGTATCGCGCCTCCGCTCATCACCACTCCCGGCGGCGAACATCTGCCCGCGCTGGTGGGGCATCAGATGCGCCGGTATCCCAATGGCGATACGCTGCACCTGCTGGTCAACTCCGGCACGGAGGCGGTCCGCGGGGAGGTTCGCGTTCGCGGCGCGAGCGTCACGTGGCTGGATACATCGACCGGCGAAGCGAAACCGGCTCCGTGCCGGCGCGATGGCGAGAGCGTGGTTCTCGCGATGGAATTGGCGGTGGCGGGGCACGCGGCGTGGCTCGTTTCGGCCATCGAAATCCCGGCGCCCGCGTCGATCGAAGAGAGATTCGCGACAATCGAGGTTTCAGATTTCCAGCGGATCGAGCGAACCGAGCCAAACGTGCTTGGCCTGGACTATTGCGACCTGACCGTTGCGGGCGAAACGTGTCGAGGCTTGTATGTCACGCGAGCCAACCGGCGCTGCTGGCAGGCCCATGGTTTCGACCGCGATGTGTGGGATCGCGCGGTTCAATTTCGCCACAACTATGTCGATTTCGAGTTCGACCCGGAGAGCGGTTTTACCGTCGATTTCCATTTCGAATCCGCAATCGAGCGATGCGACGGGCTGCTGCTGGCGGTGGAGCATCCGGAGCTGTACCAGGTGACGATGAACGGGCATGCAGTTTCCTTTGAAGACGGCGCGCGCTGGCTGGATGAGACGATTCGCACGGCGGGCGTGGGGCATTTGCTGCGGACGGGAGTCAATACGGTCACGTTAAACGCAAGCCCGTTTCATATCCTCTGCGAGATCGACCGGATTTATTTGGTCGGCGATTTTTCCCTTGAGCCGGCGGCAGCCGGATTTCGAATCGTGAAACGCGCTCCGCTGAAGCTGGGAGACTGGACCCGCCAGGGATTGATCCAATACCCGGGAAGTGTCCGATACACCGCGCGATTCACCCTGGACCGCGCCGCCGCGTCATTTGCTGTCGAAGTTCCGCAATGGGCCGGCTCGGTGATCGAAGTGGAAATCGATGGCAGCCCGGCGGGCTCCGTCGCATTCCCGCCCTATCAATTGCGCGCCGGACGCGCCTTGAGCGCCGGCTCGCACGAAATTTCCATTTGCGTCATCGGAACGCCGGTCAATCTCTTCGGTCCCCATTTCTGGAAAGTAATGGAATGGCCGGGACCCTCCGCCTGGGACCGCGACGTGCCGCCGCAACCGGCTCCGGGCGCTGATTACGACATTGCCCCCTACGGGCTGCTGGGGCCCGTGCGGCTGATGTTGAATTGCGCGGATTGGAGCAGTTAAAATGCTAGACTAATTCGCCGGAACCGGCGCCACGACCATTGGCTCGAAGACCGGTTGCGCCGCGGATTTTACGGCCCAGCCCAGCATGTACCGGAATTCCGTCTGGCCGGCCTCGCCGCGCGGCACGTGGATGCTCCCGTCGGTCTCCGGGAAACGCCAGCCGGCATCGGGGCTTAGTTCGGTTGGCGGAGGTACGCGGCAGATGATTTTTCCAGGGGCTGTCCCGGTATAGTGCGGGCGGATGACAATATCGCCGCCGCTCGCGGCGACTGTGCCGGAGAGCCGTGGAAGCGTCGCGATGAAACCGGCTTCGCGCGTCTCGATGTCGGCGATATCGGCGTCGTAACCCGCCTCCACGCGCTCCAGGCTGTAGCCGCATTGCTGGAAGACATCCCGCCAGAGAGCTTCCCCCCGAGAGCGCGCGCCGTAACGGGGATGCTGGAACTCCGCCAATACCCGCGCCGGCGCGGCGTCGCCGTAAGCATGGATGAGCGCGCGGCAGAAGCTCCTGCCCATCGGATAAATCAGATGCGGGTCGCGGCTTTGGCCCAGTTTATCATAATCGCACAGGAGCGAAAAGGGGACCTTGCCGCGCGCGGCGCTGGCTCCCGCCCAGCGGTCCATTTGTTCGATTTGCCGCGGCGTGGAAAAGAATTTTTCCTGGACCACGGTGGCCATGCCTTCGTCAAAAAAGCGGGTCGAATTGGAGGCGGAATAAAAGAGAACTCCGCCGAGGCGATGCATGAGGACGTGCGCGGTTTCATGACCGAGGATTTCTTTTAATTCCGGCAGGGTCATTCCAACGCCAAGCGGGATGCGGACCTTGGTCCAGCCGGTCTGGCCGGCGGCGTCCCAGGAGACCGACCCGTCCAGGTCCACCAGAACCCGATCCGGCGAGCGGGCATTCTGAAAAAATCCCGAGACTTGATCAAAGACCTTATCCGCGGCGACGAGCAGGGGCCTCGCGGCGCTCCATTGTTTCCGGCGCATTAGAAACTCGTAATGCTGCGTTTCATTCTGCCAGAAGACGTTGCCGGCATTCGATTCGCCGGACGGGACCGCGTTGGATTTGGTGACCTTCATCAGGAGTACCAGGACACAAATCCAAACCGCGGGAATCGCGATCAGCCTTGCCGCGGCGGCCACGCGGTGCAACCAGCCCATGCGGTCCCGCACATCCTGGATGCGGGTACCGAGCAGGAGGAAACCGGCCCACGCGGCACCCGCGCCGGCGATGCCCAAGGCGGCCTTTGCCAGCGCGGCGCGCACCGGCACCTGGATGCGCCCGTCCACCATCGCGGGGCTGAGGTCCAGGGGATTGACCATTTCCACCCAATGCCATCCGTGCGAAACCGCCCAGAGCGCCCCGGCGACGATGAGGCCCGCCACCAGCAGGAACCAGCGGCGCAAAAGCGATAATGCCATCGCGAGGCTCAGCAGCGAGGCGATGGCGATCACATCAAGCGCCCAGTTCCAAAATTCCCACGCCAGCGGAACCGGAGGGTCCACCGAACTGCGCGAGTACATTGCCAGAGCGATCACGACGAGATACCCCGTCAGCAGCGAGGCGTTCAGCAACAGCATCGCCGCGATCCATTTCGCCCAGAAAACGCGGGTGCGCGATACCGGCAATGCATCGAGGAATGGCAGTGTCCCGTTCTCGTGTTCGCCCACCAGGATCCAGAGCCCGATGAAGAAACAAAAGAGCGTACTCGAGTCCACCGTGGCGGAGCTGGAATTTCCGTCCGGGTTGGTCGAAACCGAGGCGGCGTCGGGAAAGTGCATCCAGCAAAAATAGGCGAGGCCGACCATCGCGAATGCGAGCATCAGGTACGCGTAGGTCTTGAGCCCGCGGATTTCCTTCCAGATCAACGCGATCATGGCTGAGATTGCCTCCATTGCGCGACGAAATCATCGAACCGCATCCCTGTCGCGGTGCGGAAACGGCGGGGCATCGGGTTGAGCACATCGGCCAGCCAGCCACGGATATCCAGGGGCACCCTGGGCGCCAGCATTGCGGAGAGGAAACGCCGGCATGCCTCGGGTCCCTGTTTCCGGGCGAGAAACGCGAGGCCGCTCCATGCGAGATCGGCGGCGGCATCCTGTCCGATGTCTTTGCGGAGCCGCAGCCAGCGTTCGAGCGTGCGCGGGGAGAAACCGGCGGGCATCGTGCGGCGGATGGCTGCGCGGTCCATTGGCCGGGGAGCGGGAGAGCGAAGCTGCCGCCACCACGGGCCAAAGCCATCCAGCACCCAGGCGTTGCGGTCCATATCCAGCCGTCCGCTGCTGCGCAGCAGGAGGAGATTGCGCTCGATCCAGGTCTCGAGCCGGTCTTCATCGAAACCTGGCGCCATCACATTCACGCTGACCATCAATCCCTGCCCGGCCTTGAGGTCGTCGTTTTGGAAATCATTCGCGGTCAGATCGCGCCGGTGGATAATGAAGACCGGCGGCAGCGAGTCGCAGCCGAGATAAGCGGCCATTGCCGAGAGATCTCCGGCCGCGCCGGCGCCGATCCGCCTCAGCGCCGCTGTCTCGGCGGAGAGCGGCGTATCGACCGCGGCAGCCGCCGAGACTTGCGCCGGCCCGCGCGCGAAATCATACGAGCCCGCGACGGCGACCGGCGCCTGCTCATTCGCGAGTTCCTGGAAATGCGAGATGACGGCCACCCCCGCCGCGCAAAGGAGAAAGATCACAACGCGCTCACGGGGGGACATTCGCTCCGCCAGCAGCGAAGGGATTGTCGCATCCCGCGCCAGCCCCAGCGCAAACGCCCCGGCAATCAGCGCCGCGCCCAGCAGTCCGGTCATTGCCAGGTCCGAGGCCGGGATCACATACCGTTCATCGGCGAATCGTTGATCGATCAGACGGAGCGGCGAGAAATGATCGACCGGCACTCCGAGATTCGCCAATTGGCCGAGCACCACCAGGATCCCGATCGCAACGGGCACCCGGTAACGCCCCATGAAGCCGTGCGCGAAGAAGAGCGCGTG
>DATAXI010000244.1:0-2955 GCA_036266845.1 Chthoniobacteraceae bacterium | reverse complement strand
CCGGGCCGCAAGAGAAATTGAGTGCCTTTCCCCGCCATTGACTTCCCCGGTTTCGCCGTTAGGCTCCCCGAGCTATACATGCGGGGGCGCCTGAACGGCTGAGACTGGGCCATTACGACCCGGAACCCCTTGAACCTGATGCGGGTAATTCCGCCGAAGGGAGCAAGGCCATGCCACGCCCGCCCACCGCGCGTGGCTTTTTTTATGATCGCACCAAAGGATTCCATCGAACCGCAAAGCTCCGGCTCCCTGCCCAACAGCCGCCGGATTTACACCGAGGGCCGCCTCCACCCGGATGTGCGCGTGCCGATGCGCGAGGTATCCCTTTCCCCCACCAAAGGCGTGAATGGCGCAATCGAGGCAAACGAGCCGGTGCGCGTGTACGACACCAGCGGGCCATGGGGCGATCCCGATTTCCACGGCGATGTCGAGCAGGGGCTGCCCGCGCTGCGCCGCGATTGGATCCTGCGCCGGGGCGACGTGGAGGTGTACGAGGGGCGCCCGGTGGCCGCGAGCGACAATGGCTACCTCTCCGACTCCCATGCGCGGCAGTCCGCCAATGGGCATCGGCTCTTCGAGTTTCCCGCCGAGGCGCGCCGCAAGCCGCTCCGCGCCAGCGCGGGGCATCCGGTCACCCAGCTTTGGTACGCGCGGCAGGGCATTGTCACGCCGGAGATGGAGTACATCGCGATCCGCGAGAACCAGGGACTGGAGCGGCTCCGCTCGCGCATGGCGGAGGATCAGCCGCGCAATTCCCTCTTCCAGCAGCATGCGGGCACGCCGGGCCGCGGCGATGCGCCGGGCGTTTTCCAGCAATTTCCCCAGCGGCTCCCGGCGCTGATGACGCCGGAGTTTGTCCGCGACGAGGTGGCGCGGGGCCGGGCGATCATTCCCGCGAATATCAATCACCCCGAGGCGGAGCCGATGATCATCGGGCGCAATTTTCTGGTGAAGATCAACGCGAACATCGGCAACTCCGCCGTCGCCTCCAGCATCGAGGAGGAAGTGGAAAAAATGCGCTGGGCCGCCAAGTGGGGCGCGGACACCGTGATGGATCTCTCGACCGGCCGCAATATCCACGCAACCCGCGAGTGGATTCTCCGCAACTCGCCGGTGCCCATCGGCACGGTCCCCATTTACCAGGCGCTGGAAAAAGTGAACGGACGCGCCGAGGAACTGACGTGGGAAATCTTCCGCGACACCCTCATCGAGCAGGCGGAGCAGGGTGTCGATTACTTCACCATCCACGCGGGCGTATTGCTCCGCTTCATCCCGCTCACCGCGCGGCGCGCCACGGGCATCGTCTCGCGCGGCGGCAGCATTCTCGCCAAGTGGTGCCTCGCGCATCACCGGGAGAATTTCCTCTACACGCACTGGGATGATATTTGCGAGATCATGGCCGCGTATGATGTGAGCTTCTCCATCGGCGATGGGCTGCGGCCCGGCAGCATTGCGGATGCGAACGACGAGGCGCAATTTGCCGAGTTGCAGGCGCAGGGGGAATTGACCCGGCGCGCGTGGGATCGCGGCGTGCAGGTGATGAATGAAGGCCCCGGCCATGTGCCGATCCACATGATCCACGAGAACATGCAGCGCCAGCTCGAGTGGTGCCACGAGGCCCCCTTCTACACGCTTGGGCCGCTCACCACGGATATCGCGCCCGGCTATGACCACATCACCAGCGCCATCGGCGCGGCGATGATCGGGTGGTACGGCACCGCGATGCTCTGCTACGTGACGCCCAAGGAGCACCTGGGCCTGCCGAACAAGAAGGATGTGAAGGACGGCGTCATCGCATACAAAATCGCCGCGCACGCCGCGGACCTGGCCAAGGGCCATCCCGGCGCGCAATACCGCGATAACGCGCTCAGCAAGGCGCGGTTCGAGTTTCGCTGGGAGGATCAGTTTAACCTGAGTCTCGATCCCGAGACGGCGCGCGAATTTCACGATGAGACGCTGCCGCAGGACGGCGCGAAGACCGCCCACTTCTGCTCCATGTGCGGCCCGCACTTCTGCTCCATGAAGATCACGGAAGATGTGCGCAAGTACGCCGCCGAGCAGGGCATGGCGGAGCAGGAAGCGCTCACCGCCGGGATGGAGGAAAAAGCGCGCGAGTTTGTCGCCGCGGGCTCGGAAGTGTATCGTTGATGCCCGCCCGGCGGAGCATGGCCCATGGGAGAAATTTCTCCCGGCTGTTGCTTGCGCTCCATGCGATTTTTTGTGGCTAATCATCCCATGTCTTCACTCACACGCCGTGACGCGATCCGCCTGCTGGGCCTTGGCCTGGGCGCGGCGGCGCTTCCCTCTTCCGCCGCCGCGGCCGCGCCCGGCGGTTTTCGCTTTATCGTGGTCAATGACGTGCACTGCCGGGATGAGCGCTGCCATCCGTGGATGCGGAAGATCGTGGCTTCGATGAAACGGCATCAGCCGGCGTTCTGCCTCGTCAACGGCGATCTTTGCGAAAACGGGACGGTGGAACAACTGACCGCCGTGAGGCAGATCTTCACCGGCCTGGGCGTGCCGCTTTACGCCACGCTCGGCAATCACGATTACTTCGGCAATAACGGCCACGCGCCGTTCAATTCCATTTTTCCAAACTCGCTCAATTACCACTTCGAGCACCAGGGGTGGCAATTCGTCGGGCTCGATTCCACGGATGGGCGGAAGGTCTTCCTCACCATGGTCCAGCGCTCCACGCTCGCCTGGCTGGATGCGAACCTGCCCAAGCTCGACCGCGCCAAGCCGACGGTGGTCTGCACCCATTTCCCGCTCGGCGACGGCGTTCTGTGCCGCCCCATCAACGCGGGCGAAATCCTGAGCCGGTTTGACGGGTTCAATCTCCGCGGCACGTTCAGCGGCCATTGGCACGGGTACGCGGAGCGGCATTTCGAGCATGCGGAGGTCATCAACAGCCGGTGCTCATCGTGGTGGCGGCAGAACAATGACGGCTCGCCG
>DATAXI010000209.1:0-6350 GCA_036266845.1 Chthoniobacteraceae bacterium | reverse complement strand
GCTGACGGATGAACAGTTGCGCCCCCGCCTATACCTGGATGCCGAGGTGGCGCTGGCCGAGCTGGAATTCGATTTTCTGCGTCATCACGAGGCGCTGCAGCCGTTCGGGCTCGGCAATTCGCAGCCGATGTTCTTCGCCCGCAATGTGCGGGCCGCGGAGACCCGCATCCTGAAGGAAAAGCATTACCGCTTTATGCTGCAACAGCCGGGCGGACGCCGGGCGCAGCAGGCCATATTCTTTGGCGGCGCGGAGCGGGAGCTGCCGCCGGAGCCGTGGGATGTGGCGTTCCACATTGGGCGCAACGAGTACAACGGGCGCGTCTCGCTGCAACTGGAGGTGAAGGCCTTGCGCGGCACGGAGAACGGACGATGAGCGCCAACCCGCTGACCGCGCCGCTGAGCGAGCTGCCGTGGATACCACCGCAGCGGGCGCGGCAATTCGAGCGTTTCGGCCTCGTGACGATGGATGATTTGCTCACGCATTACCCGAAACGCTACGAGGACCGGCGCACGTTTGACCATTTTCCCCATGCGGAAAGCGAGCTGCCGGTGTGCGTGTGCGGCATGGCGCTGGGCGTGGCCGTCAAGCGACTGCGCGGCGGACGCACGATGGTGGAGGTGACGCTGGAGGAGGAACAGGCGAGCGCCCTCAGCCCACGGCTCATCTGCCGGTGGTTCAATGTCTATCATGTGCAGAAAATGATCGCGGCGGGGCACAAGCTGATCGTCTTTGGCAAACCCAAGGAGCGCGCGGGCAAGCTCTACATCGATCATCCGGAATTCGAGGTGGTCGAGGGGGGCGACGAATCGATCCATTTTAACCGGATCACGCCCATTTACCGGCTGACGGAGGGCATCTCGCAGCGGGTGCTGCGCGGCACGGTGTATGGCGTGCTGGAGAGCCTGGATCCCGCGACGCTCCATGACCGCCTGCCGCGCGAACTGGACGCCATGCCTTACGGGGACGCATTGCGGCAGATCCATTTCCCCGATTCCGCGGAGACGCGCGAAGCGGCGCGAAAACACCTGGTGCTGGGGGAATTTTTTGCGATGCAGCTTTTTGTGGGCGCGAAGCGGGCGGAAACGGTTTCGCGCCCGGGAAAAAACCATTGCGGGCCGGGAAAGACGATGGAGCAATTCCACGCGGGCCTGCCGTTCCCGCTGACAGGGGCGCAAAAGCGGACCATTGCGGAAATCCGCGCGGACCTGGCCGCGGCGCGCCCCATGAACCGGCTGCTGCACGGCGATGTCGGCTCGGGAAAAACACTGGTCGCGCTATCCGCGATGCTGCTTTGCGTGGAATCCGGCGCGCAGGCGGCGTTGATGGCGCCGACGCAAATCCTGGCGGAGCAGCATTACCTCCACTGCAAGCGCTGGCTGGAGCCGCTGGGCATCAACATCGCTTTGCGCACGGGCTCGAAAAAAATCGACGAGGAGCCGGACCTCTTCAACCCGGGAAAAAAGGGCGGTGCTCAAATCATCATCGGCACGCACGCGCTGCTTTATGAGGGCGCGGGACTCACGAACCTGGGGCTGGCGGTCATCGATGAGCAGCACAAGTTCGGCGTGCTCCAGCGTGCGAAACTGATCGAGCAGGCGACGGCGCCCGATGTGCTGGTGATGACCGCCACGCCAATCCCGCGCACGCTGACGATGACGGTCTATGGCGATCTGGACGTCTCCACGCTGGATGAGATGCCGGCCGATCGGGGGAAGATCGTGACCGCGCTGCGCGACACCACCAAACTGCCGGACGCCACCGCCTTCCTCCGCAAGGAACTGGAGGCGGGCCGGCAGGCGTACATCGTCTATCCGCTCATCGAGGAGTCCGACAAGCTGGAGGCGAAAGCGGCGGCGCAGGAATTCGAGAAATGGCGGACGCTGCTTGCGCCGCTCCAGTGCGAGCTATTGCATGGACGCGTGGATGCCGCGGAGAAGGATGCGTTGATGGAAAAATTCCGCTCCGGCAAAGCGAAGGCGCTCATCGCGACCTCCGTGATCGAGGTGGGAATCGACGTGCCGAACGCGACCGTCATGCTCATCGAGAATGCGGAGCGGTTCGGCCTCGCGCAATTGCACCAGTTGCGGGGGCGCATCGGGCGCGGGGCGCACAAGTCGTATTGCATCCTCATCTCCGATGCCACGGACGCCGTGGCGCTGGAAAAGCTGAACACGCTGGCGGAAACATCCGACGGGTTTAAAATCGCCGAGGCCGACCTGCGCCTGCGCGGGCCCGGCGATATCCTGGGCACGGCGCAAAGCGGGCTGCCACCGCTCAAGCTGGGCAACCTGCTGGCGGACCAGGCATGGATGCGGGCCGCGCGCGAAGCCGCAATCCAGCTCTTCAAGACCGACCCGGCGCTCGCGCGACCGGAACACCGCCCTTACCGCGATCTCATTACCAGCCAGCGGAAACTGATGCTCTCGCAGATCAGTTGAGGCCGGGTAAAACCCCATCCCGATTCCTGAAAAGCCCGCGCCGGTGGCGCTATGCCCGGGCCACGGCCAGCAGACTCTGGCCGAATGGGGGACGCATGAACTTTGATTCCATGGCGTGGACGAGCGGAAAGATGGCGCGGTCATAGGCGACCACCTTGGCTACCGTGAAGGAGCGGCGCTTGAGCAGGCAGAAGTTAAACCACCAGGCGAAGTAACCGACCCAATTGTAATAGTGCAGGCGCTCCACCTGGAAGCCGGCCCGCCCCAGTTTCCCGCGCAGCTCCGGCAGCGTATAACGGCGGAAGTGGCCGAAATCCTTATCGATGGGCGCGTAAATCTCCGGGCGCGCGGGGACGAGCAGGCAGAGAGCGCCGTGCCGGGCGCGCAGGGCGGCGGCGTACCGGGCCAGCTCCGCCTCATCGCCATGGATGTGCTCGAGGACATTGATGCTGACAACGCCATCCCAGGCGATGCCGGCAGGGGTCTGCTCGATGGTGCCCTCGATCAACTCGGCAGCCGGATGCGTCTCGCGAAACTTGCGGGCAAAGGCGGGGTCCGGCTCTACGGAAAGAAGCCGGGAGACGCCGGGTAACTGCCGAAATACGGTGGTCATCTGGCCGATTCCGGCGCCGATCTCCAGCACGTTTCCCCGGAGCATGGGGCCGAACTCCTCGACGATGGCGCTCCGGTAGTTGCGGGCCTGCTCGAGTGCGGCAAACTCGAAATCCTCGGTCGTCGCGGTGGCGTTGGGGGCGGTCACTGGGAGGGAAAGGGAGGACACGGCGTTATGATAAATTATATTTCAAGATGCACAAGAGTGCCTGGAAACCGTCGCGCCAGCTAATCTTTTTCCCCTCCGCATAGGTGCGTCCGTAATAGGAAATGGGCACCTCGTAGATGCGCACGCCGGCCCGGGCGAGCTTTGCCGTGATCTCCGGCTCGAAACCAAAACGGTCCTCCTGGATGGAAATCTTCTGGATGATCTCGCGCCGGAAGACCTTGTAGCAGGTTTCCATGTCGCTCAGGTTCAGGTTTGTGAACATGTTCGAGAGCGTCGTGAGGAACTTGTTGCCCAGGGAGTGCCAGTAATAAAGGACCCGGTGCGCGCCGGAGCCGGCAAAGCGGGAGCCGAAGACGACGTCCGCCCGGTTGAGGAGAATGGGATTGATGAGCACCGGATACTCACCGGGGTCATACTCCATATCCGCATCCTGGATGAGGACGAGATCGGCGGTGCACTTAGCGATGCCGGTGCGGAGCGCGGCGCCTTTGCCGCGATTGACCTCATGGCGGAAGGTCTTGACCCGGGGATCGGGCGGCAAATTCTGCAACGCCTCCCAGGTGCCGTCCGCCGAGGCATCGTCCACGACGATGAGCTCCGCCACGCAAGGCTGCTCGAGGACGACGCGGACGATTTCGCCCACGGTGGCGGCCTCGTTGTAAACGGGCATGACGGCGGAGACGCAGGGGCGCTGGGCCGCTATGGAGGCATGGTCGGACATCGTACGGGCTGTCCGGCGCGGCGGGGGTTAAGGCGCAGCCGGGCTATGGGAGATACAAAACGGATGGCTATTTGACTACGCCAAATTCCGCGCGCCGGTTTTTGGCCCATGCATCCTCGTCGGAGGCCGGGTCCACGGGCATCTCCGCGCCAAAGCTGACGGTCTGGAGCTTGCCGCCGTCCGCACCATGGTGGACGAGGTAATCGCGCACCGCCTCGGCGCGGCTTTCGCCCAGGGCGCGATTGTATTCCGGCGTGCCGCGCTCATCGGTAAACCCGGCGATGATGATGGTGTTCTGGTTGCTCTGGAGGAACTGGGCCACGGACTGAAGGGTGCTCTCGTCATCCGGGCTGACGGCGTAGGAATCATAGGCGAAATGCACCGGCGGGAATTGGTGCTTGTCCACGTTATCGCTCATGAAGTTGACGCCGTCCTGGCGTTCCGGCAGCGGAGTGCCGCCCACGGTATCGCTATCGGAGCCGTAGCCGCCGCCGGAGCCGTGTTTCTTCATATTGGCGCAGGAAGCGAGCAGGAGGATGGAGGAGAGCAGGACGGTTGAGCGGACGAGCTTCGAGGTCATGATAATCGGGATGGTAGGTGGTTATTGGGAATTCGGAATCACAAATTAATGAGCCCATGTGGGCTCGCTGGCGCGTCCGAGGCCGCTGATAATCGCCTTTTTGCGCCCGCTCTGGGTATCCATGAGGTAGAGGGTGCCGTCATTGGAAAAGATGATGTGGCGCGAATCCGGCCCCCAGACGGGGCGCTCGCCCTCCGCGACCACGCGGGTGCCTCCGCCGCGCAAGTCGAGGATTGCGACGGCGAAAGAGCCGTTCTGGCGAACGTTGAAGGCGATCTTGCTGCCGTCCGGCGACCAGTCGGGCTCCGTGCAATAGCCAAACCCGGTGGAAATGTGCTCGCCGGAGCCGCCGGAGGAGGAGATGCGGTAAAGCTGCGGGCC
This sequence comes from Chthoniobacteraceae bacterium, assembly GCA_036266845.1. Classification (GTDB taxonomy): domain Bacteria; phylum Verrucomicrobiota; class Verrucomicrobiia; order Chthoniobacterales; family Chthoniobacteraceae; genus DATAXI01. Next base: position 1,448 of record DATAXI010000209.1, on the reverse strand, counting down.
GCCGTGGTCATCGTAGGAGTAGATGATCTCATCGCCATTGGGCGACCAGGTGGGGGAGGACTCGATGCCCGGCGTATGCGTGAGCCGGTGCGCGCTTCCGTTGAGCCCGCAGACGTACAGCTCCGGGTTGCCATCCTTGCTGAGGGTGCAGGCGATTCGGTCGCCGCCCGGCGAGAAAGCGGCGCCGGAATTGGTGCCGGGATACTTGATGATGCGGTCGCGGGAGCCGGTGCTCAGGTTGACCAGATAGATATCGGCGTAGCCGGATTTATAGCCGGTGTAAGCGAGCAGGCGCCCATCCGGGGAAAGGCTGGGGCCCACGGAGATGGAATTGTCATGGGTCAACTGCTGGACGTCCGAGCCGTCGAAATCGGCAATGTAAATCTCCTTGCGCCCGGTGCGGGTGGCGGCAAAGGCGATGCGGGTGCCGGCGATGCCCTTGTTGCCGGTGAGGGTCTGTATGATGTCATTGGCAAAGGCGTCGGCCCTCGCGTGGGCATCGCCATTGTAAGTGCCGGCGACGGCGGAGCGCCCGCTGTGGTCGCTGACCTTGCCGTCGAGCTCGCCGCCACTCGATTGGCCGCTGACGATCAGCGAGGCGCTGCCCGGGCTGGCAAACGTGAAGTAGCCGGTTGCGGCGAGGTCGGACTCGAGGTACTTGGAGATGGCACCGCCGTCCGGACCGGAGATCGGTTGCATGCCGAGCGAGATCGTATCGCTCTTGCTCACGGTGATGAGCGGGGCATCCGCGGCGTAAGCGGCGGAGGCGCAGGAGAACGCGAGGAGACAAATGGCGAGGATGGATTTTTTAAGGATCATTGGGATTGCTGGCTGAGTTCGAATTCGATTTTGACCTCGTACGAGCCGTCGTCGCCGAGCCCCTGCGGGAGGGGATCGACCTGGGTGACGCGGCGGGCGGCTTCCATAACGGATTGGTCCATCTGGTCATTACCCGAGGATTGGGCAAGGGACACGTCAGAAATGGCGCCGTCTTTCTCTATCTTGATTTTTACGATGGTGGAATACTTGGTGGTGGCGCTGACGATATTGGTCGGTTGATCCCACCGGCTGTAAAAGCGGTCGTGGAGCATGGAGTTGTACCAGCCGAAATCGCCCTCCTTATCGCCGCCGCCGGCGTGACCTTCGCCGCCGCGCTTGCCACCCCCTTTGCCCGGGGCCGTGCCGTCGTCGGCATCGTTGCCGGCGGAGCGGCCTGTGGCCTTGCGAAAGGCGCTTTGGGCGGCGGTGGTGGCGGAATCGTCAGAGTCGTCGTCCGTATCGTGATGGGGCTTGGGGCTGTGATGCGGGGAGGGCTTGGGGCTGGTGTGTTTTCTGGGCGACTCGGAAGCCCTGGATTTCGGCCTGGGGCTGGTCTTGGGTTTTGGCTTCGGTTTGGGCTTGGGCCGGGGAGTTTCCCTGGGGGTTGGGCGTGGAGTGGGGCGGGGAGT
>DATAXI010000191.1:0-37282 GCA_036266845.1 Chthoniobacteraceae bacterium | reverse complement strand
CCCTGACTTGCTCTTGGATCAGAACCTTTGTAACATCTCTCCAATTCTCAATATGTCCTGGCTCCTCCCACTCGTAATGAGACTCACCAAGGACCAGAATACGCTTCCCAAACGGAGCATCGTTATAATGATCTCCCACCCACGGATTAAATTTGATTGCCGTCATAAAAAGAATCATCCGTTTCGCCTCCACAGGGTTGCAAGCCCCATTTTGGTACATTCGGGAATTGGGGGCAACGCTTGACACTTGACATGATGGAGTTGAATTCGGATTGGAGGAGGGATATTTGCACGGCCTTGGATGGCTCCTCTCGCAGTCACTTGAGCATTTGGGTAATGGCACTTCCATCCTTGTAGTCGCAGGCCCGGGCAACGTCGATTCTTCATTCCGCGCCAAGATGCACCTTGATCCAGACATTCCGTATCCGCTCGGTCTATTTGGCCACCGGGCGGAGGGCCGGCTGGAGGCGTTCATGGCCGCAACCATCAATCGCTAACCCCGTCTCCCCCTTGTCCGGCCGCATTCTGATCCCCATCACCTGCGAGGGTGGCATATCCTGTTATCGCCTCCCGCCTCTACTGATAGCTCCGCTACTCCACTCGCGTTGGGGTCCACCCAATCTCCTCGCTGCCCTGTTGCGTCTTGCCTCCTCCTGCGGTGGGGGTAGGATTCCCCTAAAGTGGTGGCCCCCGATTCCCCAAATACTCCGCAACCGGTCAGGGTTCTCCTGGTGGAGGACAATCCCGGCGATGCCCGGCTTATTGCCGAGATGCTGGCCGATTACCGGGCACAATTCGAGATTCACAGCCAGGTCACCCGCCTTGCCGATGCGGAGGCGGCGCTTGAGAAGGCGGACGTGCATCTTGTGCTATTGGACCTGAGCCTGCCGGACAGCCAGGGCTTCGAGACCTTCCAGCGCCTCCTTTCCCATGGGCGGAGTTTCCCCATCCTGGTGCTGAGCGGCGTGGATGACGAATCGATGGCGCTGCGGATGGTGCATGCGGGCGCGCAGGATTACCTGGTAAAGGGGAAATTCGACGGCGCACTGCTGGCCCGCGCCATGCGTTACGCCATGGAGCGGGGCAGCGCGGAGCGGGAGCTGGAGCTGGAGAAGACGCTCGTGCGCGCCCTCATGGAGACGATGCCGGAGAATATTTACTTCAAGGATCGCGAGAGCCGTTTCCTGCGCATCAATCCCTCCATGATGCGCCTTTTCAACGTGGCCCGGGTCGAGGAAGTGCTGGGCAAGACGGACTTCGATTTCTTCCTGCCGGAGCACGCGAGCCAGGCATTCGCCGATGAGCAGGAGATCATCCGCACCGGCAATCCGATCGAGGGAAAAGTGGAGAAAGAGACGCACCCGGACGGCCACATCACCTGGGTGCTCACCACCAAGCTGCCGCTCCGCGCGCCTAGCGGCCAGATCATCGGCACCATGGGCATGTCCCGCGACATCACGCGGATGAAGGAGATGGAGGATCAATTGGCCGCCGAGCGCAATCTGCTGCGGAGCGTCATCGAGAACATCCCGGACCCCATTTTCGTGAAGGATACGCAGGGCCATTACCTGCTGGATAACGCCGCCCATTGCAAGACGCTCGGCGCGGAGCACCGGGCGGATGTGATCGGGCGCACCTCGTTCGATTTCTTTCCAGCCGGGGAGGCGGAGGGCTTCAAGGCCGATGACGACATCGTCATCCAGACCGCCCAGCCCATCATGAATCATGAGGAGGCCGTGCCGGACGCGCAGGGCCGCAAGCGCTGGGTGCTCACCACCAAAGCGCCCCTTTTGAACCCGGAGACCGGCCGGGTGGAGCGTCTGGTTTGCATCCGCCGCGACATCACGCAGATGAAAGAGGCGGAGGATAAACTTATTGCGACCAATTCCGAATTGTCCTCCGCGCTCTCGAATCTCAAGCAGGCCAGCGAGGAGCTTAGGGCCATTCAGCTCCAATTAATCGAAGCAGAGAAGATGAAAAGCATCGGCAGACTGGCCGCGGGCGTCGCCCACGAGGTGAAAAACCCCCTGGCCATCATCACCATGGGGGTGGATTACATCGAGGGGCTGGAAGCCTGCGATGACAACACGCGCGAAATTCTCCGCGAGATGCGCGCCGCCGTCCGCCGCGCGGATAATGTCATCCGCGGGCTGCTCGATTTTTCCGCCCCGCGCCAATTGGAGGTGGCGGACGAAAGCATCACGGAGATCCTGATGCACGCGCTGCTGCTGGTGCGCGGGGAGATGAGCGGCCAGGAATTCAGGCTCGTCACCGATCTTCCGCCGGACCTGCCCGTGCTGCGCCTGGACCGGATGAAGGTGGAGCAGGTCTTCGTAAACCTGCTGACCAACGCCATCCACGCCATGCCGCAGGGCGGCACGCTCTCCATCCGCCTTTACTCCAAGCAATTGACCGGCGTGGGGCAAAATGTGGCCGGTTCCGCGACCGAGGCGTTTCACGTGGGAGACCAGGTGGTCGTCGCGGAGATTGACGACAGCGGCACCGGCATCCCGGAGTCGAAGCTGGGCAAGATTTTTGATCCATTCTACACAACCAAGCCCACGGGGAAGGGGACCGGCCTCGGGCTTACGGTGACGAGGTCCATCATCGACCTGCACGGCGGCACCATCGAGATCAACAACCGCCCGGAAGGAGGGGCGCGGGCAACCGTGATGTTCAAAGTCTAAATTGGATAACCAACCGAAACGCATTTTGATCGTGGATGACGAGGCCGGCTTCACCCGGCTCATGAAGCTGATGCTGGAGCGCACCGGCCATTACGTTGTCCAGGAGGAAAACGATGGCTCCATGGCGCTCGCCGCCGCCCGCCAGTTCATCCCGGACCTGGTGTTGCTGGATATCGTGATGCCCAAGCTGGACGGTGGCGACGTGGCCCGGCAGATCACCAGCGATCCCATGCTCAAAAATGTTAAAATCATCTTCCTTACCGCGATTGTATCTGAAAAGGAGGCGGGCGCCGGCGGCATCGGCGGATTCCCCTTCGTGGCCAAACCGGTAAGCATTGACGCGCTCAAGAAGGTCATCGACGAGGCATTGGAATAAGCATGATTGTCGAAATTCGATTCTTCATCGAATATGTGGACTTCCACCCCAATGTCCACGCGACCCAAATCCGCCAAAAAAGCGCACGCCCGTTCCAAACCCGTCCGTCCGGCGCCCGCCCCGGCCGGCCCGGGGGCTGAATCCGGCCAGAACGCCGCCGTCCTGCTCCGGCACGCGGCAATCGGGCTCCAGCCGCCCGCCAGCCTTTTCTCCGGCTTGCGCTGGGAGCATGGGATGGCGCCGGATAATATCGTCTTCTTCAAGCGCACCGATGCCAGCGCCTTCCGGCCGGAGGGGGTCAGCAATAACTTTCACCACCGCTTCGAGCTGGTGGTCGTGATCGAGCGCGGCGGCCCGGTGCGCATTGGCGACTGCAATTTCCAGTTGGAGCCGGTCGAGGCGGCGCTCATTTTCCCCAATCAATTTCATCATTACATGGATGTGAGCCAGGGCCGCATGGAGTGGCTCTTCATCACCTTCGAGCTGGCCAACCATGAGGAGATCGCCGCGCTGCGCGATTCGCCGCGCGTGCTGGATGGCGCGCAGTTGCACCTGCTCAGCCTCATCGTCATGGAGTATGTCCATCCCGCCTCCGGCAGGCCCGACGTGGTGGAGATTTCCTACAATCTGAGCCGCCTTCTCCGTGGCCTGGTCCATGCCTCGGAGATCGATGCCGGCCGCTGCGATATCCACTCCGGCGGTTCTGCAAAAGGCATCCATTCCGCGGATCGCCCGCGCGATATCATCCTGGAGAAGATCAACCGCTACGTCCGCTCCCACCTCGAGGAGGCGCCCACCATTGGCGAGCTGGCCAGGGCGCTCGATTACTCCGTGAGCCATCTGCGCGCCGTCTTTCGCGATCAGCTCGGCGTCAGCCTCGGCAGGTACATCCGCGAGTCCCGGCTCTCCCAGGCTTCCTCGCTTCTCCTTTCCACGGACAAGAACGTCTCGGAGGTCGCCCGCGAATCCGGTTTCCGCTCCCTGTTCTCCTTCTCCCGGGCCTTCAAAAAAGCCTACGGCATGGCGCCCAAAGCCTACAGCAAGACCTACCGGTAGGAGAGCGCGGTCAATTGGCGGCGCGGCCCAGCCTTGCGGGATGGATTTGGCCGCGCTCGAAACGAGAAATCCGGGTTGCTCGTTTACGGGAAATGGGGATAGAATCGGGATTATGAGAATCCGGAAATTGATAGAACTTCTCCTGCTCGCCGCGGCGATCTTCCCGGGAATTGCCGGTCACGCGGCCTCCGTTGATTTAAGCGGCCAGATAATCAAGCCCGGCGGCGTCCTGTCCGGCACCAGCAGCACCCCCGTGGCGCCGGCTTTGCTCTATGATGTCGGCTTTACCGGCAGCGGCACCGCCACCGGAAATATGGCCTATCTCACCGGCACCAATAACCTTTCCGGCGTGCTCGAGATGATGGGCATCTCTCCCCAGCCGCTTGTCAATATCACCGGCAAACTTCCGCTCAACTTTTGCAACAAGACCATCGTCAATTTTCTCAGCGACGTGCCCATCACCTCCACCACCAACGGCAACCTGAAGATCAGCGCCCACGTGGTTTTCAGCATCGATAAGAAGGGCTTCGTCCATGCGAAAGCTTCCGGCTTCTCATTCCAGGCGCGTACCCTGGACAACAAGAAGATTCCCTTTACCGGGACATTTACCGTAGCACCCGGCGGCGAATTTACCGTTGCGCCATCGGCTCCGGAAAACAGCGGCACCGCGACTCCCAATATCGTCTTTCCTCTCGGTCATTTCGAATGGGACGAGGCGGACGTCTCAATGACTCCCGGCACCTCGCGAACCCTCTTCTTCATTCTGCAAAATGACGGGCCCGTCACGGATAACTACACCTTGATCGGCGCGCCCCCCAGCCCCACGCCGCTGCCTCCCGCAAGCGGCAAGCCCACTCCCAAGCCGTACTACACCGCCACCCTTTACGATGGCACCAATAACATCACCAGCTCTGTATATACCACCAGCTCCAACGGATACGAATACCCTGGCGCCGGCTATTCCATACCCAACTTCCCGAGTGGCGGCCAGAAATTGATCAAGGCGGTCGTCCATGCCGCGCCGAACGCCCCGTCATATCGCAAGGACGGTCCCGGCCAGTGGAGCTATGTCCTCGAAAGCGCCACCGCCCCGGATAACTCGGCCTACGGCGTCATTAACTCCTATACAAAGTAACAATCGACAGCCAGGCTCCCGCGCAGCCGGTCAAAAAACAAACCCGCTCTTCGTCAGGCGCGCTTTGCCACCCGCCCGATCAGCTCCGCCAGCACCACGCGCTCGTCCAGTCCGCTCGTCACCAGCCGCACATTCGCCGTGAGGCAGGCCTCGAGCAGCGCCCGCAGTTCATCCAGCTCAAATCGCCGCGCATGCACCGCGGCCAGACCCAGCACGAAGGCATTGATGGAGCCATCCTTCTTGCGTGGCAGGTGATCCGTCGCTTCCGCAGGCAGCTTATTGAGCGTGCCGCCGAAGAACCACGGTTGCTGCGGCGGGCTGAGGCGATGCCGCTGCATCAGGTCCTTTACCAGCAGCAGGCTGCGCACCGTGGGAATGATCGCCACCAGCAGGATGCCCACCGCGTTCTCCCCCTGCTTCAGCAATTGCTCCATTAGCTCAAAACAGCGGCTCGTCTGGCGGGCGGCCAGCGCGTTGCCCAGCTCAAAGACCACGCCCTCGCGCGTCAGCGGCACCAGCGTGCGCACATCCTCCGCCGTCGCCTCCCGCCGCTCCTTGCCCACGTAGAGATCGATCTTCTCCAGCTCATTATCCACCTGGCGCGAGTCGCCCCCCGTCAGCAGCGCCAGCAGTTCCACCGCATCCCCGCTCATGCGCAGCCCGCGCTGCCGGCAGCGGCTCTCGATCATCGATCCCGCCGCCTCCTCCCATCCGCCGCGCGAGGTATCCACTTTATCGAATACCTCGATCTCGCCCAGCTTCCCGAGCGCCTTGTAAAAGGTGCGGCGCTTGTCCGCATCGATCGCGCTCATCAGAAACTTCACCCCCGCCGGCAGTCCCTGCGAAAGTGTCTCCTGAAGCGCCTCCAGCGCATCCGTCACCGCCGCCGCCCGGCCCAGCACGGTATCCGCCAGGAAGTTCGCGTTCTTCAGCCACACCAGCTTATCGCCGCCAAAGAACGGCAGCGTCAGCAGCGCCTGCCGCGTATCGTGGATGCGCGTCGCCGCGTCCCCGGCGTTATCCGCGGCCCCATCGATCACGTCGCGGCCAAATTCGCCCGCATCCGGCCCCGCCATCTCCTCCGCCAGTGCCGCGGCGCGCCGTTTCACCTCCGCCTCGTCGGAGCCGGCCACAATGCGGACAGCGGCGCTTTTTACGGGGGCGGCGGCTTTCGGTTTTTTCGCGGCGGGCATGGCTGTTTCGGGACTCGGGCGGACTTTCGCTCGGAAACCTCGTGCGAGGAAAGCTAATCCGGCTGCCTTATAGAGCAGCGCATCCCGCGGCGGATTTCCAGCCCGTAACGCGCCGCCCGCTCAATTTCCGGCCGCCGCCACCGGCACATATTTTCGCTGGGCGTACTCGCGAAATTCCTGGTCCAGCGCATCCAGGCTCTGGAAGCGCGTCCCGAATCCCTTCTCCAGCGCCGTGTCCATGCGGCTCCCGTGCGAAAGCGCATCCATGAACGTGATGAACCCGTCCTCGCTCTGCGCCCGCAGAAAACCCACCAGCTTCTCCGATTCCTGGTAGAAAAGTGTAACCTGGGTCACATCGTCCGGGTAGGTGACCGCGGAAGTCAGCGTCTGGAGCGGGATGTAATGCGCCGCGCTCAACACCGCCGATTGCGGCAGCATACTATAGCCCCGCCGTCTCTCCAGCCCGGAGTAAAGCCGGATGGAGGAATTCTCCGCATACCCCTCATTGAGCCACAGCGGAATGCCCGCGCCGAAAAAGCGGTACAGGACCAGGTGCGCCGTCTCGTGCCCCAGCGACCGCCCCCCAAACTTGTACGCCGGGTTGCGCACCACAAAGAGATTGCCCTCCGAGTGGATGCCGCCCGTCCACGGATCAAGCTGCGCCTTGCCCTGGAAGGCATGCCAGTCCGCATCGTTCTCAAAGATGTAAACGTGCGACTTCCGCTCCCATCCCGTATTATCGCGGTGCAGCTCCAGCGCGATCGCCTGGTAATAAAACTCCAGCTCCGCCGCCACTTGAGCCGCCACGTAATTGTGAAAAAAATGGAGAATAAAATGCGGTGTCTCCGCGTGCCGCCAATCCCCCGGCCTCACCGCCAGCGCCGCCTGCCCCAGCGCGGAGTTTCCGGGATCGCTCAATTGCGAAAGCGGCACCTCCGGCAGCGGATCGATCTCCCGCGTCGGCCCCGTCTCCTCCTGCGCCGCCCCGCCCATGGCCAAAGCCATCCAAAGCCCAAGAATCAGAAATACCTGCCGGTGCATACCGGGAGTTAGCTGCAAAAACCGGGCCAAATCGCCCGGAATGGCGGTCTTCTCATCTGATTTCTCGGGGCTCGCGGCGATTGAGTGCGCGTGCAAATGGCGCGGGCATTTCGCAATGGGCAGGAAATGCCATGCTTTCAGTGGTCCGGAATCAATAAAGTTTTCCGGTTTCGGGGTGAATCCAATCGCTGTTGCGATTGCCTTCCCAAATTCAAATGGTTAAAAGTAATCGGGCAAGCTGGGATTCAAGACCTTGGATTAGCAGTTGACTCCCGCCTTGTGGTTTCTGAGCGGGTTTTGAACGCCCTTAGATTGTTGGGGCTTTCTAACGCGGTCATTGAAGATTATGGGCGGGCAACAGAGAGTGAATGAGTATGCGAACCAGAATCGTGGGCAAAGTCCGCCGCAAAACATTCGTCCAAAACCCACAAATTAGAATATTTCCGCGTCCACTAGTTAGACTGAGAACCAAAGCAAATGAAAACCAATGAAGCAGGATGGTCGATTGCCGAAGGAACCCACGAGGGAAAACCGGTGATCATTAGATTTAGAGACCTGAATCAATCTTTTCCCCGCAGCAAATATCCTCAACGGCTCAATATATTTTGGACTTTCGCTGCCCCGACGACGCAGGGTTTGCCATCATCTGAGGATTCCTCGCAGGCGAAGTCATTTGAGGATAGGCTGATCAATTCTGTTGAAGGAGATGGCCATTCTATCCTGTCAACGGTTTTGACTGGTAAGGGGCAGAGGGAGTTCGTCTTTCACACCCCTGAAGTGAAGGAATTCTTGCGTCGACTAACCGAAATGCCTCAGGAGCAAAAACGCTATCCCATAGAGGTGGGTCACACCGAGGACCCAGACTGGGATTATGTGAACAGAGTGCTCCGCGATATGCAGAAATAGTCGAAGAAGGGAAAGCAAGGAGCGCTTGGAACCGGCCGAGGTGGCTCCGAAGGGGGGATAGTCAGGACGGTGGGCTCTTCATGCACAACTTTGACCCATCGCAAAAGTGGAGGGGGGCAAAAGCGGGGGGAGCCCACACCTGTCGGTAACTGACGCTCCGCCAAACCGGTTTCTCCTCAAGGCGTTCCGCTGCTCGCTGATCACGTAGGTCTGGAGCGTTCGGGTCGAGGAGGTCCAGGTTTCGAATCCCTGCAGCCCGACCAGTTTTCGGAAGGGGTGGGAAGGAGGTGCACTGAAGTGGCCGTTTGATAAGGAGTCCGAGAGGCCCGATGAAGAGCCCGAAATTTTCCGTTCGGAAACTTTTTTGGAAAAACTATTGACATTCGGTTGCGCGCGCCACCTGCAACGCGCCTCGAAAAGTCAACAGAAATAAAAGAGCTAACTGACGCATCACTTTTCCTGCAAGGGTCGAGTTATGGACAGAGACAACCATTGCGCCACGGGGGCGCCTTCCGGCAATATATGCGCCCTGGCTCGGCGATTGGGGAATGCCTTCAGCACGATCAAGCCAGTCTATTTCTCGAACAGTGCTCAAGGAATCGATACAGGCCCAAGTGCGAAAGAGCCACCGAGCGCCTTTGGTTCGGCAATAGCCCAATCGGCGATGCAGAACATCGGCATATCCACGAAAAAACCTTACGGCCCACCCGCAATATCCTCGGAATACGCCCTGGCGGTATCCCTCATCTTCACCAAGGCGACTAATCAGTGCATCATCCTCGGAACGGAGCCACGGCATGTCCTTAGCACCTCCATTCTTTGGAACTCGTTGCTCCATGACAGCCGCTTCAAGCAAGTTTCCCTAAGCCAAGCTCTCCCCGGCGATATCATCATTCAATCCGGGTGGCATCAGGCAACGGGATTCACCGGCGTCGTTGTGGACCATGGGAGGATTGTCAGCAACAGCAGTCGGGGGGTGCAGAATAATTCCAGCCTCGCGGAAATCCAGCGCGCTTACCCGGCGATGGCCGTCTTCCGGTACATCGGAGTACAGAGATTCGCAAATTGTTATTTAGCAAATGGTTACAATCCAGACGAAGCCCGCATCCCTGCTGGCCAGCCGGGTGGTGGTCAATGGACGACTGGAAGCGTGGGGGAATTCCGAAAAGCGCCTCTGAAGGATGGACCCGCGGAGCGCATGATGCAGATTGATCCCCCGATTGCGAGCAATCCGATTAGCGAAGCATTGGACCTATTAGGCTTGGCAAGTATTCCAAGCTTATTCAAAAGCATCCCCAGCCTGGTGGCTGTGAGCGCCAAGGAGTTGGGCGTTTTGCTCCGGAAGCTTGCGGCAGTCGCCGCCGGTCAAGCTGTAAAGTTTACTGATGAGGAATCGGGGCTTCTTGCGAAGATTTTAAGCCGATTTAAAGAAGCTCCGGAAAGCTTAACACCTGCCGAGAAGACCGTGGGGCTCAACGAGCCACCGCCTTCGGCGAATTTTAAAGCTGTCAAATACGTGCCGGAGGCGCCAACTGCGATGAGTGAAAACGCCGCAGCTTACCAGGAAGGGGCGCCAGGTTCACGCTACGGTATGGCGCCGAAGTTATCCACGGTAGGCCCGAACGGAGAAATCACTGCAAAATTTGACGGTGTCGACGCCGCCACCGGGGAAATGGTAGATCGGAAACTAAACATCGGCGGCAGTTCCGTCAACTTGGCACGTCGTCAATCAGCAACCGCAACGGCCAATGGTTTTGGTGTTCGGTGGGAGGTGCCAAACAGCTCGGTTCAAGCAGCGGCTCAAACAATGATTTCACGTCTCGGCATTAAAAATATACGTGTAATTGTCAGGCCTAAATAGAATAATATCATCCCATGAACATTGAAGACGCATATTTTAACACCCTCAACGAGATGGCCATGCTTTGCCAGTTATACCAAACGATGAGCGAGGAGCAGATTGCAACGACTGATGAAACTGCAAATTCATGGTTTTCAGAGCTCCCGCCGGATCTAATCGAGCGCTATAAGGTATTCCTTAGAAAGTCTATTGAGCAAGAGAAGGCGCGGGGAGCGTACGCCCGCGCTTCCGCTCTTGACAACCATGCCTTGGCGCTCGGTATAGAGGAAGATCAGGAATGAGACGGGGATTCAGAATATAAAGTTGCGATCAGTTTCTACAACCTAAATCGAGAGCATATGTCGCCACCGGAAAAGAGTCAGAAGGGTGTAAAAGCGAACCCCAACGAGTGGCACTTTGATCATAGGGTGGCAAAAGCCAATGGTGGCACAAATGTCTCTTCTAATATACAAATACTCTCAACCGAGGAAAGCCGGGCGAAATCGGCCCAGACACCTTCAACACGCCCTAAATGAAAAATCAGTACACACTCGGGAATCTGATTATCACAGCACCTGGCCCGTGGAAGGACATCACTGACCCGGTGGAAGGCAGCGATGTGCCCTTCACGCTGGCAAAAGACGATGGAACAGGTGCGCTGCAGTTTTCGGTGGCAACATACAAGAGCGGAAAAATTCCGAACGTGTCACTTCAGGACCTGGATGAATTGCGAATTGATTTTGCGGAGAAGAAGCAACTTGGAAAGGCTTTTGCCGAAGTGAACCCGGAAGGGATTCTGCGCGTTTCGGGCGGAAGTTATCAGACGACTCAGAGCTTTGTGCGCGTATGGTATTGCAGCGATGGGAAAAATATTGCGCTCATTACGTGTCTGGCTGACAAGGGCAAGGAAGACGGCGAGCCAGGCGAGTGTGATGCAATCGTTTCTGTAATTCGATTTCGCCAGGCCGAGACGTTGTAATCCGGATGGTTGAATGTTTGCCGCAAAATGGATGTGAGTGAATGGAATGACAAACTGCGTCTCTCGGGGCGATTTCATCCGGGGCTTACGCAAGAGCCCGATCGCGATTATTAGCTCAGCTTATAAATCCGCAGCCGATGCGTCATTTTTTCCCATTTGCGCGCCGCGCGCTCGGTAGGTACTCTGCTGGAGGACCTACATTTTATTGAAATTCTCACATGCCGTTTAATCCCGCTCTCATTCCGGCCCCCCTCCGCCCAATCGCCGACAAAGTCCTGGCCGGGGAGCGCATCTCGGACGGGGACGCGGTCCAGCTCTGCAAGTCCAACGAGCTGAACGCCCTAGGCTCCATCGCCAATATCGTCCGCGAGCGCAAGAACGGCAATGTCGCGACCTACATCCTCAATCGCTACATCAATTATTCCAACCTCTGCATCCTCTCCTGCCAGTTCTGCGCCTTCGGCGCGCGGAAGCGGGACCCGCATGCCTTCGAGTACACCATTCCGGAAATCACGGAAGCCGTGCGCCAGGGCCTGAAGGAGGGAATCACGGAGGTCCACATGGTCGGCGGCCTGCATCCCAGCCTGCCCAAGGAGTGGTACATCGAGCTCCTCACCACCCTGCGCGCGCTCGATCCCGCCCTCAAGCTCAAGGCCTTTACCGCCATCGAGGCCCGCCACCTCGCGGATCGCGTCTTCAAGCTCCCCATCCGCGATACCCTGGAAACCCTGCGCGAGGCCGGACTCAACGCCATCACCGGCGGCGGCGCGGAAATCTTTGACCAGGAAGTGCGCGATAAAATCTGCCGCGGCAAAGAGAACGCCGATGAATGGGCGGAGGTCCACCGCATCTGGCACCAGATGGGCGAGCGCAGCACCTGCACCATGCTCTACGGTCATATCGAAACCGCGGAGCAGCGCGTCGATCACCTCCGGCGCCTGCGCAATCTCCAGGATGAGACGGGCGGCTTCACCGGCTTTGTCCCGTTCGCTTTTGTTCCCGAGACCACGGAGATGGCCCACATCAAGCCGGCATCCGCGTTCGAGGAATTGCGGAACCTGGCCGTCTCCCGCATTTATCTCGATAACATCGACCACATCACCGGCTATTGGGTCGCGCTGGGGCTGCCGCTGGCGGCCATCGCGCTCAATTACGGCGTGGATGATCTGCACGGCACCATCGTCGTGGAAAAAATCTTTCACATGGCGGGCGCCAAAACCCCCCAGCGCCAGTACATCGATACCCTGGAGAAGGCCATCCGCGAGGCCGGGCGCGAACCTATGCAACGGAACACCTACTACCAGCGGGTCGCCCCCGGCACCCACAAGGTCATCCGCCCGGATGAAAAGCCGGAGCTGGCCTGCGCATAACCGCCTGCGCAATAACCTTGGGTGTCAGCGTATCCTTGAATTTACATCTTAACCCACACCACTCCTTCCGGAGCGGACAACCCTGACGCCGTGACCCCCTTTGCCGTCCTTCACGGGCTGCGCGTCGGTTGCGTGCAGTACCTCAACGCCAAGCCGCTCATCGTCCCTTACGACGGCGATGTCGTCTTCGAGCATCCCGCCCGCCTGGCGGACCTATTGGCCGCGGGAGAGATCGATGTGGCGCTCGTCCCGGTATTCGAGGCGCTGCGGCGGCCGGAGCTTCCCATCGTGGATGGCGTTGCCATCGCTTCCCGCGGGCCCGTTTACTCCGTCTTCCTCGCGCATTGCGCACCCCTCGCGGATATCCGCGCCGTCTCGCTCGACCCCGCCTCCCGCACCTCCAATAACCTCCTGCGCTGCCTCCTCGCGGAGTTTCGCGGCCTCGCTCCCGCATTCGAGCCCGCCGATCTTCCCCCCTCTGGCGACCGCGCCCAGCTCCTCATTGGCAACCAGGCCATCCGCTTCCGCCAGCAGCCGCACCCGGGCGTGCAGTACCTGGACTTTGGGGAGGATTGGCTGCGCCAGACCGGGCTCCCCTTTGTCTATGCCGTGTGGCAGATCCGCCGGCAGATCGAGAGCCCCTGCTGCGTCGCCCGCGCCCTGCGCGCCGTCCAGCTCGCCGGCCTCCAGCGCGTCCGCGAGATCGCCGGCCTCCAGCGCGATTTCGATCCCGCCTTCGCCCAGCATTACCTTACTGAGCACATCCGGTTTGACATGGGCGACGAAGAAAAAGCCGGCCTCGCCCGCTTCCGCGCCCTCCTGCAAAAGCATCGCCTCATCCCGCAATCGGACCTCCCGCTGCATTTCGTTTAGAGCGCTTTTCAAACCGGCGGAAATCTGCGTCAATCGGTCCTCCCAACCCTAATCACCACGCACACTTATGGTAGTCACCTTCGGCGAAATCATGATGCGGCTCGCCACCCCCGGCTTTCTCCGCTTCTCACAGGCGCACCTTCTCGAGATCACCTACGGCGGCGGCGAGGCCAATGTCGCCGTCTCCCTCACCAATTACGGCCTCAAGACCCAATTCGTCACCCGCCTCCCAAAGAACGACATGGCCCAGCGCGCCATTCATGAGCTGCGCGGCATCGGCGTCGGTGTGGATCACATCGTCCGCGGCGGAGACCGCATCGGCATCTACTTCATCGAGGGCGGCGCCAGCCAGCGCGCCTCCAAGGTCACCTACGACCGCGCCCACTCCGCCATCGCGGAGATCAAGCCCGGCGAGGTCGATTGGGACGCCGCCTTTGCCGGCGCAAAATGGTTCCACTGGACCGGCATCACCCCCGCCCTTAGCGATAGCGCCGCCGCCGTCACCCGCGAGGCATGCCTGGCCGCAAGGAAGCACGGCCTCACCGTCTCCACCGATCTCAACTACCGCAAAAAACTCTGGAGCCGCGAGAAAGCCGGCCAGGTCATGGGCGGCCTCATGGAATTTGTCGATGTCTGCATCGCCAACGAGGAGGACGCCGAGAGCGTCTTCAACATCAAGGGCGCGGAGGTCACCTCCGGCCAGATCGAGCACGGCCAGTACGAGGACGTAGCCCGCCAGCTCATCGAGCGCTTCAACTTCAAGCAAGTCGCCATCACCCTGCGCGAAAGCTTCTCCGCCAGCCACAACGGCTGGAGCGCCATGCTCCATACCGGCGGCAAGAGCCACTTCTCCCGCCGTTACGATATCAACATCGTGGACCGCGTGGGCGGCGGCGATTCCTTCGGCGCCGGCCTCATCTACGCCCTCCTCCGCGGCGACGATCCCGACAAGGCCATCAACTTCGCCGTAGCCGCAAGCTGCCTGAAACACTCCATCCCCGGCGACTACAACCGCGTCACGCTGGAGGAAGTAGAAACCCTGGCCAAAGGCGACGCCAGCGGAAGGGTGCAGCGGTAAGGTTGGGCCTAACCCTTAGATCAGTTCCTGTTTGATGGAACGCATGGTTTTGCGCGCAGCGTGGTCTGCTGGTTGATGCGGGCATCACGCTTGATGCCTCAGATCAAATGCTCCCCAGACTATTGTATTACACAATCGATCATTTATTTTTGGAAAATGATGCGTCTATGGTAATCAAGAAATTTCGGGTCCGGCTTCGCAAGCTTTTCAGGCAATCGGATAGGTGTCCCCTCGAAGGATTCGAAATTGTAATCGAGCGCTGCTTGCGGCAGATAACTCCGCAACCGCTTGCTGAGGACAAGGCACAGGCCATCGTTGAGAGTTATTAAGCCAGAATCAAATGCAGCGTCATGCAAGCTAGAGAGACAAAGACCATTACTGGGATTGAGGCGTTCGTTCGGAAAATCACGCCATGGCATTATATGGCTCGCGACGAGCAAACTTGGAACGCCGATTCCACTGATGCAACAGCGCAGATCGTATGCATTAAGAATCGATTGCCGAAAAAACTGTTGGCCTCGCCGGATTTTCACCGTTGCTGTACCTTCAGTGGGAACTCCGTTTGGATAGGGTCTGATTTCGGTTCGAACATTGTCGCGATCGAGAAAATCCAGTTCTTTACTCGCTTCCTTTGTGAAGAGGTTATGTATAAGTTCCTCGCTTTCTTCACCCAAAGTCGTGGAATCTTCCAGAAAATCAGCCCATAATTGCCGGTCTTGCTGTGAGACGTTTGGTAAGCCTCCGATGCCGCGAGCTCTCTGGATAGGATCAAGAGACGCGAAATTGCAAAGTTTCATCGCAAGGCTGTTTGCCGTTCGTCCGAGTCTCTTGGCGGTTTCTATAATAATCGGATTACCTTTGTGCAATTTACCGAACGGGAGTTTGCAGTAGAGATTCAACGCGATAAGTGCGTGCTCGCGCGTCCAGCGGACATTTGGCTGTTTAGACGTCATTAGTCGTAAAGAAAGGCACGCTCTTCTGCTGATCTTTCCTCATGCGTAATGAGGTAACCCAGACGGTTTACCATATGGATTCCAGGCGTAATCCACCATAAATCTTCGCTTTCGATCAATGTCCAAACGCGCTGCGGCGAATTCTGCCGGACAAAATCCCCTTCGGATCCCAGAGGACCAAAAAGGTATCCGCCGAGGCCCGCCAGTGGGTCGATAGAATTCCGCACTAACGAAAAGTTCGCCGTGAAGTCGTCAAAACTCGGGTATTCCCCGTCACGTTTGGCGACTGGATTTTTGGCGACTTTGATTTCGAGTTCGTTCGCTCGAAGGATCGCCGAATTCAAAGCCTCGATTTCGTCGTCAGCGATCACAAACACGGGTGGTTCTTCGTTTGAAATAGCGACGGAAAATACAGTTTTCAATCGCTGCCCACTATCCCAGACGCCACGCTCTCCGACAAGGCCATTCAGATTCTGAATCCGCTCTACGCCAAAGGTCAGATTTCTAGCACCTCTGAAATTCCAGTCGGCGGAGATCGCAATCGGGGGGGCATGCGATCTGAATGCGATATGCGCCTGCTATCGGCTACCGTGCAGTTCCCACGGTCCTGATTGAAGAACGATTCGACGGGTCGTCTATCAAACCTTGCGCTTCACATCGGAATATGGGCTATCCGCGGGTCGTGCAGGCGGCGCGGTTCGCGATTTTGGCAGTCTAACCCGATGAAGCCAAAAGGAGCGAAAGGCGACCCGTCAAAGGCTGGGTTTTCATGGGGTATCGAGGAATGGATAAAGGCAGTGAATCCGGTCTGCGTAACTGAGCATGTTTCGGGAAAATTCAACCCTGCCACTGGCAAGCGTCAATCAATCTGATAATGTGGGTCAGTTCTTTGAAATCCCAACCGGGGCCATCCCGGCAGGCAGGGGAAGGCCCGAAATCAGGGCGTCCCGAGCCGGATCAAGGTAAATCAAGCCAAATCAAGGCGGAATCCTTTGCGTTCCTTTGCGGTAGCTCCCCTCCGTTTCCGGGTCATCCAAACCCGGCTCGCCCTGAATCCGCCCTGCGAATGTCCTCTTGCCTAAGGGGGGCTTCCCGCTCATAGTGCCCGGCTCAGAAATCTCCCTTTTTCCAAAATTTATGGCTCTCGCAAATGATCTCCGCAAAGGCATGGCAATCCGTTACAACGGGAACCCTGCCATCGTCCTCGAAGTCCAGCACCGCACGCCGGGCAACCTGCGGGCATTCGTGCAGGCCATCATCCGCTACATCAGTACGGGCAAGAGCGCGGACGTGCGGTTTGGCTCCACGGACAAGGTGGAGACCGTCGATGTGAGCCGTTCCCAGCTCGAGTTCTCCTACAAGGACCAGACCGGCTTCCACTTCATGGACCCGGAGACGTACGAAACCGTTTCCCTCAACGAAGACCTGCTCAAGGATGCCAAGGATTACCTGGTCGAGAACCTCAAGGTGGAAGTCCTGTCCATCGAGGGCCGCCCGGTCCAGGTGGATATGCCCTCCTCCGTGGTCATGAAGGTGATCGAATCCGCCGAGGGCGTCCGTGGCGATAGCGCCAATAACGTGCAGAAGCCCGCCGTCCTGGAAACCGGCCTCCAGATCACGGTGCCCCTTTTCATCAAGGAAGGCGAGTTGATCAAGGTCGATTCCCGCACCGGCGCCTACATGGGCCGCGCCTAGGAGGGGCTGAAAGCGGGGCGGTTTTTCTTGCCGAATGAGCAATCGCCGGAACAGCCGGGGCCGCCGCTCAGAGTTGCGCGCCGCCGGGCTCCGCAGCCAGAGGCAGTCCAGGCCGCGCACCATCCCGGTGGTGTGGCTCAATACCGTCATCGCCTTCTTTCTGCTGCCTCCGGCGTGGATCTCCACGGAGGCGTTCTTTACCTGCTTCCGCCATGCGGCGGTGCATCACCAGTTTTGGCTGAGCGAGGAGTGCTGGTTCTTCAGCCTCGGGGCGCTGCTCTGGATCATCGCATTCTTCGGCCTGCCCCGGCCGCTGGTCATCTACGTCTTTGGCCATGAGCTGACCCACGCCATCTGGGTCTGGATCATGGGCGGGCGCGTCTCAGCCTTCCGCGTATCATCCGAAGGGGGGCACATCATCAGCGATAAGCACAACTTCTGGATCGCGCTCGCGCCCTATTTCTTTCCGCTCTACTCCATCCTCGTCATCGCCGTGTGGGGCGCATGTTCCTTCCATTGGAGCCTGGAGCCCTACCACCGCTGGCTGTACGCCCTCATTGGCGTGACATGGGCGTTCCATGTTTCCTTCACCCTCTGGATGATTCCCAAGGGCCAGACGGACCTCACCTACTACGGCACCTTCTTTTCCCTGGTGATTATTTATCTGATGAATCTGGCCGTGCTGACTCTGCTGCTCATCGTCGCCACTCCGCACGTCACCTGGCGCGCCTTCGGCCTGGAATGGCTGCGCCACGCACATCTTTTCGCGCAGTGGGCCGTCATCGCAGCCCAGCGGCTGAGTGAATTGACGCGGCGATTTTTCTGATTTCGAATCTGTAAAAATCCGCTACCGTGCACGGTTCCATGTCAGACATCATTTACTTCGATAACAACGCCACCACGAAAACCGATTCCACGGTGATCGAGGCGATGATGCCTTACCTGACGGAGGAATACGGCAACCCTTCGAGCGCTTACTCCATGGCCAGGCGCTCCGCCGCGGCGCTGGAGCGCGCCCGGGAGCAGGTGGCTCAGCTCCTGGGTTGCGAGCCAAAGGAGATCATCTTCACCGGCTGCGGCACGGAGTCCAACAACGCGGCCATCACCTCCGCGCTGATGATGGACCCGGACCGCCAGCACATCGTCACCACGCGCGTCGAGCACAGCGGCATCGCCAAACATGGCGAGTGGCTGGCCAAGCGCGGCCACGAGGTCACCTGGCTGGGCGTGGATGAAAAAGGCCGCATTGATCTGGACGAGCTGGAGCGCGCCATCCGCCCGGACACCGCCATCGTCTCCATCATGTGGGCCAATAACGAGACCGGCGTCCTCTCTCCCATCGAGGAGATGGCCGCAATCGTCCACAGGAAGCGCGTTCTCTTCCATACCGATGCCGTCCAGGCCGTGGGCAAGATTCCCATCAACCTCGCGCACGCCCATTCCCACATCAATTTCCTCTCCGCCTCCGGCCACAAGCTCCATTGCCCCAAAGGCGTCGGCGTCCTCTACGTGAACCGGCGCACCCGTTTCACCCCGTACCTCATCGGCGGCGGACAGGAGCACGGCAAGCGCGCCGGCACGGAGAATGTCCCCTACTGCGTGGGCATGGGCGCCGCCGCGGAGTTGGCGGGCCGGCAGATGGCTTTTGAGAATCAGGCGGTGCGCGGCCTGCGCGATGAATTTGAGCGCGGCGTGCTGGAGACGATCTCCGATACCCAGGTCAATGGCGACCGCGAGCATCGGCTGCCAAACACCACCAGCATCGCGTTTGAAGGGGTGGACTCCGAGGCGCTCCTCATCCTGCTGGATCAGGCCGGCATCTGCTGCTCCGCCGGCAGCGCCTGCACCACCGGCTCCGTCCATCCCTCCCACGTCCTCAAGGCGATGGGCTTTTCCACCGAGCGGGCACGGTCCAGCCTGCGCTTTTCCTTCAGCCGCTACAATACCGCAGCGGAAGTGGAGCGCGCCCTGGGCGTCTTGCGCGGCGCGGTGGTGAAATTGCGCGGAATGGCGGTCGCGGTCTGATATCGATTCGCGTCCGGCGAAAGATATTCAGGCAATAAGCGGCACTTGGCAGAATTTGGCATTGCCCCCGGCAAGTCTTTGGTGCTAGGGAGATTGTCGGCCAATTGGGGAGCCGCATCGCGCCAGCAGGGGGCTGGGGGAGTGCGGTCCAGCGGGCCAGACAAATCCCAGGAGAATGGAGGGATGAAAAAGAGAATTGTGATCGTGGATGATCATGTCTCGATCCGGGACATGCTGACATGGGTATTAATGCGGGATACCCACTACGATATTATTGGCGAGGCGGGTTCCGGCATCGAGGCGCTTCGGCTCTGCGGGGATTGCCGGCCGGACCTCCTCATCCTGGACCTCGTGCTGCCATGCATTTCCGGCACGGAGGTGCTGCGCCGCGTCCGCAAGGATCTGCCCTGCACCCGCGTCCTCATCTATTCCGGCACCTGCAACAGCCTCCTCATCAAGCAGGCCCTGCGCGAGCGGCCCCACGGTTACGTGGAGAAGCTGGAGGGCCTCAACATCCTGCGCCAGGCCATCTCCACCATCGCCGGCGGCGGCAATTACTTCAGCGATTCCACCCGCAATCTCCTCTGCGAAAGCCGCGGCGGCGAGCGCCCGGACCTCTCCCGGCGGGAGCGGGAAGTCTTGCAATTGATCGCGGAAGGGCACAGCAGCAAGGGGATCTCCACCATGCTCTCCGTGGCCCTCAAGACCGTGGAGAACCATCGCGCCAATCTCATGGCAAAACTCAATCTCCACGACGTGGCCAGCCTCACCCGCTACGCAGCCCGCCACGGCATGGTGGCCCTGGAGTGACGATCCCCGTCACCGGTGGTGATGCGGGATGAAGTGCGGAATAAAGTGGTGGATGATCACCCGCTTGACCGCCGCCATGGTGCCGTAAACGCCGGCGTTCCCGTTGCGAGGCGCGGCCTCATGCAGAATCGCCACACCACCCGCCAGCAGGATGAGGAGAAAGACGACAATGGAGCAGATGAGGACCCCTGCCAGGATGAGCTTGCGTGGAGAGATATTTCGGAACACGGACGGCGCGGGAAAATTCACAGGGTAAAAACGCTGCTGCAATATAGCGGGCGAGTGCCGGCAGGCAAACGATCCGGCTCCGCCGGGCTTCTCGTCCGCCTCAAGCCAGGCGCCGTCCCAGGCGGCGCTCCAGCACCCGCAGCGGGGCATGGCTCTCCGCATGCATCGCGCTGAGCGGAAGGTAAAACGTCTGCTCGAGCTGATGCTGGCCGGACATCGCCGCGTGCGAGACGGAATCCACAAACACAGCCCATGCGCTGCCGCTGGGAAACTCGCACTGCGTATGCTCCACCTGCCCCTGATACTGGCTATCCTGCTTCATCGCATCGTGCAGTTCCAGCATCAGGTGATCGTATTCCGTGCGCCGGCTCTTTGTAATGCCCAGCAGGCGCAGCATCGTGCTGCTGCCCCAGCCCGGCCTCCGCAGACCTGGCGCAAACCTCTCCGCCACCCGCTCAAAGTGCTCGCCCACGCGCCAGACGCGCGGTTTGCCCTCCGCGTTCACATTGCAAAAAAGCCGCAGGATGCGATCGCCATGCGTGGGCGTGCTGGGGAAGGCGTCGATGTGGAGCAGCGTATCGTTCTTGCGCCAACTGCTGGCGCGCCCCGCGATCTCCGCCGGCCGGAAGCTGGTCCGGCCGAGCCCGATCTTTCCCCGGTACTCCGGCAGCAGCCCGTCCACCAAATCCTTCGCGGAAGCCGAGAAGCGGCTCATCATCGTCGCAAGGCCCTCCCGCTCCGCCCCCTCCAGGCTCGTCCCCCCCGCCTTGCCCGTGGCGGGGTTAAAACTCACATTCTTGGACTTTGCCAGCACAGCGGGCGTCAAATAACCCCGCTCCCGCTCCTCCAGCGCGAAGGCCAGGCGGGGAAATAGAAGGACCTGCCCCCCTTCCAGCGCCTCCACAGGCCGCCTGCCATTCCCACCCGCGCCATCGTCCGCGGCCCCACTCCATTCGCGCACATCGATCTCTTCAATCGCCCGGTTCATCACGGGGCCGATGATTAAACCACCCCTCTGCCGGGCGCAATCCGCAAAACGTGCCCGCGCGGCAGGACCCGATTATTCTGAGGAACGGCCCCAAAATTCTCTGGAGAAAATCGTTGCCTCGCGTCCGCACGAGCGCTAGTTTTCGCGGCTCGCCTCATCGCGAGGAGCCTTAGCTCAATTGGTCAGAGCGCTGCCCTGTCACGGCAGAGGTTGCGGGTTCGAGCCCCGTAGGCTCCGTGCGATAAGGGGCTGGATTGGGGGAAAGCGGCATGAATAAAGGCCTCCAAGCCATTTTTGATATTCACGGACACCCACGTCTGAACACGTAAAATCACCGGACAATCTTGAAAAAAGTGGCAACAACTGCCACTTTTGCGGGAAGGGCAAAAAGGCGTTCCGCATCAAGTCTACGCGCATGACCGCCTGGGTGCGTTCTCGCGAGCTTTTGATACCGCAATGATCGCGGGAATAACGGCCAAGGATGTTTCCGCATGGCTCCGCAGCATCAGTGTCGGAGCCGTCTCACGCAATACAGTACGAGCACGCCAATCATGTATCCCATTATTCAATTTGCCTCATAAGAGCGCTCAAGTAGCGCGTGGCGGGTGTCCAGGACCCATCCTCTGAGATTTACGAGATAAGCCGCCAGTGGCGCTTCACGGGCGCTTACCCTTTTTCCATCAAGCCAATAAACGGGAATGGGATTTCGCCAGGATTCGCGAATGTCCATTTGAAAATAAAATCCCATCGCTCCACGATGAATCTTTTGGGTGACAAGTTCCTATATGTGACAGGTTCCTATATCGCAAATTGTTGCAGATGAACGAGACTCCCGATTTGCGGGGCTTCCATTCACGTTTTTAGGTTAAGCTCCGTTTTTTTGGATGACAGTGGATGTAGGTTCCGATGCGATAATTCGCTTATAGCCTGATGAATTGTCTAATGCCGGCTATGGAGCGCAAAAAGGCGTGCCATAAAGGGTTTCGGCATCCGGACTTTGAACTGGCCGCGGGCGGCCAATTGAAAAGGCACTGGTTTTGATTCAGGATAAATACAGGAGACGCTGCTCCAGGCTTCTGGCAGCAGAAAGGCTTGTTGTGTATTTTTGCCATCGAGTCTCCATACGGCGAGGTACGCGTCCGTGCCACAGTCCAGGCCGAAGGCGGCCCAACCATCCCCGATGCGCGGCAGTCCAAGCGGCCAGAATGGCAGACCGCGAGGAATTGCCGCGCGGATTTTTTTGTAAACTGCGATCCCCTGCTTCACGAGGGCGAGGCGGCGTGGTGAGATATCCTGAATACGCCCGCTCTGATGGATGCGCAGAAGCAGCGCGTTGACCATGTTGAAGATCGTTTCCTCCTCGGTACCGCGCCGGAGAGGATAACTCCAGATGGCGGCCTGCTCTGGACATGCGGCGGATGCACACGCGGCGGCGATGAGGCCGTTGATGCGGTAGTCGGTCTGATCGCTGATGGATTGGATGCTATGGACGCTGAGCTGGGAGTAATCGAGCCGCATGCCGCCGCTTGCACAATTCTCGATGACCAGGCCCGTGTGGCGCGAGAGGACGCTTTCCACCCAATGCAGGTAAGCGCGGTTGTGCTCCAGCAGACCGTCCCCGGGTGCATCCGCGGCGTAATCGGTGCCGGGACCGGCGTTGATGTTGTAGTCCATCTTGACGTAGCCGATCCCGAATTCCCGCACCAATCGTTTGATGACTCCATCCGCGTGTGTGCGCACCCCGGGATTTCGAAAGTCGAGTTGATACCGCCCATGATCGATAACTCGCCGTCCTGCCCGCTGGAAGAACCAATCATCAGGCAGTTCTCTGGCAAGCGGGCAAGCGATTCCGATGACCTCAATCTCAAGCCAAAGGCCGGGCGTCATCCCATGGCGGCGGATCGCCTCGATCACCTCGGACAGGCCATTGGGAAAACGAGAAGCGGAAGGCTCCCACTCGCCCACTGTATTCCACCAGCTCTCCTCACGGCGGGCGTACCATCCGGCATCGATGACGAAGACTTCGCAACCGACCTTTGCCGCGCGATCCACCAGCGGAAGAAGGGCCGCCGTGGTTGGGTTCCCGCCAAGGCAGTTCATGTAATCATTGAAGATGACGGGCAGGCGCTCCATATCGGGATGCGGGCGCCGTATCCGCCGCCGGGCGGAGGTAAGTACACGCAGCGCCTCTTGCGCGCCGCCGGCAACACGGCCAAATGTGGCCGGTACGGTCTGGAATTTTTCGCCGGCGCCCAGGTTTTTGCTCCAGAGGCCCTCGTGATAAGTGGGGCCTGAGAGCTTGAGATAGATATCGCCGGCGAGATCGCCTATTTCCCATTGCCACGAACCGTTATGTTCAATCTGCCAGAAGTGGGTGATCCCCATTTCCTCGTTTTCCAGCAGCCCCATGGGAAGATGGCCGCAGGTTGACCACGTGCCTTGATTGGAGATGCT
Organism: Chthoniobacteraceae bacterium; assembly: GCA_036266845.1. GTDB lineage: Bacteria > Verrucomicrobiota > Verrucomicrobiia > Chthoniobacterales > Chthoniobacteraceae > DATAXI01. The sequence continues at coordinate 13,595 of DATAXI010000191.1, read as the reverse complement.
CAGCCGCCCGACGGTGAAATCCGCGCGCCCAAGTTGCCGGTATGTGCGGTCGAGACCGAAATCGGCAAGATATCCGGACCGCCACTGGCATTCGCCGTACCAGGTATTTGCGGGCAGATGGAGTCTCAGCGTATTGCTCCACGGGCGCGTATTGCCGCGGGAAAATCCTAGAAGCGAGAAGGTGCTGATGTAATCGATGAGAACGGGCATTTTTTCCCGGTTGGACACTACCGTCCATGAGCGGAAAGCCGGAAGTTTCCCGAGGAATTGCAAATGGGAGGTGACCGTGAGGCCGGCGCACTTCTGGCGGATTTCCAGCTTGGGACCCAGTGGGGTCGCGCCTCTGCGATGGCTGTGGTAACGGAGGCTCCCGGCCGGCTCGGTGCCGGTGTATTTGTTGCCGTGATGATCGTTTTGATCGAGACCCGCGGCCTGCAATTCGACCAGGCGCGCCCATTTTAAGAGGCGGCCGTCTTCCCCCTTTCCGGCAAAATGGTGGCTCCCGATATCGAGAAAGCGCACCGGCGCCTCCGGGGAGAAGAAGAACAGGAGGCGCAAGCCATTGATGGATGCGAGATATCGGTTTGACGAGGACATCGGTAGCGATGGGGGAGGGACGGGCGGTTTACTTGTCGATATCGGTATCTGTGCGAAAAGGGCGCAGCGGGAGCCCGGCTCCATTTTCTATGGATGTAACCGGATTCATGGCCCATGCGTATCGGACTGCCGCGGGATTCGGCACCGCGTCACTCCAGACCACGATATCGCTACCCTCGATGCGGCCCCGGGCCCAAACCCAATCACCCGTCGTGCCGCGGATTGCGAATCCTTGTATCGCTCCGCCGTTCCGGATGCGGAGGCCGGCTGCATCGTCAAAATGAAGGCGCACTTTGTTCTGCTCCACCTGGAAGCTGTGGTAGTGCGGACTCTGGACCGGCCCGGGGTGTTGGTAGATATCACTGAGCGCCAGGTTTGCGAGGCGGTCGCCAACCGGTTTTTTGTTTGGAAAATGAGGATTCGGTTCGGGAAGCCCCAGATCGATGGAACAGGCCACGCCCGTGTGCGGCAGTTCCAGCGCGGCCGCCTGTTGCTCGCGCAAGATACTAAGGTCATTATATTGCACGGGCGATTTTTGTGGATAATCCCGCATATTATTCATCTCGACATAGTAGAAAGGCAGCACGTCATTCCACTGGTGGCGCCAGTCATTGATCAGCGTCTTGATGAGTAGCCCATATTCCCGGGGCTTTGCCAGATTGCCATCTGCTTGGAACCAGATAACTCCGCGAAGGGTAAACGGAACCAGTGGCGCGATCATCCCGTTGTACATGAGCGTCGGAACGAAGACTCCGCCCTCTGATATGGTTGCCGTGGGGTGCGGGACCGGAGGCCGTGGCTGAGGTGGTTCAGGCTGATGCGCGGCTTTGGCTTGCTCGTCGGCTTGCTTCCAGGCCATTCTGGCGGCCTGATAATTCGGGTCGTCGGCTATCGCCTTCGACCATTGTTCCACCGCTTTATTGTAAGCGTCGGATTTTGCCTGAAAATCGGCATCGCCACCGGGGCAAGCCGCCTCCGCGCGGCGATACTCCGTAACATGACTCGCCAAAGCCGGCTCCTTTTCCAGCGCAGGAAGGCTCATCCAGGATTGCGCCATGGTTCCTCCCCAATACGAACCAATGAGACCTACGGGGACATGGAGTGCGACACGCAGGTCGCGGCCAAAGTAATAGCCTACCGCGGAAAACCCCCGGACGGTATCCGGCGCACAAACGACCCATTTTCCCATAAGATCGTCATGTGGCGTCAATGCGCACTGGTGCGGAACAAGAAACAACCGCATTTCCGGATCGCCAGCCTGCGCGATGTTCTTTTTCGCGTTCAGCGCCGATCCAAGTGGATACTCCATATTTGATTGTCCCCCGCAGAGCCATGTCTCACCGACCGCTACATCCTGAAATATCCTGATTTCACCGGCCGCGGCAACCCGAACGCGCCCGTGGATACCTTCGGTGGGAGGCGGCAACCGGACCAGCCAATGCCCGGTTCCATCCGCTATTGCCTCGTCTTGAGCCTGTATCTTCTCCGATTCATCCAGCCACTGGACACTAACCGAAGCTCCGGGTGCCGCGGTCCCCCAGATGGCAACTTTCTTTCCCGCCTGCAGTATCATATGGTCCCCAAAGATCGCCGGCATTTTTACCCCCCCCGGACCGGGTGGCGCGGCGCATTGCGCGACGCGGAGTGGCAAGACAAGCACTGCCAGGAAGCAAAACAGGGGCGTCTTGCGGGCAAGGCTTCTCATATCGTATAGATGTGGGGGGATTGGATTCGCGTTACCGCTAGGGCTGATAGGTGGTCGTGCGGCTGGTCTGGACGTCGAAGATGAGGCTGACGAAGTTCGCCGCCGGGCCGGAAGAGTTCGATGCATAGGCCTTTTTCTGATTGAGTATCGTCAGGCACCATTGCTGCCGCGGGTCAAGGGCCAGCCTTCCATTGGCGAGGTAATCAAACCCGATGTAAGGGAGGGATTGGACCGCGGCAGGAGCGGTTGTCAGTTCCGTCGCGGCGATGGGTTGCATTCCGGGGGAACCTGCGGCGGGATTCAGGATGCTGGAGTAATTGCTGCCGGAGTCGATGATAACATCTCCGGTCATGGGCTCGGGATGACCGACGAACTCGTCACTGGCAGCGCCACTGATCGAAGCCGGGATGACAATTGCGAGAATCCGGAAAGGAAAATTACCGTTATTATCACGAGACTTTGTTGTATCCTGGTAAAGGCGGACCTGTACCGGCAGGTTGCGCGCGCTGGCGGTCTGGCGCGCAAGGTCAAGTTGCGCGATGACGCTATTGGCGCTTCCCTTGAGTTGGATACTGCTGATCGTACCTTCGACTGCCGGCACGGCGGCAACTGAAAGCACCGTGACGATGGCAAGGACGACCATCAACTCCAGGAGTGTGAAGCCAAGCCGCCCCGCGCGGCGCACCCGCCGCTGGCCTGTCCGGAATAATAAGCTGCCAATTCGCATGCGGAGAACTCAGGGCGAGGGCTGGAAGTAAGATTCGGAATCGACCCGCCACTTGTAGTAATAACTCATGGGCAGGGGCGCCTGTCCGCTTGTGGAAGAGGCATATGCGGCATAATCCGGCAGCACGGCGCCGGGATCAATATATCGCTCGATCAATGTTGAGCCACGCAACTCGGATGCCACCTTATCCACACCCTCCGTCCATTGGCTGGGACTGGTCATCGATTTCTGAAGCGTCTGCACTCTCCAATGGACGGTGTAAGTGTTCGATTTCGTCGTGATGCGTGAGTAAATGGCGCCATACGGTGATTCCCGTTCGTTGTCGGCTGTAAAGGAATTGGATGCCCACCAATTAGTGATGTTTTTGGTGGAGGGCGGAGTATCGGCGCCGGCGATGCCCTTTGTATTATTATCCCCGCCCCATAGCGTATCCGGCTTGTTCGGGTCATTGGGATAGAGAAACATATCGCATATCTGGGATGCGACACGGAAGATATCGCCCTGCTGAAATTTGTAATCGAACGCGCGCAACGTCGCATCCACATTGATGGGATAGCGCGTATGGGCAAGGTCCATGCGATTGGTTTCGTAGAGAAGCCCGTAACTTTTGTAATAAGCCGGGAAGGAAGAAAGGACGGAGGGGGAAGGCATTGCGGTAAGCCAGACCGATTTTAGCACGGCATCGAGCGCAGTCTTCCGCTGGATATAGGGGAATGGCATGATCGAATAGTTCAGGTTTACCTTGCCGGCGGTGGCGAATTCTTCGCTGATTGGGTAAGGCTCGGACACCGGCATCCAGAAGAGATCGAGCAGCAAGTGATCCGGCGCCGAACTGTACGCCGCGCCAGTGGCGCTGGGAGGATTCGCAACGCCCATGCCGGGGTGGGCGGCGCCTGAGTTCATGAGAACCGCGGGGTCGGGGCAAAAATTCAGCGTCTGCCAGCCCGTGGTCATCGAGTCCGGCAGTGTGCCGAGAAGCACTGGCGACGGCACCTGGCGACTGGGGGAAAAGAAGGGTGTGGAGTAATTCGTGGAGCCAGAGCCTTCATCAATGGGGGCGCTACTGAAGAAGGGGACATCCAGCGCGGCCGTGTTGTAACCGGCGGGCTGCTGGAAAACGCTCTGGTATTCCTGGTCCGGACGCAGGAGGTAAGCGCCGTCGCTGAACGCGCCCGGCAGCCGCGTCCAGTCCCAATTCGGGTTGATCGTCATCGAGACGTTGGAATCGACGGCGAGACCGGCGGTGTCATCATTTTGACCCATCAGATAACTTGCGACGGCCGGATAACTGCCCGTGTTCGTATAACCGCCGCGGATGGCCATCATGCTGTTGCCAAATTGCCAGGGCGGCTTGATGCCGACAATTTGTGGGAATGGCCCCGGAGATCCCAGTTCATCGTATTGAGCCTGGTAAGTCAAAAGGCCGGTGGCGGTTCCAAAATTGAGGCCACCAGTCGTGATGGGTGTAATCGGATTTACTGGCATGATGCCCGGGCAAGCCTGATTGATGGGAACAAACGGAACGTTTCCTCCGGCGATGCCGCGTCCCGTAAGGCGTGGATCACCGGCTGCCCTGGCGCCCGCGGCGGTAGCGCCCGTTTCCGATCCCGGATCGGCAACGAGGCTGATGACCGTATCATACGGTGTCACGATCTGATAGCCTTCCAGACCCAGCGTTCTGCCGGACCCGGCAAAAAGTGTCTGCGAGGCGCCGCCAGGGAACGAACCGTTTTGAGGATCGCTGGTAAGTCCGGTAAGTGTGGTATCGCCGATGAGGGCATTGACACGATCGTCGAAGATACATGAAGTATAGGTCGTGGTGCCGGTGCTGCATTGATATGCGTACATTAACGAACTGGTGTTATTGGCCGAGGTGCTGGGATCGAGGCTCGTTGAGCCGAAGTCGCGTGTCGTGCCCCATTGGTATGCGGGATTATCGATATTCTTGATCGTCCCAATCTGCGGGACGATTTCCTGCTGCCAATTAGGACTTGCGGTTCCGGCATTGCCGAACCATGGCATCAGAACGCCACCTGAGACCGTAGCCGTACTGGTAAGGCTGACGGCGGATGTCACGGAAGCGCCGCTGGACAGGAGTGGCGCTTGCCGGACATTCCAGTAAGGGGCGATGGGATCGGGAAGCTGCCCGGACGCGCGTCCGCCAAAAAAGGCCGTAGTTTGATTCCAGGTGGAAAAATCGAGCTGTCGTGAGTAAACGAGATTCGCCGGGTTGCCGGTGGGATCGATATTGATGTTGCCGGAAGGATCGATGGCGTAGACATCGATCTGGATTTTCGAGCCGGTAAAGTTGAACGAGTAGGGGTTGGGACCGGGATTTTTCGTGAGGTCGATATCGTCGCTGATAAGAGACCAGACGGAGGACGATCCGCTTGAGACCGCGTCGCTAAAGGCTTTTGCAGCACCCGTACCGGAGTAGAGCGTGGCGGAATACTCCGGGGAAACGGGATTTGGCTTGGTCTGGCGGGGGTAAAACTGGACGACGTTTCCATTGGCAAGAGGAAAATTGATGGATTGCCCATTGATCTTGAATGGCGTCGATCCCGATACTTTGATCCAAAATACAGGCCGGTAAACGGCGGTGTATTCGCCGGGATTGTAGATGCCCGGCATCATCTCCGAAAAATCGAGGAGCACGACCATCCGCATGTGGGTCGTCTGGCTGTTGCCGCTGGTGCCGGTCGAGGTGATGAGATTGGACCAGTTATCAGGATTCTGCACATCCCGAACGAGGGTGTTCGTGTTCGGTTGGGCCAGTTTGTTGAAGTGCGGGATATTGCGCTGCGTGGCGTAGAATACGAGCGACGCTTCACGCAACGCGGGATAAGTGCCCTCGGTGTTGTAGGTATTGCCGTTGAGCGGGATATTCAACGGCGCGGCGGTAAAGGAGTTCAATTCCCCATATTGCGAAAGGCCGCCCAAATTGACGGCGGTATAACTGTAGAGCAACGCTCCGGCCTGGGGCGGGTTTGGATTTAACGTGTATTGGTTGATCATCGACCGGATGTAATCGAAGCAATTGAGCGTGATCCAATCGGTGGTGCCGGGTTGATCGGCGTCCCATTTTGCGCCAAGGCTGGTGCCGATACCCGGCGCCGCGGCGAGGGCATTGGGAGCGTTAGGATCGCCCAGTTCCTCGGTGAGATAATTCACGAGGGTCTGATTGCGCGGAATGTTGGTCCAGTCGGAGGTCGGGCTATCGGGGTCCTGGCGTTGGAAGTAATAGGGGTAGATTTGGGTCGTATTGGTGCCGCCCGCGTTAAGAGTGCTACAAAAAGAGAGCAGCTTTTCCTGGAAGGCCATGCAGGGATTGGAGCTTAGGTTCGCGGGACTGGGGGTGAGCGCCGCGGGTTTGGCCGGCACGGTGCGGATGGGGCTGCTGCTGACATAGTAAGAGGCGGTCGGGTCCGGCCAGGTGATAGGCCACATGCTCACTCGCGGCGTCTCGTACAGAGTGGTTTCCGGGGCCTGGCTGTCCGCGGTCAGGAAGAACATCCGCTGGGAAAGATATTGCGGGGTGATCTTGTAATTGGTGAAGGCGACGTTATCCGCGCGGATATCGCTGCCGGAATAGGTGGGCTGGAAGTAGGCGTCGTCTGCGGTCGCGTAAAGCCGGTCGGTATTCGTTGGGATGGGAGAGTAGTAACTCGATGAAGGAAGATATATTGATACCTGCGGCTCATAATTGGCGAGATAGCTATTGATGGGATAAGTGCCGCCCTGGGAGCCGCCGTTTGTGGAACTGCCGCCCCATGAGGTCCGCGGATTAATTCCATGGCTGGTCTGGCTGCCCGATGTTCCGGAACCATAGATGGACTGCAATGCAGTGAGGAAGGTGGAATTGGGGCTGCCGGCGGCGGTCCACCGCGAGAAGCCGGCGGCGCCGCCGAGAAACTCGGGAAAAATCGCGCTGAGCGAGGTGGTTGCCGGGTGGCCGGCGAGGCGTTGATACTCTGTCTGCAACGGCGGATTCCCCGCGAATTGCAATTCGTCTGCGGTGCCGGCTTTTGGTGTATCCCAGAAGGCGCCCTCGCTGGCGGTGTTGAGGTTGACCTTCGCGGTTTCGTCATCGGTCCAGAAGGCGATGCGGCCCACGATGGGATTGCTTCCGCTCGCATTTGGGATGGTCACGGTATTTCCATTGGGATTGATGGGAGTGGACCAGGAACCGTCTTGCAGGATGTAAAGCCATTGAACCGGCATTGGCATTTTGTTGGCGGTGGAAGGGTAGTAGGAAGAGCTTTGAGTAATTAGGCCGGCTTCGCCGGGAAAATCCCACTGGATGCCGTTGGAATTGGTGATGCCGACAAAGTTGCTGCTCGAGGTGGCGATATCGAAAACGCCAGGGTCCAGGATGGGATAAACGTTATTCACCGGTTGATTGATATCGGTGTACTGCGCTGGGCTGGCGGACCAGGTGGCGGGAGGCAATTCCGGCGCCGAGGCAGGAGCGAAACCGATTCCGCTTTCAATCATATTACTCCAGGAATAGAGTTTATAGGCATTGGATAACGCGCCCTGGGTGTTGTAAGTGCGAATCATGCCGGGCTGGGACGCCCAGGAGACCGGCTTGGTCAGCGTCCCCTCGTGAGTGGCGGCGTTCACCTGGCCGATGACGAGATTCACCGCCTGGGACGCCAATTCCCGCACGGCGGTGCCTTGGGCATAAGCGCTGGCGCCGGAGCGCTCCTGGCGCACGCTGAGCAGGTACATGACTGCGATGGCGGCGGCGAAGGAGACGATGATCAGCACGAGCACAAGGGCGAACGCCCGGCTGGAGTGAAAGGGCTTTTTCATGCGATTAATCGATGATATAGAAGTCAAGGCAAACGCTCAACGGGCAATGGGCGGTCCTGCCGGGGACCCGAGTGCGCTGCGCTGGAGGCGCCGCTTTATCTCCATGCGATAGGCCGTGGGCGTGGCGCCGGAAATTCGTTTGAAGATGTAATTGAAGTATGAGGGGCGGGAAAAGCCGCACGCCCAGCCGATTTCGTCGATATTCATATCGGACTCCCGGAGGAACCGGCGCGCCTCGTCGATCCGGCGGCGGTGCACGGTTTCCATAATGCGCCTTCCGGTCCTGGCGCGAAAGCCGCGCGATACATGGTCCGGCGAACGCCCCAGTTTGCCCGCCAGCCAGGCGACTGAAAAGTCCACCCGGCATGCGCTGAGCGCGATGATCTCGTTGCAGCGGTCGATGAGGTCTGCCCCGGCGCAGGGCAGTTGCGGCAAAGGGGTAAGGCATTGGATGAGCCGCGCGAGCAGCGCCTGGTAGAGGCCTTGGCGGAGCCGCATCGAGATAGCGTCCCCGGGCTGTGGCTCGGTTAATTCCTCCGCGTGGCGCAGCGCGGCAAATGAGTGGGCGCAAGCGAATGTATCCGCCGGGGCTTCGATGAGCCTGCCTCCATTACGCTCGAGCCTTGTGAAGCGGAAGGAAAGATTCTCCATGGCAAAGCTTCCGGCCAGAACCAGGAAATCAGCGCCTGACCAGCGCTCTTTTCGCGGCATGCCGGCAGGGAGCAATGCGACATCTCCCTGCAGCAGAATTAAACTGCCGTGCGGCAACTCGAAGTGAGTGGAACCAGTCTCCTGAAAGAAGATTTGCGGAGATACGCGAGTGGACTTTTGTGCCGTCGGCCCGCGTTGGGCAGGTATCTTCAGTTGCCCGATATCCGTCTCGGCGCGATCCAGATGGGCTTGTAGAATCAGTCTGTAGCGATCGGCACGTGCGGCTGGATTTGCCGGGATCGCAAGGAAAGGCAGGGAGGTCATGATGCAACGATTTGCTCGGGAATTTCTCAGATGGCGCCTCTTCTCGCCTCCAGTTCGTTCCTGATCTCGCGCATGCGTTCCCGCGTGAGGTCGTAACGGCTGATGGCGAAGAGGCAGAAGGAGAGGAAGAGGACCGGTGCCCAGATGTAGAGCAGCTTCAGGTTTTCCAGGACACGGGGCGATTGGTTTGCGCCATTGGCTATTTTGAAGCCCATTAGCACGAGCACGATGCCGCCGAAACCGGAGGTCAAGGCATTGGAAGCTTTGAGACACCAGGAAAAGATGGCGGAGAAACTCCCTTCGCGCCGCTGGCAGGTAATAAGTTCATCGTAATCGGCAACGTCCGCCTGCATCGAGGGAATGACGAGCCAAAGGCCGATGCCGATGGGGCCGATCAGCAGCGATGGAATAACCTGAAGCCACGGATGTGCCGGAGTAACGCAGGGATAAACCGAGAGGGAGCCGAGTATGCCGAATGCCACGGTGACATAGAGCAGGATATGCTTGCCCATTCGGCTCGCGATCCAGGTGCAGAGCGGGATGGCAAAGAGATTCGGTGCGAAAAGGAGAGTCGAAGATACCCCGGCGATTGCCGTGGCCAGTTTGATATCTCCCCGGCAGACATAGAAAGCGTTCAAATAGAAAGTCAACGCGTTGACGATACCGAACCCGAACGTCTTCGAGAAAACAATGGCGAGAATCCAAAGGAATGGTTTTCGCGAAAAAGTCTGTTTGAGTCCGGTCCATATATTTTCGGCGGATTGTTTGCTTGCGTCCTTTCGGTAATAGCGCTCCGGGACAAAGAGGCCCGGAAGAACGCCCAGGGCGATCGTCAGCAAACCAAGGGCAATGCTAATGTAGCGCATGCCATTCACGAGATCGGGCGAATGGTCCGCGTGCCTGCTCAATAGCGGGCAGGCGGCCAGCGCCAGCACCCATCCCGCAAGGAGATTCATGATTTGCTGCGCAAAGGCGCGGTAAGCAGTGACGTTGGTGCGCTCATTGTAATCCGGAGTCATCTCCAATTGCAGGCTGTAGTACGGCATTGCCCACAGCGAAAAGCAGGCATAGAAAATCATACCGGAGATCAGGATCCACGCGCACGCCGCTAACTCCCCCATGCCCTGGGGCGCCCACCAGATGAGCGGCATCGTCAAGCCAGTCAGCAACGCGCCCAGCACGATGAACGGACGCCGGCGACCCCAGCGCGTCCGCGCGTTATCGGAGAGATTGCCGGTAACCAGATCGGCGCAGGCATCCCAGGCACGCCACAGCATCACCACGGCGCCCAACGCGGCGGGACTGATGCCGAGGCCGACATTAAAGACCGGCATCAGATTGGTCTGCGGGATCCACACGGCGGCGCCTTCCACGGGTCCGCCAAGACCGTAAGCCACCTTTTGCCAGAATGGGACTCGGTCTGCCGGAGTTACGGTGGATTCAAACAGCTTCCGGAACCGGGCGCGAAGGCCGGGCAATCCCGGGGAGAAGCCCTGCTGGTTTGAGGAAGTGGCCAGGGGAGAACTCATGATCCCATTCTAACTCATTTATTTTGCCACCGTCGATTCCACAGAGGGGACCAGCCGTACTGGTCCGATGAGGCCGGATTGGAGCAAAGCGTCGTCCTTGGTCCAGTTATGCCAATCTTCCAGGGTGAAACGCCCCGTTGGATTCGGCTTGTTTTGCAGGAGCCAGTCGGGCCACGCCACAAGGCAATGAACTGCCCATTTGCAATCGGGGGGCAGATGTTCATCGCCAATAATGCGGTTGGGCCACAAGTTGGTTACTTTGATCTCGATCAGGTTATCGCCCGGCTTCACTGCGCCGGAGATATCCACATAGAAGGGATTCTTCCAAAGTATCCCGAGATCTTGCCCATTGACGAAAACCTGGGCGATTACTTTGACATCGCCGAGGTCAAGGTAAAGGTGTCGCCCCGGACCCTGCACTGCCGTGGGAATCGTGAGGGTCTTGCGATAAGTCGCGGTCCCGGAGAAGTATTTCACGCCATCCTCGGGTGAATCGCTCCAGGAGATCAAATGATCCAGCGTGATCTTGTCCGGAGCGCCCCAATGCGGCGGAAAAGTCAGTTCCCATGGACCGGGCACGGCCATTGGTGGTGAGACATTGGCAATCGAGGTCTTGATGTTGCTCCCGGCAGCGGTGCTGACCTGGTAAGTGCCGTTTTGCCATGCCTCGATTTTCAAAGGAGCACCGGGTTCGGATTTGAGCCGTGCATCGGGAAACTGGGTCGATGGCGTGGCGGCGCCAATCGTGATCCGCTCCCGGTCCCGCACGGTGGCGACTCCCGGTTGGCCGTTGTACACATATTCCACCCTCAACTCCCGCTCCTGGTTGTGCGCGGGATCCTTGTCAAACCAGCTCGGATCGGCCGTCATGCTCAGCCCTCCGTCATGCACGAATGGAAGCACCTGGGCGGTTACATCGATTCCACTTGTCTTGCCGACTCCTTCATAAGTCGCCTTCATGACCGCCAGGTTTCCGCCCGCGGTGGGCGGAGGCGGATCGAGCCGCGATAGCGCCACGGCATGGTTCGCGGGTTTCGTCTTGGAATCGCGAAACACCACGAAGAGCGAGCCCGAAGGATCGAGGCGAAGCGGAATGCGGGTCCGGTCCCCTTCCTCGGAATAAATCGGCGCTTGTTCGATCACGCCCGTATCGGGATGCCATATCTCGGGCGTCTTTCCGTGCACGCGGAAGAGGCAATCGGTGCTTTCGTAGTCTCCATTTTGATTGGAGATGAAATAGATGTCCATCCCAGGAGCACTTCGGTGAGTATAGAGAAGTGCCGCGCCCTTGTCTGTGTATTGGAAATCGGGCTCCAGACTGAGACGCTTGATGACTTCCTCCAGGGAGGGAGGATCGGCGATTTTCCCGCTGCTCCACAAGCTATCACACAATTTCTTGACCTCCGCGTCGCACTGGGGGTAGTTAGTCAAACCGGGAGGCCCGGACGGACGCGGTCCGATAATGGTGGCGCCGCCCGCGGCCAGTAATGTGAGCTTGCGCAGCAGTTCCGGACTGGCCGTGCTGGCAGCCGGCAGAATCAGCGCGCGGTAACTCATTCCATCCGGCAGCGTGAGGCGGCCATTCTTCACGCTCAGGCGGTTGAGAATTACGTCTTCGCTGCAATCGTCGTTTTCGTAACCGCCGGGTGGCATCATGGGACCGGTGCGGCGCCCGCGGAAGAGGGGCAGGCCGATGTTTCCCGGCACCGCTTCGCCATTGAAGTAAAGAAAATCGGCGACGCAAAGCCCCTGCTGCAGCAGGTACTGGCAGCGGGTGAGATAGTGAATCCACGCGACCATTTGCTCGCTCCAGGTAATGCCGCGGTTGAAATTGGTGCCGAACTGGCCAAGGGTCATTCCCGGCACCACGTTCAGCCATGGCGAGTGTGAGTATTCATGCAGGGTGAATTGGTTGCAGCCCAGCGTGTAAACGAGATCGCCGAGCGGTTTCAATTTCTCCGGACTCTGCTGCCAGCGGCCCACGGAGTCCGTAAAGGATTCCATGCCGATGATTGGTTTGCCGTAGGTGTGGGAAATGGAAGCGGCCAGCTTGGGCGGGTAATCGAAATCCATATCGTGGCTGGGCCAGAACTCGCCGCGAATGAGATCGGCATTGCGCGCCACGGAGAGATCCTCGAACGGGCCATTGCCGTAAGGTTCCGTAGTCAGTTTCATCCCGGCCTGGTGCGCCAATTGCGCAAGGCGGCTGAAGAAGTTATCGGAGAGCAGGTCGGCAACCGTGCGCCGAAAATCCCAGAGGAATCGCTCTGTCTTATTCTGGCTGTCCACCACATGGCCCGCGAGCGCGGGGAAATAGGGCGTCATGTCGTAGCCGCGCCGTTTCAGGAACTCCTCGCGAAAGTTTGGCGTCCAGTTCTGGCTTTCCGCCTCCCAGCTATCCACCCAACTGGCCGTGATGGTTTGCCCCGTCAGCGCGCCGGCCCTGGCGATGATTTTCGCGGTAAGCCCCGACCAAAGCAGGTCGGTGGCGGCAGCGCTCAATTTATCCGATTCCAGCCCGCGCGCCTCGGCGGTGGAAGGGCTGTTCATCTTACCTGTCGTCGTGTAACCGAAGCGGATAATCGTCCAATCGCCGGCGGGCGCCTCCCAGGTCAATTGACCGTCCGGAGTCATGTGGCCGGAGATATCGATCGTTTTCGTGGAATCGATGGCGAGATCGCCGGCAGGCGCCGGCGGCGGAGGCGGTGGGATCGTTCCGACTGGGCGAATCAATGCCGTCTTACCCGGCAAGTTATCGATAACCAGTGATGGCCCGAGGCTGACCTCGCCGAGCGTGATATTTTGCGGCGGAGGGTTCCCGTTCAGGCCGAGCGGCGGCTTGTCGAAGACAACCCGGTAAAAGCGCGATAATGTCGGCCGGACCGTCCAGCCTTGGGGGTCCGAGCCGGCTTCCACACGGAATCCGCGCACGTTCGAGAAATGGATGCCGTCATCGGAGCGCTCCAGTTTGCCAGTCGCGGAATAGATGCCACCCGGGCCGGGGGTAATGGTGAGATTCCTCACCTGGTAGGGTTGTGAAAATTCAAACTGCACATACACCGGCTTGACGGGTGAGGGCAGGGGAAGTACGGCGGTCGTCGTGGGATCGCCATCGATGATTTTCCGGCCGTCGAAGCCAGGCTCGCTGCTGGTGATGGTGGGGTTGAAATCGCTGATTCGAACCGTTTCGATGGGCGCATTCGGAAAGGCTATCACGGCGATATCGCGGTAATACTTGAGATTCATC
>DATAXI010000142.1:0-7902 GCA_036266845.1 Chthoniobacteraceae bacterium | reverse complement strand
TAAACGTGCGGGTCGCCGATATCCAGCGCGGCAAAACTCGCATCAATATCATACATGCCGGCTTTCGGAATCGTGCACCGGCAGTGGCTATACTCTCCCTGCGGCCCCGGATGGATCAGCATGACCTTCGCCGGAATATGGTTATCCTCCGGAAAAAACCGCGGATGGTAAGCGAGCTGCGGAGCCCCGGAATCCAGGATGGTGTCGTCTGTCCAGTCGGTGCCGTCATACTTCACATAAGTATCACCGTAAACGTGGAGCTTTCCGTTAAGTTCATCGGTCCATCCGTAAGTCCACACGCCATGCGGATTTTTGGCGCCCGAGAAATCCGACTGTGCGTCGAAAATATTCGGAGTTGCACCGGTGGATGGCGCATGGTCCTTCACGGTAATCCTTATATGGACAATCCCGGAGTTATCCCCGTAACCCGGCAGCCCGGTTGCGGGGGCTGCGTCGTTATCGTTGCAAATGAAATACAGCCACCCGTCGCGGTCCACGGTAAAGCCGCGCTTCATCCCGATCTCCACCTCGTTTTGCGGGTCTTTTCCCTCCTTCCGGTCTTTGCCCACCGCACAGATCAGCGCTCCGTAGTGCCAATCGGTGTTCATCTTGCCGAGGTGATATTGGGGAAGGCCTCCGTTGGGATCGTGCTGCTCGGGATAGCCGGCCGCGGTGGTCGGACCCCAGCCAATATCCCAGAGATCCTTCGGGTTCGCCTCCACTTCCACATGCTGGCCGGCCTTCACCCATACGCCGCTGTTTTGCCACGCAGGCTCAGTGGAATCCACGGGAAAGGTGGCGCCCTGGTTGCCGGAGTCCGGGACGTTCGCGGCTGTTTCCGCCTTGGATAAATCGTACGTCCACGCAACCGGACTGGTGAGGAGCACCACCGCCGCCGTCAAAACAGCAAGTTTCATAATATTGGACATCCTGCCGGCCGGATGCGCCTTTCCAAACGGCACTTTAGACAACCGGCCATATCCGTTCAACTGCAATTGGTTTCCCAATCGGTTTCCCAATCGGTTTCCATTTGGCATCCCCGCCAAAAAGCGGCATGGAGTAGAGTCCCTTCTCGCAGCCAGTGCCTTTTCAAGATTCCATGAGTACGCCCGAGCAGCCGCCGGGCAGCCCCCTGCTGCACGTTTTCCTGATCACCTACAATCGGGAAAAATCGTTTCGCCGCACCCTCGAGGCCATCGCCGCCAGTTGCCTCAGGGAGCATCGCCTCACGGTCATGGACAATTGCTCCAGCGACGGCACCGCGCAGATTTGCGAGCATTTTCGCCCGCTCCTGCCTCTCATGGAGGTGTGGCGCCATCCCCGGAATATCGGTTTCGGCGCAAATTTTCTCCGGTCCGTGGAATTGTCGCAGGGGGAATACACCTGGGTCCTGGGAGATGATGATACCCTCTTCCCGGAGCGGATGCCCTCGCTCATCGATACGCTCCGGCGCGAGCGCCCGCAGGCATGCTTTGCCGGGGGGCCGCGGCAGGAGGAGTGGCCCGCCGGCGCCGCCGTGCGCCCCTCGGAGATTCAACGCCGTTTTCGCACTTTTCTCACAGGCCAGAGCTTTGTCGCCTCCGTCGTGTTCAGGAACGCGCTGATCGGCTCCCGCGATTTGATCAGCGGTTACTTCGGGATCCGCACGAATTTTCCCCAGCTTGCCATCGGGCGGAAGCTCCTGGTGGAGGATATCCCCTGTGCCGTCCTCCAGCCGCCGGTCATCCGGAGGGATGACCCGGAGGAGAAGGGAAAAGGTTACCTCGATGTCGTCGCGGGCTGGTCGGTATTTTGCCATGAGCTGCCAAAGCCGCTGCGGCGGAACGCGTTTTATTCCATCTTTGGCCGGCCTTCCCCCATGGGAATGATTCGGGAGGTGTTGCGTTTGATTGTTTGGAACAAGATCGAGGGCGCCGGGGATGCGGATTTCTACGTTGCGCAGATTGGCTTGAATGGCGGCCCGACCGTGCGCTTGCAATTGATCCCTTGCAGGCTTCTCTGCCTGCTGCCGCCCGCCTTTTTCAACGCGGCCCGCCAGACGTACCGGAAGGTCAAGTATCAGTGGCTGGGCCGGCCGCTCCCCCCGAATTATCACGCTCCCCTCTCGGACGATGAAAATCGGCGGTAACCCCACGGTGTTTTTCGGGCTTGCGCGCGATTGACGATGAGGCCCCTTAAACGTAATTGCTTCATGCAATCCGGAGCCTCGCAAATCCGGGAGCGAGCCGTTCGAAATAATCCGGGCGCCGGGCGGATTTTCCATTGCTTCACCCATGCGGCGCCAGCATATTCCACGAGCCCGTGGCGAAAGTAAGTAAACCCAATCCAGCCCCCAGCCAAAAGGCGCCGGGTAACCCGGCTCCCAAGCCCGTTTCCCCGAGGAAGAAGCGGCCGCGCCGCATGAAAAGCGCGGCTCCGGCGGTTCCGGGCGCCGATCTTCTGAGGGCGGCCGTACTGGCCGTCCTTTGCATGATCATCTGGTGCACCGTGTATGGACGGCTCAGTACGGAATCCTGGGGCATCCCCATCGAGTACGGCATCACGGCGGACCGGGCGGACGTAAAGTCCGACATCGCAGGTTTCAAGGCGGCCCAGGACGGCTATTTTTGGCCGATCGTTTTTCACAGCGAGCCCAGGCTCAACGCCCCGTACGTCGCCAACTGGAACGATTATCCGGTGACCGAGGATTTCCTGATCTGGGGTACCGGCCTCATGGCCAAGGTGATTGGTCTTTTCCCGGCCTGCAACGTGATGATCATGATGCTTCAGGTCTTTGCCGCGCTCGCCTTTTACTATGCCGCGCGTCGGCTCAAGTGCGACTGGAAATGGGCTTTTTGCGGCGCGCTCTTTTTTGGCTTTGCGCCGTTCGGCTTTGCCCACTCGCTCCATCATTTCGTGATCACGGCATACGGGCATATGGCCCTGGCCCTGCTGGTCTGTTTCTGGATCACCAACGGCTCCGGCTTGCGCATTGGCACGCGGGATTACTGGATTTCCATCGGCATCGCCGTCCTCACGGGATGGCTGAATGTCTATTTCACCAATATCTTCATCCAGATCGTCGGCATCGGCCTCATCATCCAATGGGTGCGCCACGGCTGGCGCGCCGCGCTTCCGGCGTTCACCATCGGCTGCGCGGCCTTTGCCGCGTTCATGGTGATGAACCTGGATACGATCGGCTATGCCATCCTTCACGGGCACAACCCGAGCGTCGCCACCCGCACCTATGCGCACCTCGAGTACTACGCGCTTAAACTGGTCGATTGCTTCATCCCTTTTCCCACCCATCGCATCCCTGCTTTTGCCAATATCGGAAAGCGGTTTTATCTGTGGACCATCCTGCCCGCGGAGATTCCGCCGGCCTGCTACTTTGGCCTTGTGGGGATCGCGGCATTCCTCTGGCTGGTTGGCTACGCGGTGCGCGTGGCAATTGTGCGGGATCGCAAGCGCATCCCGCTGGAGGCCACTCTGGTTTTCTGGACCTTCATCTACGCGACGGTCGGCGGCGTGAACGGGATGCTGGGGGTGCTGAAGTTCGAGATGTTCCGCTCGACCACCCGCTACTGCATCGTCATCCTGGCCATCTCCCTCCTCTTCGCCGCGCGCCGTCTCAGCCTCATCTCAAGGCGCTGGCGCTCGCCGTGGCCGATGGTCGCCCCACTGTTGATTTCGGTGTTCGGCCTCTGGGAAGTGCTGCCGCCCACCGCCGGCGAGGATATGCGCTATGTGGCCGCCCAGGTCGATTCCGACCGCAAATTTGCCACGGATATGGAAAAGACCCTGCCAAAGGCGGGCATGGTCTTCCAGTTGCCGGTAATGGATTTCCCGGAGAGCCCCATTCCCGGCATTCCGGCGTACGATCACTTCCGTCCCTATTTCTACACCCAAAATCTGCGGTACTCCTTCGGCACGGACAAGGGGCGCCCGCGGGATGCCTGGCAGCGGCTGATAGTACCGATGACCCCGGCCGAGCAAATCGCCGCGCTGGAAAAGTACGGTTTCTCGGGCATTTACGTGAATCGCGATGGCTACCCCGACCATGGGAACGCCCTGCTTGCGGAGTACCGGGCTGCCGGACGCACCGACGTCATCGAGAGCCCGCGCAACGATCTCTTTTGCGTGGTCCTGCATCCCTCGCCCAATCCCGTGCTGCCGCCGCCCGGCCCCCTCTTTGCCGATGGCTGGTACCCGGAGCAGGACAGCCCCAATGGCCAGCGCGACCACCTGGCCAGCGGCAACGGTTACGTGATTCTGACCAATCCGACCAATGCCCCGGTCGATAAGTATGCCGCCTTCTACGTTGCCACCGCGGCGCCCCGGACCGTAACCCTGCAGGGCGATGGCGCTTACGAGAGCTGGCATGTGGATCAACAGCATGCCGGCAAGGCCTCCAATATCCGCCTCACGCTGCCGCCGGGTGAGAGCAAACTGTTCTTCAGTACGGATGCGCCGGCCACTCCCGGACAGATGGGCATGATGACGTTCGACATCGTCAACTTCACCCTCTCCGAGGCGCCAAATCCCGAGTAGCAGGAAGTAATCGCCCCATGTCCCGGAACCGTTCGAATTCAGCGCGCAAGCGAAAGGTTTCCGCGGGCGTTTCGCCGGTTTTCCTTTGGGTGCAAATCGGGATCGTCGCGGTATTTCTGCCGTGCATATTTCTGTTGCCGTATCACGTGCCGCTCAGTGCGGAAAGCCCGTCGCAGTCCTGGGAGTTCGGGTTCAATAACACGGTGGCCCAGGCCGCCATCGCGCTCATGCTGCTGGCGCTCTTCGCGTGGCAATACCTCTCCGGACCCAAGAGCCTGGAGGGAGACCCCGTCGCGCAATCGGTGATCGCCCGGGACGAGCCCGTCCGCCTGCGTTCATTGCTGATGGTCATGGTGAGCTTCCAACTGCTCACGTTCGCGGTCCTCATCATTTGGTACACCGTCCTGCCGATGACCCATTACGGGGAGTTTACCTACTTCACCCAGCGCGTGGAGGCGGCAATCATGGGACGGGCTCCCTACGCGGATTTCGCGTTCGATTACGGTCCGGCGATGCTCTCGATTCCCGTTGCTCTCTATCATTGCTTTGGCGGGGCCATCTCCGAGGAGCAGGCCTACTTTGCGACGCTGGTTCTTCATTACCTCATTGGCCTGGCCCTGGTGGCCTACGTGATCAGCCAGATCAACGGGCGCGCCAGATTGCTGGTCATGGCGTTCGTTGCCTTCCAATGGATCAACCTGACGATGGGGCTGCAATACACGCCGCTCCGCTTTATCATCGCGATGGCTTCTCTTTGTGCCGTGCGCCACATTCACCGCGCGTTTGACGGCGGTAAACGCATTGCGCTCCTGGCGGCGGCGGGCGCGCTTTTTCCGTTACTCAGCTTTTCCATCTCTCCGGAGATGGGCCTGGCGCTCACCATCGCCCTCCTCGTCTATTTTGGATGGTGCTTCTTCGGGCCGGATCGTCGCCTCTCGGCGCTTGTGGTTTCGGTGCTCGCGGGGCTGGGCATTTCGATGCTGATTTTCTCGCCCGCTTATTTTGCGTCCATCCTGTCGTTTGGAAAGGGAGCCGCGAGTTTCCCGATCTTTCCCACCGCCCAGATATTGGGCTTCCTGGCCGCTGCGGTCTGGGTTTTCCCAAAGCTCGGAGTCCTGGCGTTGCGCGACAAATCCGGCGGTGCTCCTTTTTGTGCGGCGCTGGCGTTCCTGCTGGGTCTGCTCATCCTGCCGGCGACGGGGCGGTGCGATCCCGGCCACGTCTGGATCAACAGCATGGGGCTGTTCATCGTCGCCCTCGCGGCCGCCAGTTGGCTGCGGCCGGCGGCGTGGTACACCCTCTGCGGGGTTTACGTCCTCATCTTCCCCATCAGCGTACAAATCTCCATCTGGGACCATTACCAGCAGCCCATTATGGGCGTGCTCGAGACCCGCGCCCAATTGGCCAATGTCGTTTACGACCCCGACAATTACGATCACCTCGCGCCCGGCGCGCCGCGCCCGCGCATCCATTACAGCAAGCTCCTTCCCATGGGAGGGGAGCTGGAACAATTGCCAAAGGTCAAAATCGGGCTGCCACTGGGCGATGACGAGGCGCTGGAGCGGTATCTGAAGCTGAATTACCGGGACATTCCCACCTATCACATCGCGCCATATTCCGATATCTTCGGTCCCGCGGACGAGCAGCAGGTCTTTAAGGAGTTTCAGTCCATGGACTACATCTTCGTGGCGTCCTACTATCTCAATTATCTCCGCCCCTTCGATCCCCAGTACCGCATGCGCGCCCAAGGGGAGGGCGATGACCGGTTCCTCTCCGGGCTCCTGCTTTTCCCGGTCGATCTGACGCCGGTTCACCCGATGTTTATCCCGGATATGGACATCATGCGCCGCATCGCCCAGGAGTATGGCTTGGTGAAGCAATACTCCAACGGAGTCCTGCTGAAGCGGAAGTAAGGGCCTTCGCCGTCCGGCTATTCCAGCGCCAGGCGCCCGTGCACGGCGTCAATGGTTACCCGATATTTCGAGAGGGCGGCATTCCCCAGCAGACCGGCTTCCCCGGGAAAAATCTGTTTCGGGCGCAGGGTGACCGCCAGGCTGCCCAGGTCCCTCCCGCCCACCGCCACGTCCGCCTTGGTGCGATGGGCTCCCGGCCATGCCAGCGCCACGGATTTGCGGGCATCCTTGCCGCCCGGCCTCGTGGGGCCGCACCAGACCACGGTGTCCGAGCACCCGGTATCCAAGCGCGTCCATTGGCGGCTTCCGCCATTCAATGCCACCGGGGCGCACATCACGCCGTTCAGGAATCGCAGCGGCATTCCCCCGTCCACCGGTTGCGCAACGGCCATCAGCAATCCGCGCGCAAAGTCGAGGCGCACCACTTTTCCCCGAAAAAAATCGGCGCCGATCAATCCGTCGATCGGCTGCGAACAGGCGCGCGCCGGCCCGGAAAGATCCAGCGCCAGCACTTCCGCCGGCAATCGCATTCCGCCCGCGCTCGCCTGAAAATTGCCGCAGCGGTACCCGGTTGTCTCGCCGCCCACACCGGCAATGGTCACCGGGTTGCCAAGCGGAATTCCAATCCGGCGCGCCGCCGCCAGATTGATGCACGAGGATGTGGCCCCCGTATCCACCACAAAATGGAGCACCCGTCCGCCCACCGTCACGTCCGCCCAGGTTAATCCATCGTGCTGAGAGATGGCCACCGCATCGCCGGCATGCGCGCCCGCGAGGCTGAGCGCCAGCGCGGCGCAGATTGCCAGGAGGTATTTTCGAAACACGCCGTGCGCCTTAGCACGTCGCGCGCCACCTCCCGGCATGCCCTGCCGCCCGGGGCGGGAAGCTGCTCACCTCCAGCCAAATATCCTCTAAAAAAACCGAACTCCCTGATTTTCTGCGATGGAATCACCCTGGCAACGAATCGCCAGGGTGATCCAAAAGCGGCAATCATTGCCGGCGATCTGGCGCAAAACGCCAGCCGGCTATTTGCCCGCCCGCCGGCTTTATTGGCCCGCTTGCGCGAAGTGCGAGGTCACCGGGATGTAAGCCGCATGGGCATTGCCATGTTGATTCGTCCCGATCACGTACTTCGTCTGGCCGTTATCGGGCAGCGGACCGTTCTGGACCGTCATGGGGCTGGTGATGACGCCACCGGAAGCGGTCGAGAGCGCCACGGAGCCGGCAGCCGGCGTGTTGGTTACCTGGTAAAACAGGAAGTGATAGTAGCCGTGGCCGTCCTGGACGACCGCCAGGTTTTGTTGCGGTTGCGGGCATGTGCAGCCATTTTGCTGCTGGGTCATGGTGGTGTTCATGTCCGAGCCGGCAAATGCGGTCTGGCCGAGGAAGCCCGCAGCCAGCAGGGCGAGGATGGTATGAGTTATTTTCATGGGTTTGTCTTTTGTTTTGGGAAGGCGAA
>DATAXI010000138.1:0-3944 GCA_036266845.1 Chthoniobacteraceae bacterium | reverse complement strand
TAAAATGGAACCAGCTCGCCAGCATCCAGCACGCCAGCAGCCAGTCGTCGCTGCCGGTCAGCAGGTGCACCGGCACTTCCTCATGCGGCAATTCCGAGTAAGGATTGCGCCATTCCAATATGCGCTGGCTCACGAAACGCTCGTGCCAGGTCGCCGCGAAACCGCGCTTCCAGTCGCGCTGAATCTGATACCAGAGGCTGCCCGGCGTCATGTCCTGCGGAGGAAAGTGTCCAGCAGCCGCCCGCGCACGGCGGGAGCGCGCAGCCAGCCGGGGTTCCGCAGCAGCGCCTTCGCGAACGAGAGTTTCGGAGAAGGGGCGAGTTGGTAATCGTCGTAATTGATCTGCGCGATCACCCGCGCGCGCGCCTTGGCGGAGATGGGCGGATAAAGAGCCAGCGCCTTGCGGACAATCTCCCGCATCTCCGCGGCCGCCTTCGCCGCGTTGGTCGATTTCTGCGCCTCGTGCAGGCGGAAGCGGGCCAGCGGCCGCTCCAGCCGCAGCACCCGGGCGCCTGCCATCATGCATTGCACCCAATAGGCGTAATCAAACGCCAGATCGTATTCCAGGCTGAACGGGCCGGCCTTTTCCCAAAGCGAACGCCGGAAAAAAACCTCCGGTTGCACCCATTGGCGCCCGCGAAACCATACGGAGTATAGATCGAGCAATTCCTCCAGCGTGGAGATTTCCCCTTGGTGATCGCCCGTCTTGTTTCCCTCCGCGTCGATCCATTCCACCTCGCCGTACACCAGGTCGATCTCCGGGTTCCGCCGGAATGCCTCCAGCACTGCCGCCACAGCGCCGGGCGTCAGACAATCGTCCCCGTTGATGAACCCGACAATCTCCCCGCCCATGCGCGCGAATGCGCGATTGATCGCGTCGGATTGTCCGCGATCTTTCTCGCTCACCACGGTATCCCCGGGGCGCGCGTATTTTCGCGCGATATCCGCCGTGCCGTCTTTCGAGGCGCCATCCTGAAGCCACCACCGGACGGCATCCCCCTGCGCCGCGAGGGACTCCAGCGTGTGCGGGAGGTAATGGGCGCAATGGTAAGTGGGAATCGCGAGAACCAGCGGCCCGCTCATGGTGAAATCGCCGCCGTATCGCAGGCGGCCCGCCAGCGGTGTTTCATCACCGTCAGGGTCCACTCGCGCTTCGGGAGTTTGCCCGTGCCGAAGAAGTCATCTTCCTCAACGTCGAAGTAAGCGGCGTAAGTCACGCGGTCCGCAAGCTGGTGGCCGCGGATCAATTCCAGGTTCATGTAGCAGCGTCCGGGCGTCACGCTCAGCGGTTCGGTCTCGCACACGACGGAGCCCTCGGCCGGCAATTCATCCGGCAGGCCGCCCGTGGCCTCGCTGTCCAACTGGAACATCGAGATGTGCGACATGTCATAGATCGTCAGCAGAAAACGGGCGTGCCGCACCGGCTTCATGCTCTTGTACCCGAGCGTCACCTTGCAGCGGCTGCCGGTGCGGATGGTGCCGCCAACGGCGTTCTCGATGGCGATGGACTCGAACCGGATGGAGCCGTCCCCCTCCCGGTCGTGCCGCTCATTGAGCGCAACCATCTCCTCCGGCTTTGAGCTTTCCAGGTAACTGTGGACAACCTCCTGGATGGGGCCCGCGCGGTGGATGGTGCCGTATTTCAAAATAATCCCCCGCTGGCACAGCGCCAGGATGGAAGCCATGTTATGCGAGACCACCAGCACGGTCCGCCCGTGCCGCGCGACATCCCCCATTTTTCCGAGGCATTTTTTCTGAAATGTCGCGTCGCCCACGGCCAGGACCTCATCCACCAGCAATATCTCCGGCTCCAGGTGCGCCGCCACGGCAAAGGCCAGCCGCAAGGTCATGCCGCTCGAGTAGCGCTTGACCGGCGTATCGATGAAATCCTCGACCTCCGCGAAGGCGACAATCTCGTCGAACTTCCGCGTGATCTCCGCGTGTTTCATCCCCAGAATCGCGCCGTTCAGGTAAATATTGTCCCGTCCCGTAAGTTCCGGGTGGAAGCCGGTGCCCACTTCCAGCAGCGAGGCCACACGCCCGCGCAGGATGGCGCGTCCCTTGGTCGGCTCGGTAATGCGGGAGAGGATCTTCAGCAGGGTCGATTTACCCGCGCCGTTCTGGCCTATCAACCCCACCACCTCGCCCGGCTGTACGGAAAAATCGATCTCCCGCAGCGCCCAGAAGCTGTTCGGCAGCGGCCCCGTCTGCTCCGGCGCAAACCGGGCGGTAAGGTGCTTGCCGTTCACCCGCTGCCTCCGGCGGACCTTTGCCCAGATGCGCTCCGCGGACTCCCGCAGGCTGGTGGCCCCGATGCTCCCCAGCGTGTAGAGCTTCGAGAGGCCCTGGACTTCGATGATCGGTTTGTCCATCAGACGGTATCGATAAAGGTGCGCTCGGTCCGCTGGAATACAAGGATTCCCGTCAGCAAGAGCAGCAGCGTGGCGGCGATTGAAACGGTCACCGATTCAGGCGTCAAGGTTCCCACCCCCAGGAGGCAATAGCGGAACGACTCCAGGATGGCGGTCATCGGGTTCAACTCCATCACCCAGCGCCACTTGAGCGGAACATCGGCCAGGGGATAGAGCACCGGCGAGGCAAACATCCAGAGCTGCACGATCAATTGCAGCACCTGGCTCAGGTCCCGGTACTTCGCCGTGAGCGAGGATAGCCAGAGGCACACGCCCAGCGAGAGCGCCGCCGCGTCCAGGTAGAGCAGCGGGATGCAAAGCACCATCGGCGTCACGTGAATGCCGCCCGTAGCCGGCACGATCAGTACATAGCCGGCGTAGATGATGAAAAAGGTGATCAACTGCAGCACACAGGCAAAGAGATTCGAGAAGACAATGGAAAGGGGTACCACAAGGCGCGGGAAATAGACCTTGCCAAAGAGCGCGGCGTTATTCGTGAAGATGGCCCCGCCGGTGCTCAGATTCTGCTGAAGATAATTCCACGCAAGCTGGTTCCCGAGAAAGAAAAGGACCAGCGGAATGCCATTCGTGGACAATTTTACCACGTGCCCCATAAATACCGTATAAACCAGCGATGTTAGTAACGGCTGGAGGATAAACCATACCGGCCCCAGCACGGTCTGCTTGTACTTCGATGCAAACTCCCGGTGCACCAGCAGCGCGAGCAGGTCCCGATACTCCCACAATTGCGCCCAATTCACCCGCAGCCAGCTTTGGTTTGGCTCGATAATGGTCTCGTGCGGCGCGAGCCCCAATGACATTTCCTCGGCCTTCATGGCTTCCCCGTTATGGCTGCCAGTCCCAGTAAGACAGCGCCGCTTCCGGCCCGCCCTCGATCGCCAGCGCCGCAATGAAGTCCTGTTCCGGGGAAAATCCGCGAACCTCGCAGCATTGGGAAGAGCAGGATTTTGGTCGGGCTTGGGCGCACGCCTCATTGCTCGTCCAAAATTGGAAAAATTTCCATGCCTTTTCTTGCGCGGACCACGTTGTCCGCAAATCCCACTGCGCGCGCACATCCAGGAATCCGTCCGCCATTTCCTCAAACGGGATGTCGTCCCGGACCCGTTCCACATCCAGCCCCACCTCCCGCACGCCGCGGGAAACGGCAATGAGGGCAAGGTGATCGCACTGCGCCATCGCAATCCGCAGCCCCGCTCCGGGGAAGTGTGGCAGCCCGGGCAGCGCCCCGCCGGTATAGCGGGCCATCACATCGTTGCGAAAAAGCGACGCCGCCATCTCGCCGGCCCCGTCCGTGGAGACGCCCCAGCGCGGCTCCCCGATTCGCACCCGCCAGATGTGCAATTCATCCACGGGCAGGCTGGGAGACTCGGGCGCCGGAAGCCAGAGCGGCTCCGGCAGGCTGGCATGGCGTGCGGTGGGATTCGGCGGCAATAGGATCGACATGGATGGAATGGTGCGGCCAACCGAATGACGTTGAGCCTTTTCTGTGCCTTGGGTAGAAGCAGCGGGTAT
>DATAXI010000133.1:0-4403 GCA_036266845.1 Chthoniobacteraceae bacterium | reverse complement strand
CCGGGCGCGCCGTCCCTTTCCCTGCGATCTCGAAGGCCGTCCCGTGATCCGGGCTCGTCCTCGGATAAGGCAGCCCGAGCGTGACGTTCACGCCCTCGTCGAAGGCGTGCAGCTTCAGCGGAATCAAGCCCTGGTCGTGATACATGCAGAGCACCGCGTCGAATTCCCCCGCCGCGGCCCGGTTAAATACCGTGTCCGGCGAGTAAGGGCCGCTGAACCCCGCTCCCAGCGCCACCACCGCCGGGGCGATGATCCGCTGCTCCTCATCGCCCAGCACGCCATCCTCGCCCGCATGCGGGTTCAATCCCGCGACCGCGATCCGCGCCGCGCGCCCCGTCCGCAGGCGCACAAAATCCTCCAGCAGCCGTCCCACCCGCACGATCTCTTCCCGCGTCAGCAGGGCCGGCACCGCCTTCAGCGGCACGTGCGCGGTCACCAGCGCCACCGTGAGGGTGCCGCCCGTGAGGAGCATCGCGTAATTTGCCGCATCCCACCGGTCCGCGAAGAACTCCGTCTGGCCGGGAAACGCGAAGCCCACGGCTCGCATCCGCGCCTTGTGGATGGGGCCCGTCACGACTGCGGCGATCTCTCCGGCGAGCGCCAGCCGCGCCGCTTCCTCCAGCGCCGCCAGCGCGTTCCGCGCCGTCTCCTGCGTGGGCGCTCCCGGGGTCACGCCCCCGGCGCTGCCCAGCGTGCGATACGTGAAATCTCCGTCCAGCCGCCCGGAATCCAGCGCGGCGCGAATCACCTCCGGCCCGACGCCTGCCGCATCGCCCAGCGTGATGCCGATGACGCGGCTTTTCCCGGTGGATTCAGGCATGGCTTGGAAAGCTCGCCGTCAATCCCGGCGAGTCGTCAATAAACCTTGATGTAGGCCTTCTCCCGCAGGCCTGCGATCCACTTTTCCTGGGCCTTCTGCCGCTGATCCTCCAGGAGCTTGTTCTCGATATCGTCATGGACATCCACCAGGGATTTCTCCGTCGCGTTCTTCTTTGCCTCCACGTAGAGGAGGTAATAGCTGCCGGCCAGCTCGATCACTTTGCTCACTTCGCCCGGCTTGAGGGAGAAGGCGACATTGGTCAACTGGTCATTGAGCGTCTTGCGGTCGATCCAGCCCCAGTCGCCTCCGCTTGATTGGGTGGAGTCCTCGGAGTACATCTCCGCCAGCTTGTCAAAATCCGCGCCTCCCAGCACCTTCTGGCGCACTTCCTCGGCCATCTGGCGTCCGCTGTCGCCATTCTTCTTGATGACGATCATTCGCAGGTGCACCTGCTCCGGCGTCGAGTAATCGGCAATGTGGGCGTCGTAGTAATCCTTGATCTTCGCCGGAGCGATAATGGTGTCGTCCTTGACGCTCTGCTGGCGCATCGCCTGGACGATGATCTCGTCCTTCACCATCTTTCGCAGCTTTTCCATGGTCATCCCCTGCGCCTCCATGGTGCGGAGAAACGCGGCGCGATCCCCGCCGAATTGGTCCTTGATGCGGGCCTGCACCTGCTCTTCCACCACGTAATCCGGGATGCTGTACTTGTTCTTGTTGAAGTCCTGGATGATCAGCTTGTTATCGATGAGCAACTGCACCGCCTGCATCCGCAGATCCTTCACTTTGTCCGCGAGTTCCTGCCCCTTGTACTGCTCCTCCAGCGCCTGCTCCCGGGCGCCCACCATCTCCTGAACCTCGGCAAATGTGATCACCTCGGAATTGACCACCGCCGCAATTCCATTGAGCACCTGCTCATCTGCCAGGCCCCGTGGCGTGGCGGTGGCAGCCATGAGCAGGATTAACAGGGCGACAGCAAAACGTGAAATCATGGGCAAAAAGGCAAGTCTGGAGAAAAACCGCCGCAATTTAGGGGTAGGCCTCCGAATGTCAATTTGAAATGGCGGCGCGGCGACAGGCGGCGGCGGGGAAGATTTGGCCAAAAACCCTTCGAAAACGACCCCTCCCCGCACCTCCGTGGGCCGTGCGAAAATGATTCGGGATGAGTCCGGGATTTCCCTTCTGACGCTCCATAAGGAGTTCCCTTATTCAAATGCGGGGCTTTATTTTTTGGGCGCGCAGGCTCAGATTTACGGAATTATGCGGTGGGCCATTTTTATCGTTACGAGCTGGGCGCTGTGCGCCGCCGGCATGGCGGAGACGGCGCTGGATGCGCTGAAGGAGCTGCCGAAGGACCAGGCGGCGCGCATCGCACGCATCGAGGCCAGGGACGGCACCCCATCGCCAGACCGGTGGTACATCCTGACGGATGATACCAACGCGGAGAACGGCGTGCACGAGTTCGTCGTATCGAACGGAGAAATCGTCGCCTCGCGATCGGTATCGCAATTTGCCGATCACCTGGACCCGGACGATATGCTGGGCGATACGCCGCTGACCATCGACTCCGACAAGGCGGCGAAGGTGGCGCGCGAATACGCGGAGGCGAACGGCGCGGTCGTGACCAGCATGAATTATGAATTAAAGAAGGATGGGCCGGACGCCGCGCCGGCATGGACGGTCTCCTGCGTGGATGACAAAGGGAACAAGGTGGGGCAGGTGGTCATCACCGCCGGCAAGGGCAACGTGGTCTCGCACGATGGCTTTGCGCTGGAGCCTGCGCCCGAGGCCACACCCTCCGGGACGCCCCGGCACAGGGAGGAACCGCACTTTGATACCTACGCAAAGCCGGAGGTCGCTTCCGCCGAGGTAACGGCAGCCGCCAGGCCGGCGGCATCCCCGGGCGACGATGACAACACACCCGGCAGGCGGCGCCGCAAAAAGCAGCCCCCGAAACAGCCGAACGCAATCGGAAGAGCATTCCAGAGCGTCGGGCATACCCTGGAGAAGATTAACCCGTTTTGAACGCCGCGGCCTCACCATCCCTGCGGGAGCGGCTGGCGGCGCTCATCGGGGCCGACGCGGTGCGGGATGACGCGGAGACGCTGGCCGAGTATGGCCACGACAAATGGTTTGCGAGCACGCCGCCGGACGTGGCCGTTTTCCCGGCCACGACGGAGATGGTGAGCGCCATCATGCGCTTTGCGAGCGCGGAGGGCATCCCGGTCACGCCGCGCGGCGCGGGCTTCGGCTACGTGGGCGGCTGTGTGCCGGTGCGGCGGGGCATCGCCCTCTCGCTGGCAAGGATGAATCGCATCCGGGAAATCCACCCGGCGGACGGCGTGGCGGTGGTGGAGCCGGGCGTCATCACCGGAGTGCTGCAGGAGGCGGCGCGGGCGCGGGGCCTCTTCTACCCACCGGACCCCGCGAGCCTGCACGATTGCTCGCTCGGCGGCAATATCGCCACCAATGCCGGCGGCCCGCGCTGTCTGAAATATGGGGTGACGCGGAATTATGTATTGGGCCTGGAGGTGGTGCTGGCCAGCGGCGAGGTCTTGCGCACCGGCAGCCGCACGCACAAAAACAAGACGGGCTTCGACCTCGTGGGGTTGTTCGTCGGCTCCGAGGGGCTGCTGGGAATCGTGACGGAGGCGACCCTGCGCCTGCTGCCGCTGCCGCCCGCGCGCGCCGTGCTGAGCGCCAGTTTTCCCGCGCTCCAGCAGGCTTCCGACGCCGTCCAGCGCATCCTGGCCGCCGGCTTCCTGCCCGCGGCGCTGGAAGTGGCCGATGCCTTCACGCTCAACGCCGCGCGCCGGCATCTGGGCCAGGCCATCGTGCCGCAGGGGGAGGGGCATCTGCTGGTGGAAATCGACGGCCAGGAGGCATCCGTGCGGGGCGAGGCGGCGGCGATCGCCGCGATGCTGCGGAGCACGGGCGCGCTGCACCTGCTGGAGGCTTACGGCGACGAGGAGGCTGAAAAACTATGGACGCTGCGCCGGAAGTTTTCGGAATCGCTCAAGAGCACCGGGCTCACCAAACTGAATGAGGACATTGTCGTCCCGCGCAGCCGCCTCGTGGACCTGGCGGAATTCGCTGCCGGCCTGCGCGAGCGCTACGGCTTTCCGGTCGCCTGTTTCGGCCATGCGGGCGACGGCAATATCCACACCAACATCATGGCCGCGAATTATGACCGGCCGGAGGTGCGCGAAAAGGTGGGCCAGGCGCTGGACGAACTCTTTGCCCAAGTGCTCGCCTGGGGCGGCGTCATCACCGGCGAGCACGGCGTGGGCCTCGCAAAAAAACGCTGGTGGCCGCAGGCGACCTCCACAGTGAGCCGCGGCGTCCATGGCGCGATCAAGCAAGCGCTCGATCCCCAAGGCATCCTGAATCCCGGCAAATTCGTGGAAGCGGAGCCGGCACCGCCACCCCCTCTGGATTGAGGCGCCGCATACAATCACGCTTGAAAGCACCCAGCATGGGGTCAGTCATCATATCTTGACAACGGCGGTGCGCTTTTCCATTCTCCGCCCATGCCACGATGCGTGCGATTGCAATGGCCCGGCGCTTTCTACCATGTGATGGC
>DATAXI010000095.1:0-48207 GCA_036266845.1 Chthoniobacteraceae bacterium | reverse complement strand
CGCTGCGCACACGCCGTGTGAGTAGCTCCAATGCTGATTGCTCTTCTTTAGTGAGGATAATCGGGCGGGCGACGCGTGCCATGTCCTCCTTTTATCACATCCCAACAACAATACGAACTCTTTATGACTCAGGACACTAGGCCGGTTTCACTTTTTCCAGCGCATCGGTGGGCACCCAGGCCCGGGCTCCATCCGGCAGGGTGCAGTAGGTCCACGTTCCTCGATCCTCCGGAGCCAGCACCTCGCTTCCCGCAGGCAGCGTATCCGCAACGGGCGCCACGTCCGCCGGGGCAACCCGCGCCTCGACACTTTTCGCAATCACGACTGCCCGCGTCGCCTCGGAGTTCGCAACCCATAGCGCGCCGCCCGCATAACCCGCCGCCAGCACACAGGCGATCAGGGTCAGCACCGGACCGGCGCGGTTCTGGCGCCGCAACAGGATGATCGCCAGACAGAAGAGCGCCACCCAGCCGCTGACGGAGAGGAGAATGGTTGCGGCGCCGGGATTGATGAGGGCAAACGCGTTACCCCACCATTGCCGCGTGGGCGTCTTCGCCCCGGTCTGCTCACGCACAAATTCCAGATTCGCCCGCGCCTGCGGATGGGAGGGCTCCAGTGTGAGCGCCCGCTCGTAATCCGCCGCGGCGAGTCCCGCATCGCCCAGTTTCCACTCCGCGTTTCCGCGATTGTAAAAGAGATTCGCGCTCAGCGGCCCGGTCCGGGCCAATTGATCGTAAGCTTTTTTCGCGTCTTCAAATTTGCCCGCCTCGTAGAGCCGGTTGGCCGCGTCGAATTGCGCCGTATCCGCGCACGCGATCCCGCATGCCATCAACAAGAGCAGGCTACTCAGCAGCAGGTTTCGCATTTTCATATCCTTTCACGGTTTCAAGGGCATCGGTGCGCACCTGCGCGGAGGCTGCGCCCCTGGCGGAGGCGGTGCCCGCGTAGAGCACTTCCGCCTGGTGATCGAAAATATTCCGCACCCGCTGCGCCAGCGCTTCGTCCAGTTCCCGCGCCGATAGCACTTCCGGCCCTCCCAGCGTTTCCGGCACGCGATCCGTCTGAATGGCGGCTTCCAGCCGCATGGCGTGCGCGGCGGCCTGGTACAGCTCGCTTTCCGGCGTATCCCGGCGCTGCATCCTGGCCAGCTCCATTTCTCTTTCCCGGCGCCATTGCGCAATGCGGCGCGCGCGCTCGTCCGCGGCCCGCTTTCTCACAATCTGCAATCCCACAAAACCAAGCAGCGCCAGCAGCGGCGCTCCCTGCGCGGCCCAGAAGACGCGGTTCGCGTAGAGCGGCTCGAAGGTTTCGCCCCACCCGGTCGAGTCCGCGCGGATGTACAGGATATCCGGCGCGGCGGGAGTGGCGGACGCCTGTGCCGCGGAGGGCGAAGCCTGTGCGACGAGAGCCGGCGTTGCCGCTTGCGGCTCTCCCTCCACTTTCACGGGCCATTGCTCCGCATCCAGCGTGATGTAGCGCTCTTTTGCCGGATCGAAATAGCTCCACGCCATCGACGGCGTCTTGGTCTTTTTCGTTTGCGGAATGATTGCCATCTCGAAGGTCTTGACCCCGCTGATTCCCACGTCGTCGTCCGCATCAAACTTGGAAGTCGGCGGATAAATCTTCCATCCGTCCGGATTCGTAACCTCCGGCGCCGTCACGCGATCAAAATCGCCATTGCCCGCGATTTGCACGGTGAGGGTGATCGGATCGCCCGCTTCCACCATCGCCGGTTTCGCGCTCGTGGTGAGGGTAAACGTGCCCACCGCTCCGGCAAAGCTGGCGGGTTGTCCGGCGGCCGGCAGCGTTTTGCCCGTCATTTCCACCGCCTCTCCGCGAATCGTGATATCCTGCGGCGGGGCCATCATCGGAAAGTTGTCCATTTGGGCCATCATATCATCCAGCGGATTATTGAAGTGGCGGCGCTGGTGGACCATGGGCAATTGCGCCTGGGCCCGCAGGATGACCGGTCCCACGCTGATGTGGCCCGCCTGGGCCGGCGTGATCGCGGTCTTGTAAGTGACCACGTTGTACTCGTGGCCGTTGCGCGTCACGGTGGTCTGGTCCGGCTTGGCGAGCTTCTGCACGGTGCATCCCTGCGCGCTGACTTCCGGCATTTCCTGCAGGTAGGCCCGCACCCGCGTATCCACATAGATTTTTATCTCCACCGGCACCGCCTCGCCAATGTACGCGGTATCCTGCGGCACGACGATTTCCGCGTAATACAGCGAGCCATTGTCGTTATCCCCGCCGCCACTGCCTCCTCCGCCGCTGCCGCCGCCAGCCTGCGCGGCGTTGCCGCCGATCTTGAGGCGCACCGGTTTGGTCATGTACGTCTGGCCATCCACGACCACCTGCTGCGGGGGAATCACAAAATCGCCGGGGCGATTCGCCACGATGGAATACGTGTGGATGACGCTATGCTCGCTGCTGCCAAAGGTCAGGTTGAATTGGAACTGGTGGCCGGTATGCGTGATTTGCAGGCCGTCCACGTCGATGTTCTCGGGCACGCTCGCGTCACTCGCGCCGCCCACCTTGATGGTGTACTGCACCTCGTCCCCCACTTGGGCGGACTCGTCGGATAGCCCCGCGCTTACCCGCACATCTTCCGCATGCGCTACGGTCGCGCCCAGCATCAGGCAGACAATCGCTGCCAGCAGGGAGAAATGGGAAATTCGTCTCATCGGATCACCAGTCTTTGTAAACGGGTTGGTTGTCGTCGTGCTTGTCCTCGAAAGATACATGCTGCTCCTCGCCGCGCAGCGAATCAATCAGGGCTTTTGCTTGCGATGGGGTCATCTCTCCCGGACGCCCGGCCTCGGTCGCGCCCCGGGCCGCCGCTTTGGCCTCGGCCTGCTGGGCTTGTTGCGGATTCTGCCCATTGCCGGGCGATGGGGAAGGGGATGCGCCGTTCATACTCTTGTTTTGATTCGCTGAAGCCTGATTTTCCTGCCCCTGCTG
This sequence comes from Chthoniobacteraceae bacterium, assembly GCA_036266845.1. GTDB lineage: Bacteria > Verrucomicrobiota > Verrucomicrobiia > Chthoniobacterales > Chthoniobacteraceae > DATAXI01. The sequence continues at coordinate 45,246 of DATAXI010000095.1, read as the reverse complement.
GCCAGACTGCTTCTGGGGGTTCTGCGGGCCGCCCTGCCCGCCTTGCTGAGGCTGATTCCCGGCTTGCTGGTTCTGCTGCTGCCCCTGCTGTTTTTGTGGATTCTGGCCCTGCTGTTTCTGTTGGTTTTGCTGGCCTTGCCCCTGCTTAGGCTGATTTTGCGCCTGTTGGTTTTGCTGGCCGCCGCCTTGCTGTTGTTTTTGCTGCTGGCCGGTCTGCGGTTGCTGTTGTTGCTGGCCGCTTTGTCCGTTCTGCTGTTTTTGCTGATTCTGCTGACCCTGGCCGTTCTGTTGTTGATTCTGCTGCTGTTGGTTCTGCTGACTCTGTTGTTGTTGCTGCTGCTGATTTTGCTGATTCTGGTTCTGCTGATTCTGGTTCTGCTGATTCTTTTGGTTGTTCTGCTGCTGATTCTTTTGGTTGTTCTGCTGCTGGTTTTGTTGCTGATTCTTCTGCTGTTGGTTTTGTTGTTGCTGATTCTGCTGTTGCTGCTGCTGTTCCTTCTTGTTCAGATCGTCGATCATTCGCTTTACCAGGTCGCGGTTGTATTTCGCATCCGTGTTTTGAGGGTTCGCCTTCAGCGCCTGGTCGTAATGGTTCAGGGCGTCGTTCCATTCTTTGATCTTTTGATCCTTCTCCTGCTGCAACGCGCCTCGTTGTACCAGCGTGTTGGCCAGGTTGTACTCCGCCTGTTCATGCAGCGCCTGGTCCTTGCTGCCCAGCACTTTCCCGAAATCCTCCAGCGCCTTGTCGTAATCCCCCTCCTTGTACGCGGATGCGCCGCTGTCAAATTCCAGCCCGCCGGAGTCCGGGTCCCGTTCGAGCTGATTCTGGAACGTATCGTACGCCTCCTTGTAATTTTTCTGATCGTAAAGATTGAGCCCCTCGTTCTTTGACCAGCCGTGGACGGTCGCCATCAGGAGCAGCAGGGAAACCGTTGCCGCCACCTTCACCGCCTCGCGCTCCGGCGCGCGCCGCGGAGCCGTGCGGGCAGCCGGCCGCCGCTCGCGGATGAATATGGAAATGATCAGCAGCAGGATGCCCGCGCCCAGCGGCCATTGGTAACGCTCGATCGGCATGCTCTCCCTGGTCTCGAATTCATGTTCCTGTAATTTGTTCAATCCCTGGTTCATGATCGCCTTCGCCGTCGCCGGGCCGCTCTCCAGGTGGATGTAAAAGCCGCCGGTCGCCGCCGCGATCTGCTTCAGCTTCTCCTCGTCCAGCTTCGATTTCACGTACTGTCCCTGGTCGTCTTTCAAGAATTGCGTGCCGCCGCCATCCGACGGCACCGGGATGAGTGACCCCTCGCGCGTCCCGACGCCCACGGTAAATATCTCGAACTTTCCGGCCACCTCTTTCGCGGCCTGCACCGCGTCATCCTCCAGTTCCTCGCCATCGGTAAAGAGCACCAGCGCGCGGCTCTTGCCTTCCCCGGTGCCAAAGGCGTCCGCCGCCTCGCGGATCGCGGAGGCGATATTGGTTCCACCGCGCGGAATCGTATTCGTATCCAGCGCGTTGATCGAATTGACCACCGCGGAATAATCGACCGTCAGCGGCGCCTCGACGAAGGACGTCCCGGCAAACGCGATGAGCCCGACGCGATCTCCCTCCAGCGAGTCGATCAAATCCTGCGCCGCAAATTTCGCCCGGGTCAGCCGGTCGGGCTGCACATCGGTGGAAAGCATGCTTTTGGAAGTGTCCACCGCCAGCATCAAGTCCAGCCCCAGGCGATGATTGATGACCACGTTGTAGCCAATGCGGGGCTGCGCCAGCGCGATGATGACGAAGGTGAGCCCCAGCAGCGCCAGCAGATACTTCCAGCGGCGCCGCACCGCGCTCGCGCTGGCAGCCAGGTTCGGCAGCAGGCGCGCCGCGACCAGCTTTTTCAGCAGATCGTCGCGCAGCATCTCATTGCGGATGAAGAGCGCCAGCAGCGCCGGTGCCAGGAGCAATGCCTCCAGCCAATGCGGTGCGCCGAATGTCATGGCAGCCTCCTCCAGACCGTCTGGCCCAGCGCCATCTCCAGCGTCACCAGCGCCAGCCCGGTCATGATGAACCAGGGATAAAGATCGGTGTACTCCCGCGTCTGCTTATACTTCACAGTCGATTTCTCCAGCTTGTCGATCTCGGAAAAAATATCCCGCATGGTCTGCATATCCTTCGCCATGAAGAAATGGCCGTCCGCGATCTGCGCCACGCGCCTTAGCTGTGCCGCGTCAAACTCCACGTGCACGGTGATGTACATCGGCTTCCCGTAGGGATCCATCCGCGGCGTTTCGGTGTTCGGCTCAAAGATCGGCACCGGCGCATCGCCATTGGTGCCCGCGCCGATGGCATACAGCCGCACGCCCAGCGCCTTCGCCGCGCCCGCCGCCGTCTCCGGCATCACCTTGCCGCAATTGTTCACGCCGTCGGTCAGCAGGATGAGGACCTTGCTCTTCGAGGTGGGATCGTTCAGCCGGTTCAGGCCCGCCGCAATCGCGGAGCCGATCGCGGTGCCATCCTCCACCTGGCCGATGTGGACGCGATCCAGGTTTTGGATCAGCCAGTCGTGGTCCAGCGTCAGCGGGCTCACCAGGTAGGGCCGGCTCGCGAACGCCATTAACCCGATGCGATCATTGGGACGCCCTTCGATGAAGCGCTTGGTCACCTCCTTGACCGCATCCAGCCGGTTGGTCCGCTGCCCGTCACTCGTAAAATAATCCTCCGTCAGCATCGATCCCGATACATCCAGCAGGATCATGATATCAATGCCGCTCGCCTGCATCTGCGTGGTGGTCTTCCCTCCCTGCGGACGCGCCATCCCGATGATGAGCGATGCCAGCCCCAGGAACATCAGCCCGCTCATGAAATTGCCCGATTTCGATTCCGCCGAGCGGCCCAGCGAGCGCAGCAGAGACGTGGAAGAAAACTCCACCGCCGGCGCGCCGCCGCGCTCCCCGTGCATCCATGCCATCACCGGGATCACCAGCAGGACGAGCAGGAAATACGGATTGGCGAACTGCCAGTTCAGCCCCGTGAACATGTGGAGGAGATTATTCATGATACTGCCGCCGGAACGGGCTCAGCCGCTCCATTGACGAATCGCACCGCCTGCTCGAGAAGCGCCTTGCTATCGTCGATGGTCGCGCTGACGCGCGCGAACTTGATCAGATCGCACCGGTCCAGGAAGTCCGCGAGCAAGTGCTTGTCCGCCCCGGTGAAATGAGGCGACCGCGCCGCCGCCGCGAGAAATTCCGGCGAGGTCTGCTCGGTCGCGTGGACATTGAACTCGAGCGTCACGTAATGCCGCAAAATATCCGATACCTGGATGCTGAACGCGTACGGGTCCTTTCGCACGATGTCCGCTTCCGCTTCGCGCAGCAATTGCAGCGCGCGCTCGCGCGGTGTGGGTGGCGGCGCGGAGTGCATGCGCTTGCGAATCATCCGGACGATGACGGTGACGATCACCGCCAGGATCACCAGCGCGATCCCCGCCACGGTCAGCACCATCCACATCGGATAGGGAAACACGTCCACCGGGGGACGGATGTCCCGGATCGCCGGCGTCGGCGAAGACTCCGGCTGCGCCGCGGTCAGTTGCGCGTGCGCCGCCGCGGAGGTGAAGATCATTACCGCCGCGCCCTGGAGAAACGCGGGAACTGCTCGCGTCCTCACAGCCGTGCCAGCCTCCGCTCCCGCGTCCGGAAAAATCCGCGCAACGCCGGGATGTAATCCGCGTCCGTCTGCAATTCGATACTGTCGATGCCATGCCGCCGCAACATCTTGTCCAGCTCCGCGCGCCGCTTGTCCGCAAGGTGCGCGTAGGCGTCGCGGGTCGTCTGGCTGGAGGTGTTCACGCGAATCTGCTCCCCGGTTTCCGCATCCTCCAGGGTGATGGTGCCGATGTCCGGCAGCTCATATTCCCGGGGATCCACCACCGGGATTGCCACCAGATCATGCCGCCGCGAGGTCACCGCCAGTTGCCGGTCGAAGTTCTCCGCCTGGAAATCCGAAATCAAAAACACCACCGCGCGCCGCGTCACCACGCGATTGAGATAATCCAGCGCGGGCGCCGGCGCCGTCCCGCGTCCCTTGGGCTGGAAGAAGAGGATCTCCCGGATCAGCCGCAGCGTGTGCGGACGCCCTTTCTTTGGCGGGATGTAAAGCTCCACGTGATCGGAGAAAAGAAGAAGCCCCACCTTGTCGTTATTGCGGATCGCGCTGAAGGCGAGCACCGAGGCCACCTCCGCGGCCAGCTCCCGCTTGCTCAGCTCCACGCCGCCGAATTTTCCCGAGGCGCTCACGTCCACCATCAGCATCACGGTCAGTTCGCGCTCCTCGGTGAATTTCTTCACAAACGCGTTGTCGTGCATTTCGCCCAGCCGCGCCGTGACGTTCCAGTCGATGGTGCGCACCTCGTCCCCCGGGGCGTACTCGCGCACTTCCTCAAAGTTCATCCCGCGTCCTTTGAACACGCTGCGGTATTGGCCCGCAAAGCTTGTGGCCACCAGCCCGCGCGTCTTCAGCTCCACGTACCGGATTTTCCTGAGGATGTCTTTTGGCGTCTGCTCCATGGGGGGGATTTTTACGGCACCGGCAGCCCGTTGAAGATGCGCTCGATGATGGTCTCGCTCGTCACGTTCTCCGCTTCCGCCTCGTAGCTGACGATCACGCGATGCCGCAGCACGTCGGGACCCGCGGATTTGACATCCTGCGGCGTCACATAACCGCGGCCTTGCAGGAAGGCGCGCGCCTTGGCTGCCAGCGTCAGGGCGATGGTCGCGCGCGGCGATCCGCCGTAGCGGATGAGGCCGTCGAGCTGCAACTTGTACTTCGCCGGCTCGCGCGTGGCCCACACCACGTCCACAATGTAATCCTTCACGCGATCATCGATATAGATATCGTTCACGATCTCGCGGGAGCGGACGATATCCTCCGGCGCGACGATGGCCTCCACGTCGAGCCTCGGCGTCGAGGTGCCCATCAGATCAAGGATTTGCCGCTCCTCCGCCTTGGTGGGGTAGCCCACCCTCAGCTTCAACAGGAACCGGTCCAGTTGCGCCTCGGGCAGTTGATACACCCCCTCCTGCTCGAGCGGGTTTTGCGTTGCCAGCACCAAAAACGGATCGGGCAGCTTGTAGGTCGTCTCGCCCAGGGTCACCTGCCGCTCCTGCATCGCCTCCAGCAGCGCGCTTTGCACCTTCGCCGGGGCGCGGTTGATTTCGTCCGCGAGGATCAGGTTGGAAAAAAGCGGCCCCTGCTTGGTGGTAAATTCGCCCGTGCGGGGATTGTAAATCAGCGTGCCCACCAGGTCCGCGGGCAGCAGGTCCGGCGTAAACTGGATGCGCTGGAACCCCGTCTTGATGCAGGAGGAGAGCGTCTTGACGGTCAGGGTCTTCGCCAGCCCGGGCACGCCTTCCAGCAGGATGTGGCCATTGGCCAGCAGCCCCGTCAGCAGCCCGTCAATCAGGTACCGCTGCCCCACCACTACCCGCGCCATTTCATCCTGGAGCGGTTTGATCCATTGGGAGTTTTGCTTAACGTGGTTCGATAATTCTTGCGTCGTCATTTGTGGGTGGATTGCCGTTTAAAGACAGTGGGAATGCCAATTTCGTTCGATTTCTGACACTGGGAAAATGCGAATTTGCCGGTTGAGAAACGGGATTCACCCGTTCCCATACCGCTATACGGTGGGGCGGCAGCCTCCGCTCGTTTCGTAATTCATCATTTTTGCTCCTTCGGCGGCGGGGGAAGGAATGTGAACGAATCGCCATCCTTGTGCGCCTGGTAGGCGGCCTTGTCCACGAAGACGGTGTAATCGTGCCCGTCCGGCGTCCGTACCACCATCGTGTAGGTTCCGTCCACGTTCCGCTCGTCCAGCCCGCCGCGCCCCACGGTCAATTGCTCCTCCTGCTGTGGCTGAAACTGCTTTGAGACAATCTTCCCCGCCAGAACGGAGTGCCCCGTCACTCCCTGTCCCATCCCCATGATGCCCCACACCACAGCCCCCAGGAGCGCCAGGCCGGCGATCACCCCGATGGTGACATCCCGCCCCATGGTGCTCTTGACGACAAACGGCTTGGAGGGCGGCGGCACGGCTATTCAGGCACCTCGATGACGACGGAGCCCCCCTCAGTCACCGGCACGGTCACTTGTCTCCGGTTCAGCGTCCGCTCCCACACATAACGCTTCAGCAGCACCTTCAGCGTCGCCGTCAGCGGCACGGCCAGCAGCGCGCCGAGCAAGCCGCCGAAAAGCAGCGTCCAGAGGAATACGGAAACGATGACGGTCACCGGATGCAGGCCCACCGCATCGCCCACAATGCGCGGCGCGATGAAGAACCCGTCCAGGTTCGATACGATCAGAAATGCGATGGAGACTTCCATGGCCTGCTGCCATCCCCCCGTCGCCAGCGCGATCAAGACCGCCGGCACCCAGCAGATAATGATGCCCATGTACGGCACCAGTTGAAGTATCGCCACCAGCAGGCCGATGAGCAGCGCGAAGGGCAGCTTGATCGGCCAGAGCAGGACCAGCCCAAGGATCGCCCCATCGATCATCGTCACCAGAATCTGGCCGCGGAAAAAGGCGATGAGATACCGGTTGATTTCCGTCAGGCAGGATACCACCTCGTTCTTGAAAGCCGAGTCCCGCAGCGGCAGGTAATCGCTCCAGCGCCGGGAGATCGCCCCCGCGTCCCGCAGGAAAAAGAAGAGATAAATCGGCACGACAACGAGGCCGAGGACAAAGCCGAACACCCCCAGAAAGCCCTCCACGCTGCCGATCACGAACGAGAGCACCCGGTCCGGCAGCCCTGGCAATTGCTTTTGCGCCCAATCCTGCGCCCAGGTTTGCACCTGCTGGATGGCCTGCTGGATCATGGGGCTGTCCGCGTACTTGGCCTCGTATTTATGCGCCCATTGCATCCCGTTCTTATGCGCCTTCTCCACCAGCGCCGGGATCTGTGTGGTAAACTGGACGCTCTGGTGATAAATCTGCGGCAGCACCCAGATCAGGATCGCCGTCAGCCCCAGCAGCGCGATGGCAAAGACCGCCAGCACCGCCCGCGTCCGCGCGATGCCGCGCTTCACCAGCCACTCCACCACCGGGTCCAGCAGGTAAGCCATAATGGCGGCCACCGCCACGGGCACCAGCAGCGGCTGCAAATACGCCAGCACCTTCCCGAACATGAGCAGCGCATAAACCGCCAGCCACGCAATCGCGAACAGCGAAAGCGCCGTGAGCGCCGCCCACATGGTCCGCTGCTGCCACTGCGTCGGCGGCGTCATTCCGATGGACCACCTAGACATCAGCGCCACCTTTCATCGCCGGCTTTTCCACGGGCTCGCTCATATTCAGCGGACGATTCATTCAAAGGAAATTCCGGGCTCAGTAATCGTTCGCAGCGCGAGGATGTCCCGGTTGCCGATTCGGCTGGAAAGCGGGCGCTTTCCGCGGGTCTTCCCGGTTGGGCGAAGCCTTCCCAACGCCTCCGGCAAAATCCCCCGGCGCTCTCTCTCAATGGAAATGACCGTCCGCGCCGCGCGTTCGCGCAGCCCGTGCATCATTTTTGTTTCCAGGCCTTTCACCGCCAATCGAGCCATCCGGCCATGCTGCTCCTGATGAGCGCGCAGGTCAAGTGACCAGCCCGGTGAGACTTACGGACAAATCTCCAGGGAATCCCGCGCATGGGCGGGATTTTTTCGACTGGATATAGCGCGAATCGGAACGGATTTGCCGGATTTTGAATCCGCGCCCAGCCGTCGATCCGCCATCAGGTTCCGCGGTCAGGCCGCGGTCTCTTACATGTGCGCGATGATGTTATCGCCGAATTCCGAGCACTTGATTTCCGTGGCGCCCTCCATGAGGCGGGCAAAATCGTACGTCACCCGCTTGCTGGCGATTGCGCCGTTGAGCCCTTTAAGGATGGAATCGGCAACCTCTTTCCAGCCCATAAAACGGAACATCATCTCGCCGGAAAGCACGACGGATCCCGGGTTCACCTTGTCCAGGTCCGCGTACTTGGGAGCGGTGCCGTGGGTGGCCTCAAAGATGGCGTGGCCGGTGATGTAATTGATATTGCCGCCAGGGGCGATGCCGATGCCGCCCACCTGCGCGGCCAGCGCATCGGAGAGGTAATCGCCGTTCAGGTTGAGTGTGGCGATGACGTCAAAATCATCCGGGCGCGTCAGCACCTGCTGGAGCGTGATGTCCGCGATGGCATCCTTGATGACGAGGCCCGCCCCCGGCTTGCCCAGCGGAATCTTGCACCACGGGCCGCCGTCGATTTCCTCCGCGCCAAATTCCCGCTTCGCCAGCTCATAGCTCCAATCGCGGAAAGCGCCCTCGGTGTATTTCATGATGTTGCCCTTGTGGACAATGGTCACCGATTTGCGGCCTTCGGTGATCGCGTACTGGATTGCGGCGCGCACCAGGCGCTCTGTCCCCGGCTTGCTCACCGGCTTGATTCCGATTCCCACGGTCTCCGGCTCCTCGGCGCCAAAACGGACTTTCTTGAAATCCTTGGGCACATTCGCCGCCAGCCAATCGAGAAACTTTTTCGCCTCGGCGCTGCCCGCCTGCCAATCGATGCCGGCATAAATGTCCTCCGTGTTCTCGCGAAAGATGACCATTTCCACCTTCTCGGGCCGCTTCACGGGGGAGGGGACGCCCTTGAAATATTGCACCGGGCGCAGGCAGACGTAGAGGTCCAGCATCTGGCGCAACGCGACATTCAGGGAGCGGATGCCGCCGCCCACCGGCGTGGTGAGCGGGCCCTTGATGCCCACCAGGTAATCCCTGAACGCCTCGACGGTGTCATCCGGCAGCCAGTTGTCGAACTTGTTCTTGGCCGCCTCGCCGGCAAACACCTCAAACCAGTGGATCTTTTTCGCTCCCCCGTAAGCCTTGTCCACCGCGGCGTCAAAAACGCGCACACTGGCCGCCCAGATATCCCGCCCCGTGCCGTCGCCCCGGATGAAGGGGATCACCGGATGATCCGGAACCTGAAGCTTTCCGTTGGAAATCGTAATCTTTTCGCCCGGGGGCGGAGTGATGTCTTTGTAGGGCATGGGCCTTCGTGTTAACAAAAGCTCTCCGCCCGGTCCAATAGTGTTTTACAACGAATTTTGCCATCGCGCTTCGCAGGATATTCCCACACGGCCTCCCGGTTTCTCCCCGCGGCCGGTTTCCGGGCCGGATGGCGGCTTTGGCCGAGAGATTATGATTTCGGTTTCCAAACCGGGCTGTTAGGGTGGCGCCCCGTGATGAAAAGGGCACTCATTGCCGTTCTTGCGGCCGGCTGCCTGGGCTCCGTTCTCGCCCAGCAGCAGGGGGATATTCCCGCTTCCGTCCAGGACCTGCGCCAGGCGGGTCCGCTGGATGTCCGGATGCGCACCGATACCGGGCGCGACGTTCATTTACGGCTCGATCAGCAGTACTCGACCCAAACTTTGGGCGACCGCCTCACGGAGGAGCAGATCGAGAAACTCGACGCCATCCGTGCCGAGGCGCCGGACAAGTATCACATTCTCGCCTGCCTTTTTCCCCAGCAGATCGCGGAGTTCCTCCTGCGCAGCCCGCGGCCTGCCGGTATCGCGCCGGCTGACGATCCCCTCCAGCGCATGGTCTGGGAGATTGGCGCCCAATACCTCAGCCAGCCGGATAACCCCGGCTTTAGCGATCAACAGCGCCGCGCCCGTGCGGATTTCATCCAGGCTGCGCTCAAAACGCTCCCGCCTCAGCCCCCGGCCATTCAACATTTGCTCGAGCAGGCCGGCCAATATCAGGATCCTGATTTCGATTCGCCGGTAAAGGCCGATACCTTCATGGTCCTTCGCGATTGGTACAGCCCCTATCGCCCGGTCACGATGGCGATCATGGCCGATGTCCTGCGCATCGGCGGCGTGGTGGTCACCGAGCATCTTTCCGCCGCCGCCGCTGCCGCCGGCCAGACGCCGGAGCAATACGCAAACCACTGCTACGACAGAGTTTCCCGGGCGCTGGATCGCTGGCGCAACGGGCAGGTGACAGGCAATGCCTATGCGGGAAGCATCCACAGTTTCCTCAACGATCCACGGCTGGCGGATTTTACTCCGGAAGAAGTCTCCCGCGCCTATCGCCGCGTCTTTGGGCGCGATTTGAGGACCGATCTGGAAGCCGATCGCATCGCGGCGCGCCTCGGGCATCCCGTGACTTATACGGAATTGCGCTCCCGGTTGTCCAAGGAATAAACTCCGGCGGGAAGTGGAACCCGTGCGGGCGCATGCCTTCCGGTTTACCCTTTCGTTTCCACTTACTCCCTCCAAAGCAAAAAATGAGATAAGTAAAACCAAAATCGTAAGTGTAAGTGAGGGGCAGCTTCCCTATTACTTGCCGCCTATCCCTTGAATATCTCCTCTCTCCGCGAAGAATACTCCCAGCGCCACCTTTTCCGGCGCGACCTGGATCCTGATCCCATCGCGCAATTCAACCGCTGGCTGGCAGAGGCCGTCGATGCGCGCATCAAGGATCCCAATGCCATGAGCCTCGCCACCGTCAATGCCGCCGGCCAGCCCTCCGCCCGCATCGTCCTTCTCAAGGGCGTCCAACCCGGTGGCTTTCTCTTCTTCACCAATTATGGAAGCCGCAAAGCCGCCGACCTGGAGGCAAACCCGCGGGCCGGTCTCACGTTTTTCTGGGCGCAATTGGAGCGCCAGGTGATCATCGAGGGAACGGTCGCCAAGGCCACTCGCGAGGAGTCCGACACCTATTTTCACTCCCGCCCGCTCGCCAGCCAATTGGGCGCATGGGCGTCCCGCCAAAGCGAGATCGTCCCATCCCGCCAATATCTCGAGGAAAAATTCGATGCGGTATCCGCCCAATATGCGGAGCAACAGGTGCCGCTCCCTCCCTTCTGGGGCGGATATTGGGTGGCGCCTTCCAGCATCGAATTCTGGCAGGGCGGCCCGGGGCGCATTCACGACCGGCTCCGCTATATCCGGGAGGGGGACGCATGGCGCATCGAGCGTCTTTCGCCCTGAGCGCCCTGGGGGAACGTAGGTCCTTCGCGACCCCCGCGCCGCATCCGGGGCTTGCTAGACGCCCTCTCCGGGAGTCACCGGCTTCCTCCGCGTCCCTTCCGTCCACCCGTCGTGTGCGCGGCACGCCGTGAGCTGGCTTTCGGCTTGAAGCCAGTGTTCTTTTGAACGGCCGGGGGGGCGGCCTTCTTTCTCCCAGATGAGATATGCGCAACAGGCGATCTCATCCGGCGTTGGGGTATGGTAACCGTTATTGGTCTGCGACATTGGGATATGGCGTATCTACAACAAATGGTCTCGCCGGATCAAAAGCTGCCGCGCGTTGCGCCAGGGGAAGCGGCACGCACGACACCCACTCCTAAGCGGAACCACAATTCGGAGATACCATCCATTTTACTGACCGTCCATCGGGGGAGCGCCTGACTGTTGGTCGTCCATTCTCCCTATTCGCGCCCTCGCTTCAACGGGCCGCCCGGTTTACCTGGTCCCGCCCTCGCAATATGCCAATGAGCACCCCCTGGATGACCAGTTCCGTGGCCGGGATCAGGTCCGCGTAACGCTCATTCTCGGCCCGCAAAAACGGAACGCCTCTTTCCACAAGATAGCGCTTGAGCGTCGTCTCTCCGTCGATGAGCGCCGCCACGATATCCCCATGGCGCGGCTCCCGCGCCTCCAGGATCGCGATGTCCCCGTCGATGATGTGCGCATCGATCATCGATTCCCCACGCACCCGCAGGCCAAAGGTCTGCGCCCCCTTCCGCACCCCGAGCGTCGCGGCATCGATGGTCATCCGGCCCTCGGCCACCTGATCGAGCGTTTCCGGCATGCCCGCGGCAATGCTCCCGTACATCGGGATGTCCACCACCGGCTCCCGGTTGATCATGGATGGAAGCGCCACCGCCCGGGCCTTGCCCGCGAGCCTCTGGATCGCTCCCTTCCGCTCCAGCGCCTTCAGGTGATTGACCGCCCCGGTCTGGCTGGCAAAACGGAAATGCTGCTGAATCTCCCGCGTGCTCGGCATGATGCCGCTGCGGTTCATTTCCATTTGTAAATAGTCGAGAATCTCCTGCTGGCGTCTGGTAAGCATGCTGTTCGTACGAACACTGGCAAAAATTCGATCCCTGCGCAAGCAAATCATGGCATTGATTCCCGCGCCCATTCGCATTTATCTCAGCGGCGATGAATGTCCTGATCCTCGCCGCCGGATACGCCACCCGTCTCTACCCGCTCACCCTCAACAAGGCCAAGCCGCTCCTCACCGTTGCCGGTAAGCCCATGATCGAATGGGTGCTGGATAATCTCGCGCCCGTCCCGGACATCGAAAATGTCTTCGTGGTGACGAACAACAAGTTTGCCGCCGATTTCCAGGCTTGGGCCGGCGGGTACGTGAAGCATCAGCCAAAGATGCGTTTCAAGATCGTCAATGACAACTCGACCAGCGATACCGACAAACTCGGCGCCATTGGCGATATCCACCTCGTCATCCAGCGCGAAAATCTCGCCGCCAGCGATCTCATCGTCGTCGCCGGCGACAATCTCTTCAGCGAGTCGCTGGTTCATTTTGTCGCCGAGGCGCGCAAGCATCCTTCCGCCATCGCCACCTACGACGTGGGCGATCTCGAGGCGATCAAGAAATACAACAACATCGAAACCGACGCCGAGGGCCGCGTCACGCATTTCGAGGAAAAGCCGCAGCATCCCGCCAACACCAAGACCGGCATCGCCCTCTATTATTATTCCAGGGAGATCATCGCCATGTTCGACAAATACATCACGGAAGGGAATAACCCCGATCAGCCCGGCCGTTTCGTCCAGTGGCTTTACAAACTGAAGCCCGTTTACGCCATCGAGATCGGCGGGACATGGTTCGATATCGGCAGCAAGGAAACCCTCGAGGAAGCCAACCAGATTTTCGCAAAATTCGCTTAAGTCGCGGTGGGATAAGCATCCAATTTTTCGGGTGTTTCCAAACCGGAAAAAGGGGACTAACGTAGCCTCCATGAAATTCGTGACCACCTTGGACCGCGACGAGGATGGCGTTTGGATCACCGAATGCCCATCCATCCCTGGTTGCGTCAGCCAGGGACAGACCCGCGAGGAAGCGATCGCCAACATTCGTGAGGCTATCGCCGCCTGTCTGGAAGTTCGGGCCGAGCGCGGTCTTCCGCTGACCATCGAGACTCAGCAAGTTGAAGTCGCGGTCTGATGCCTTCGTTGCCGAGACTCAGCGGGCGGGAGGTCGTCAAAGCATTCGCCAAGGATGGCTGGCAGATGGCGAGGCAACGGGGCAGCCATATGATTCTGGTCAAGGCGGGCCACATGGCGACCTTGTCCGTGCCGGATCATCGGGATGTCGCCAAGGGAACCCTGCGCAGTCTGATCCGTTCCAGCGGTCTCACCATCGAGGAGTTTACTATCTTCTTGGGTAAGTAGGCGCTTGCATTCACTTTTGCGCGCGGTCAACCTTAATCCAGACAGTCAATTACCGATTTTAGCCAATTACGCGATATTTTAAAGTGTGGTGCCGGGAAGCCTCACGAGAATGAGGTGTCATCTGGAAGAACCGTGGATGGTCACTCGGTCTGATGAATGGATAAGTTGACAGTATCTTATTCGCCCAGCGGTAAAATCGCGGTCTTAACCGTGGATGATGAGCTGAATATCCTCCGGCAGCCCGGCTGCGACGGTTTCCACCACGTTGCCCTTGAGGATTCGCTGGAGCGTAATCCGGTGTGACGCGCCGATCATCAGGAAATCGATGCCGAGCGTCGCGGAGAGATCGAGGATCGTGTTTGCCGCATCGTCGCTGGTCACAAACACCGGCACCACCGTCACGCCGCGCTCCTCGCCGATGCGCAGCACCAGCGACATGATGGCCGCCGCCTGGGGATCTTCCTGCCACTTCATCCGTTTCATCGCCGGACCCGCGGGAAAAACGGCGACCTCCTTCACGTAAAGCACGCAAAGCGTCGCCTTCCGGAGCTGCGCCTCCTCCAGCGCGTACCGCAGCACCGGCGTGACGCCGCGTGCCGCCACCATGATCTTCGCTCCCTCTTTGATTTTGGCGCGCAGCTCCTTGATTTTCTCCGGGTCCACGATGTCCGCCAGTTCCTTGCTGACGGTGACGGTCGTGAGGCCCTGGCACTTTTGCGCGTAGGCTCGCAATCCCAGCCCCGCGCCCAGCACGCACACCACAAAGAAGAGCGCATCGTGTTTGGTATGCGCCAGCGTGATTTCGACCGCCGACAGGATGACAAACGTGATGCCGAAGAGAACCCGGTCCACGAAGGTGAAGTCGAGAAGGCGATTGAACGTGCAGGAGCCGAGATTCACCGCGATGGCGCCGACGACGCCGATTGCGTACAGCCCCGCCAGCGCCTCGAAGTCCGTTGCCGCCAGCAGCACCACTATCGGCAGCGCCACGGACACCAGGAGCGGAATGAGCGGCACGCCGTGGCTGTTGAGCCGTTTGAACTGCGACGGCATCTCCCCGTCCCGGGCCATCATGAACATCAGTCCGATCATCGCCACGATGGCCGTATTCGCCGCGCTGATCAGCAGCAGGAAAAAGACGATGCCCACCACCCAGCCAAAGATAAGCCCAAACGGCTTCCCGAACGTCGCCCAGCCGAACTGCTCGCCCACGAAGCGCAGCATGTCGTCCTTGTGGTCCCGCATCTTTTGCACGATCTGCGCGTGATCGGTAATGTGCAGCGTGTGCGGCAGCACGGAGGGAAGCGAGAGCATCGCCCACCCGAGAATCGCCGTCCCGAGAACCACCTCGATCGCCACCGGAATAATCGCTTTCGTCGATTCGCGCGCCACTTTGGGATCATCCGGCGTCGAGCCCGGGTCCAGCTTCAGCACCCCGGTGAGGTTGGCAATCGCCTCCACGCCGCTCAGCGCCAGGATCACGCCCACAAATTGGACCCAGACGGTCCCGATCCCCTCATGCGGACGCTCCAGAAACTTCGTCGTAAGATGCGGCGCGCTCACCGCGATGAGCGCCAGCACCACCACCACCGTCGGCAGCGAAAGCGCCACCGCAAAGGTGCCGCTGTGCTTGGGGCCGAACCAGTTGATCCCCCCCATCATCATCAGCACGGCGGTGGTTGCATAGGGCACCGCGGACGGATGCGCCGCGAGGAAGGGGATATTGAAATAACTGAGCGCCGACCAGCCGCTGAGCGCCGCCGTCACCGTGAGATCCGCTATGAGCAGCAGCGCTCCCACCACGGCCAGCAGCCGCCCCTGCATCCGCGCCGCGGAGTAAACGCCGCCGCCGTCCGGAAAATAACGGCAAACCACGGCGTAATTGACCCCCACCAGCCCCGTGAGCGCGCACACCGCCAGGATGAGCGGCAGACTGGAGAATCCGGCGGCGAGAAAGGCCAGTCCCGTGACGTAAGCCTTGCTGGTGCCCCAGTCTCCGTACAGGAGGCTTGCGGCACGCGCCCAACCGACGTTCCGGGGACGGTGTTCGGAGAGGCCTAGTTCCACGACGGTTCCCGCTGCGCTGACATGCGCGGCTGATTAAAGGAGGCCCGATTTCCCGTCAACTTAATACTTCATCCTACGCCGGTGAAGCTGCGTCCCCGGTCAACTTCTCAGGAAGGCAGCGCATGCGGCGCTTCGCCGGTTTCCCCGTTTGCGGGGGCCGCGGCGCCGCCGCTTTTTCGCAGCACCATCACCACCTCATGCCCATTCTGGATCGCCGCCTCCACGTCAAAAGGGAAATGAAACTCGCTTCGCATGGAAAGAAACATCCCGACGATCTCCGCATACGTCCAGGCGTGAAAATGGATGTTCACCTTCCGCTCCATGCAATCGTCGGCAAAGTCACGCACCGCGGCTTCGTCCTCCAGCCCCTTCACATTGCGCCCCCAGTCTTCGTAATGGCCGCGGTCGGACCACTCCGGCCCGCGCGCGTAATCCTCCCGCAGATGCTCGAACGGCGTGACCTCCCGCTTGCGGTCAAAGGTATGGCGCTTGTCGGGAATCGCCATGTAGATGATACCCCCCGGCCGGGTGACACGAAGAAAAGTTTCGATGGTGCCGATGGGGTTGCGGGTGTGCTCCAGCATATGATTGGCTATCACAAAATCCACCGAGGCGTCCGCAATGGTCCCCAGGGTTTCGCCATCATCGACAATGTCCACCACCACCTGCGGCAGGTCTGCGACCTCCCGGTACGTTTCGCGGATTTTCTCGGTGGGAAAGCGATCGACATATTGGACCTTGGCCCCTTCATACAACGGCAGCGGCCGGTGCAGCCCGCCGATCTCGATGCCTTCCCCGCGAAGGTAGCGCCGGGAGGCAAAATCGCGCGGTTGCTTCGCGATTTTCCGCCAATCGTCCCGCTCGGAGCGGTACCGCTGCTCCCGCTCCTTCTGCCGCTCGGCGTCCTCCTTCCGGCGTTTTCGTTTTGCGCGGAATTGAAATAAAGCCATGGCGCGTCTAAGCCTTCGCGGGCTCGCGCGCGGACTTCACTTCCAGCTTGCGGTAGAGCGTGGCCATGGAAATGCCCAGCATCTTTGCCGCCTTCTCGCGCGAGCCGCCGTTGTGCTTGATCGTTTCCTCGATGTAACGGCGCTCCTGCTCGCGGATGTACTCGTCCAGCGTCTGGCCAATCGGCAGGCCCGAGGGCTTTTCCTCCGCGGAGGGCGAGTTCGCCTGCCGCACCACGTGGGGCGGCAGGTCCGAGGGCCGGATCATCCCGTCCTCGCACAGCGCGCAGGCGCGTTCGATGGCATTTTCCAGTTCCCGCACGTTGCCGGGCCACCGGTAGCGCGCCAGCACTTCCAGCGATTTCGGTTCCACTTTCTTTGGCTCCGCGCCCGCGTGGTCCGCATTCTTTTGCACAAAGTGATTCACCAGCAGCGGGATGTCCTCGATGCGCTCGCGCAATGCCGGCATCTCGATGGGGATAACCGCCAGCCGGTAGTAAAGATCCTCGCGGAAACTCCCGTCCTTCGTCTTGTCCAGCAGTGTCTCATTCGTCGCCGCCAGCACGCGCACGTTGATCGGCATACTCTTGGTTTCGCCCACCCGGCGGATATGCCGCTCCTGCAGCACCCGCAGCAGCTTCGTCTGGAGCGCTTGCGCCATGGAGTTGATTTCGTCCAGGAAGATCGTCCCCCCTTGCGCCTCCTCGAAGAGCCCCACCTTGTCCTGTACCGCCCCGGTAAAAGCTCCCTTCTTGTGGCCAAACAGCTCGGATTCCAGCAGGTTCTCCGGCAGCGCGGAGCAATTGATCGCCACAAAAGGCTGATGCTCCCGGGAGGAATTGAAGTGGAGCGCGCGCGCCACCAGTTCCTTGCCCGTGCCGCTCTCGCCCTGGATGAGGATGGTGGAGTCGGTATCGGCAATCTTCGCGATCAGGTTGTATATCTCCTGCATCCGCAGGCTGGAGCCGATGATGTTCTGCGGCTTGTACTTGTCCTTGACGATTCGGCGCAGGTCGCGGATTTCCCGCTTGTCGTTCTGGTATTCCAGCGCCCGCTGCATGGTGTGCAGCAACTCGTCCACCTTGAACGGCTTTACGATATAGTCGAACGCGCCCGCCTTGAGCGCCACGACCGCCGTCTCCACGGACTTGTAAGCCGTGATCATGATGAAAGGCGTCTGCGGCAGTATTTCGCGGCATTCCTTCAATACCTCGAATCCGCCCACCTTCTCCATCTTCATATCGCAGATGACCATCTCCGGCGCCACGGTGCCCAGGCTCTCGATGGCGCGCTGGCCGGAGTTGCACGGGATCGGGTCATGGCCGCGCTCCCGGCAGATGGTGGAGATAACGTCCACCATCGCGGGCTCGTCATCGATGATCATGATTCTGGCCATATATTAGGAAAGGGTTGAGTATTGGGGGACTTTGGGGGACGCGAATCGCTTTTCGCAGAGCTGGAGATTATCGCATTGATGAGAAAAACGGAAGGTGAAAATCGCCCCAATCGCAAATTGCGGCTCCCCGCTTCTCAGCCATGCAAGATTTTCGGCTCTCAAACCGGTTTTGGACGCCAAAAATGCGACCGTCACCCCGCCTCTTGTGCGGCTGCCGGATTTTAATTCTTAATTTTGACAGGCTGGTTAGGCGCTGGAACGCCGGTTAATGCCCCGGTTCGCACCAGAAGCTAAAACCGGCTTCCCGCGCCATAGCCCGACTCACCCCGCGGCAGGATTTGCCCGTTGACCATGACCCAATCGACGGGCCGCCGGTGCCCCACGATCTCCTCGTAGAGATTCTCGACGTCGGGAGCAATCGGGAGCGCGATCAAATCGGCCCGCGATTTCACGGCAATGCAGCCCAGCTCGCGAGACCGGCGCAGCGCCGCTGCGGGATTGACGGTCGCCATCTCCAGCGCTTCCAGCGGGGAGACAGACGGGTAATTGTCGCAGACATGCCGCATCTCGTCGAAAAGGCTCAGCGAATCGCTGCTCGCCAGGCTATCGGTGCCCAGGGAGATATTGATGCCAATGGCGCGCAGCCGGTCCATCGGGAACGGCCCGTGTTTAAAATAATGGTGGCTCGCGGGGCAGTGGACGATGTGGAGCGGCGTCTTTTCCAGCAGATCAAAGTCCGTTTCCATCAGCTCGTTCATGTGCGCGATGATCCACTCCGGGCCTACGAGGCCGCGGCTCAGCAAAGCCTGGAGGGGCGAGCCCCCGCCGCAATCGCTCATGTCCCGCCCCAGCGATTTCATGAAGTCGTAGAGCGGCCCGGAGCCGTGCTGGAACATCGCCGCCTCCTCCGCGGATTCCGCCAGGTGCGTCGTCAGCAGCATGCCGTCCTGCCGCGCGCAGGCATTGGCAAGCTTGTAAAGACCTGGCGAAGCCGTGTAGGGCGCGTGCGGGCTCAGCCCGAAACCGCCGATCCAGTCCGCGTGCTTGCGGAAGAAAATGCCCGCGCCCTCGAGCAAATCCTCCGTGGTAATGCGCTGGCGGATGTCGATCATCTCGTAAAACCACCACGTCCGGATGGGCGGCGCCGGGATGCGGCTCATCAATTCCGGAAAGGACTCGATGTTGAGCACCGTGGTGGTTCCCCATTTGACCAGCTCCGCGAAGCCGAGCCGAATGGCCTGGAGGTAATCGTCGTCCTGCAGCGAGCGCTTGAGCGCGTTGATCCGCTGCACCCATGCGGTAAAGCCGTGCGGCGGGGAGATCGCGCGGCGCAGCATGGTGTAATCGAGATGGCAATGCGCGTTGATCAGCCCGGGCATCAGCACCTGCTCCCCCAGGTCCATCACGCTGCCCGTGTAATGCGCGGCGATCTCCGGCAGCGTCCCCGCCGCGCGGATGCGGCTTCCCTTCACGACCACGGCGCCATTGTCAATGGGCCGTGCGCCGGTCATGGGCAGCAGGGTGCGGGCGCGGAGAATCATGGCGTCTCCTGTTTTACAACTTCCCGGGCCCGCGCGACCAGCAGGTTGCAGCCTTCCGCGCACAGCAGGGGAAAATCGCCGTGCGGCGCGGATTTTTCCGGCGGCAGCGTGGTGATGGGGATGCCGGGCGCGATTTGCCAGAGGATGGTCTTCAGGCAGCCGCTCGTGGAATTGCAGAAGGCGCAGACGGTCGCGTTCGCCTGCTCATCCGTCATCTTTTTCGTGATCGCGTACATGCCCGATTGCCGGTTGAGCGTCTCGCGCAGCGGCGTCACGCGGAGCTTCCCGTTTTGATGCGCCAGCCTTGCGGCAAGCATCGCCGGGTAGAATCCCTCCAACGCTTCTTGCAGATCCCCGATGGCGCCGAGCCCCATCCTCCATCCCCGCCGCAGGGTCGGCGCCGTCTTGAGCGGACGGTAATTCCCCGCCTCGTCGTACAACGCGATCTCCCGCGCCGCCCCCGGCGCGGTGTAAAGCGTCAGACCCTCCCTCCCCGCATCGAGGTGGTGCCGCAGCTCATAGCCCTCAGAGATGATCAACTCCCCCATCCGGCTTTCGCCGGCATCCAGCCAGGATGCCAATGCCGTGCGGATCGCGGAACTCAAGCGGCGGTGAAAATCGGTTGGGAGTCGAAACGGGCCACCTGATCGAGGATCACGTCCGCGAAGAACGGGTCCGTGCCGATGGCGCTGGAGTAATAGAGGCTTCGTCCCCCGGTCAGGTGGGGATTGTGCCGGAACACTTCCGCCCGGCTCGCAGCCACGCCCGGCTCCGCCTCGATGCCGAGCAACACCGGGATGTCCTGATAGGAATGCAGCCCGTCGGAGACGAAGAAGGGCACGACAATGACATTCGCCGCGCTCGTCAGCTTGCGCCAATCGGTGACGAACGGCTCCTCTTCCATGAACATGCCGAGCACTTCCGCGTAAACTCCGCGCTGCGCGATCCGCGCCACCTGCTCCTTGACCGCAAGGCCGGAGTTCTCATTGAGCGAAGTGCCGTGCCCGACGATGACGAGCGACGCCACGCGCGGGTCCACCCCCGGCGCCACCTCCCGCGCCCGGTGCAGCAGCAGCTCCGTCATTTGCGCGTGGCTGCCCACTGGCTCGCAATACTTCAGCGTCCGTCCCTCGCGCCGCGTCACCGGCCCCGCCAATTCCAGCTCCCGGGGGATGATCTTTTGGGTAAAATACCCTTCGCTGATGAAATTCGGCACGATGTAAACCTCCGGGCTCTCCACCATTGTCAGCGCCTGGCGGAAGCTCGGCTCCTCCTTCCAGAAGGCGCATGCAACCTCCGCAAAAACGCCGCGCCGCTTGATTTCATCCGCATGGGTGAAGGTCGGTCCGCTCGAATCCGGGTTGACCGTGGAGCCGTGGCCGAGGAGCAGGAGGGCGCTGTGGGGCTTGGCCGCGATCATGATTCTGGCAATCAGAAGCGCCTCGCTGGAAGCTGCTTTTGTGAAAGTGGCGTCGGTCGGGGCATGCGGAAAGCTAACATCCCGCTCCCGGGCCTGCAACGGTCATCGCCGGGAAACAGGGCATCGGCATCCTTCGTGCTATGGGGAGGGGCTTAACCTTTTACCTAATGAAGCTGCCGGAAGCCCAAACCCGCCTTTCCCGTCCACGACCCATCATTGAGCCGCTGGAGCAGCGCATCGCCCCGGCGCTTCTGATCACCGGAGCCAATCTGCTCGGCGGTCCCGGCAATCCCACCACCGGCCAGGGCTCCATCGGCGGCAACTCCGTGACGCTGGTCACCGTGCTCAGCGGCGAGGCGATTGTCTGGTACGATCACGGGTCCATCGACGCCATCTCCTTTGGTCCCAATACCTCGCTCAACGTCGTCGGCGACGTCGGCGCCCTCATTGGCAATCTCAATGCGAACGGCACGCTGACCAGCTCCACCGGAAACGCGATCCACGGGCTGGATGGCGATGTCCTGCTTGCCAATAACCTGATCGGCCTTACCACGCACCCGCTCGGCCCCGAAAAAGGCAGCGTCGGCGAGATCATTACCGGCGGCTCCGTGAGCAATGTGAACATCGCGGGCGATCTTTCCGGCATCTACGCCGGCGATGGCGCTTTCAAGACCCAATCCAGCCTCCTTTCCAACAGCGAGATCACGGTCAATCTGGGCTCGTTGATGGATATCAACCCCGTCGTGCCGGGCAACCAGTATCAATTCAACTTCACCTCCGCCAACGAGCATTTCCTCTCCGGCGCTTCCATCTCCAATATCAAGATCGGCGCCGCGGAGTCCCTGCAGGTCTTCGCGGGTGACGGCGCTCCCGGCACGGTGGGCAGCCCGGGGCATCCGGGCAATCCCGGCCTGATAGGCGGATCCATTACCAATATCACCATCACCTCGGCTTATGCGGCGGGCGGGACGCCCAGCTACTACCTGCTCGCCGGCGATGGTGGCAGCGGCTCCAAGGGCGGCGCCGGCGGCAGCATCCAGAATATCACGGAACTCGCCTCCAGCGGGGTGGTGCAAATCATCGCCGGCGCGGGCGGCAATGGCTCCTCGGGCGCAGGCGGCGTGGGCGGCAGCATCAAGAATCTGGCCATGAATAGCGACAGCTCCGCCTATACGGTCCATGCCGGTGCGGGCGGCAATGGTTCACCCGGCGGTGCGGGCGGCAGCGTGAAGGGAGTCAATTTTGGCGGCAACCAGCTCTCCAACGGCATCGTGCTGGCGGCGCCCTTCACTAATTCCGGGGTTGATAACATCCTGTTGGTGGACGCCCAGACCGGCACGATGGTGATCGAGCAGAACGACCATGGGCTGGGATGGACCCCCGTGGTCCAGGATCCGAACATCAGCCTGGATACCATCGCATCCGAGGGCTCGACTCCCATTGCGGCCGTGGCCGTGGATGTGAATAACGACGGTTACCCGGATATCGTTGTCGCTTACAAGAACTCCGACAACCTCGGCATCTATATCAACCAGGGCGGCGTCAATTCGGCGGATGCCGGCATGTTCTACACGATCAATAAAAGCGGGGGCAATTATACCGGCGATACCCTCGACGCGGCCTCGCTGGTCCTTTCGTATTCTCCCACGGCGCTCGCCGCCGGAGATTTCACCGGCGACTCCAATCAGGACCTCGCGGTTGCGCTCAATTTCCAGGGGACGCCGGAATTGCTCACGCTGGCCGGCAACGGCCAGGGAGGATTCACTCCTCTTACCACGCTGGTCACATTGCCGGCTACTCCGCTGGACCTGATTCCGGCGATCATCCAGGGCGGAGCCCACACGGATCTCTTCGCATCGTTCAAGACGGGCGAGATCGATGCGCTCCTCTCCACGGGGTCCAGCACCGGCGCGCCTTTCAATGATATCCCCACCGGCATCACCGTGCCGGGCGGCATCGCGAATATCGATTGGGATCAGGTCAACCCTGCTCCCACCAGCGGCGAGACCGGCGGCCTCCTGATGGCGCTCGCCACCACCGGCAACAGCCTCTATTTCTATACCCCCAGCACCGCCGGCACATTGACGCTGGCCGCCTCCGTCCCCCTTACCGGCGGGGCAGGAACGCCGCTGGTGGCGCACTTCGTTCCTCTCGGTGGGAATTCCCCCGAGCCAGTGGAGGTGCTCTACTCCGTCGGCAGTGGCTCCCGGCTGGACGTCTATTCTGCGCAGGGCGAAACCTACACCTTTACCTCCTCGATCAGTTCGACCGAGTCGCTCAAGAACTTCGCGCCCGTGGTGGAAGGCCAGATCACCGGGCTCGCTGCGATTGGGACATCCGTCGAACATTTCGCCTTCAGTCAAAATGGAGGGGCCTTCACGGATATCTCGCTTCCCTTTAGCGGCAAGACGGTAACCATCGCTGCGGGCAACGGCGGCAACGGCGTCAACGGCAACGCCGCCGCGGGCGGCGCGGGCGGGTCCATCTCCGGAATGACCATCCTGGCCGGCCAAATCACTTTGGCGGCCGGCAATGGCGGCTCTTCCATCAATGCCGCGGCGGGCGTCGGCGGCACCATCACGGATACACCCACCATCACGGTGGGCACCCAGACCATTTCCGCCATTTTGCAGGCGAATACCCTGCTCGATGTCCAGGCCGGCAGCGGCGGCTCCGTGGTGTCCGGCACGGCCCACTCCGCCCATGGCGGCGTCGGCGGCGTGGTCGAGGGGCTCAATCTTTCCATGCTCTCCGGCAATCTGGTGGTCGATTCCGGCAATGGCGGAAACGGCACCGGCGGCGTGGGCGGCGCCGGCGGCGATATCACCGCCATCAAAGCCGTCGATAACGGAGGAGACCTGGATTTGACTGCCGGCGTCGGCGGCACGGCCGAAGGCGCCACTGGCAATGGCGGCGCGGGCGGCTCGATCAGCGAACTCACTTACTCGCTCGCTCCGACGGATCTGACCATCGAGATGGGCTATAACGTCAACCTGATCGCCGGTGGCGGCGGCAATTCCAATGGCGGTACGGGCGGCGCGGGCGGCGCGGTGCAGACCGCCACTCTTACGCTAGAGCCGGCCAATGAATCCTATTGGGACTCTGAGCCGAACCCGCCCCTCGTCCATGCGGACATCGACAGCACCGTGCGGGTCACGGTCATCGCGGGCAATGGCGGCAGCGGCGCGACTGGTGGCGCGGGCGGAGCAGTGAAGTCCATCAGTTCAACCTCCGTCTTCACCCAGGTCGTGACACTCGAAGGGTCCGATTCAAGCGATGCGGCTTCATTCCTGGAGCTCAATCCCGTGGCGGCCACGATATCCTCGGGATCCGGCGGCGCCGGCTCCAAGGGCGCGGGCGGCGCGGGCGGCTCCGTTACAGGACTCACACTTACCGGCATTTCTCACTACGATTTGGATTCCGCTGACCCGCAGACCGGCGCTGTGCCGCTCGTGATCACCTCCGGCGCCGGCGGCAATGGCGCAACCAATGGCGGCGCGGGCGGCGCGATCACCGGCGTGGTGTCGCAAAACTCCCAGTTCAACGTCTCCGGCACGCTGGAAAACATCTCCAGTCCGGAACTTTCCGCGGCGTCGGTCACCTCCGGAGCCGGCGGCAATGGCGGTACCGGCAATGGCGGCGCGGGCGGGACGGTGTCAAACCTCAGCATCGGCGTTTCCGGTTTTGATCAAAGCGAATACCTGGCGCCTCTTGTGGGGCAGAACATGGCGGACATCGTGGGCGGCGGCCAGATCACCATCATTTCCGGCGCCGGCGGCAATGGCGGACACGCGGCCAGGGGAGGCGCCGCCGGCAGCATCATCGGGTCCGTCGTAGGGGTGCAGGATGCCTTTGAGGATTACGGGATCCTCCTGCAGGGCGGTCTCGGCGGCAATGGCGGTTTGGGCGGAGGCCAGGGTGGCAATGTCGCCAATATTCAAGTCAGCTCACCCGAGAATCCGATTCCGGCCACCGAGAATTACGACGTCCTTTCAACACTCATCCTCGCGGGCAATGGCGGCCAGGCCACGGCTGCGGGCGGCATCGGCGGCACGGGCGGAAGCATTGGCCAGATCATGGAAAGCAAGGATGTGAACTCGCCCATCAATATCCTGCAGGCGGGCAACGGCGGCGCGGCCGTCACCACCGGCGGTACGGGCGGCAGCGTCATCGGGGTCAGCACGGTCGGCCTCATTGGCCAGCCGTCGGATCTCTTTTACAATAGCTTCGGAGTCTTCCAGACCGACATCGACCCTGGCTCCCTCCTCTTAAACAGCCTCTTCCCGTACAACGGCGGCATCAGCGAGGTGCCGCAGGGCGTCTTTGCCGGCAATGGCGGCGCCGGCGCGACTGCCGGCGCGCAGGGCTCTGTGATGTCCATCTCCGCCGCTCAGATCGCCGCGATTGGCGCGGCCATGAATGCGGATGGCACCTTTGGCGCGGCGGCGAGGATTGCAAGCATCACCGCGCAAGCCATCGCTTACGATCAGAACGGCAACGGCCAATACGACAATGTGACCGGGACCAACCGGACCGCGCCGGACCAGGCGATTCCCATTGACGGCTTCATCTTCTCCGAGACCGCGCCCACCGGCATCAATACGCTTTCCAACGCGCAGCTCGCCGAGTTCACGTTCGTCAGTTAGGCGCGTTTGCTCTATAAGGGCCAACGGCCCGTTTTAGGCCAGCCTGGGCTGGAGCGAGGCACGAGCGCAGGCCCAGGTACCGTACAGTGAATGCGCCAAGCGCCAACGGCGCGGGAGAGACTCGCGGCGAATTAACTGGAAGATGCTCCAAATCCGTCAAACGCTGCGCACGAGCCCCAGCGCCTCGCGCAGCCGTTTCGCCGGATCTTCTTCCATGAGGCGCGGAAATTTTCCCGCCACCAGGATGAAATCGCCGCCGCGCGTCAGCATCAGCTTGCGCTCCTTGATCTCCACCTTCGTGATCTTTCGCGCCGCAGCCGCCAGTTTGATCTCGGAAAGCACCAGCAGATTTTCCACGGTCTCCGGGAGCGGCCCGAAACGGTCGCGCCACGCCTTGCGCACCTTGTCCAGGTGTTCCGTAGCCGCCACCTCCGCCAGCCCGCGGTAGGCCTGGATTCGCATCTTTGGCTCGCCGATGTACGCCGCGGGCAGGAATGCCCCCGCGACCTCGCCGCCCCGCTGCCGGATGTACTCCGCCTCGTTGGTGATGACAAAGTCCAGCCGCACCGGCGTCTCCGCGCGCGGCTTCACTTTCTCACCCTTCAGTTTCATCACCGCCTGCTTGAGCAACTGGCAGTAAAGATCGAATCCGATGGCGACGATGTGCCCGCTTTGCGCCGTGCCCAGCACGTTGCCCGCGCCGCGAATCTCCAGGTCCCGCATCGCGATTTTGAAGCCCGCGCCAAGCGTCGAGTATTGCTTGATCGCGTTGATCCGCTTGCGCGCCGCGCCTTCGGTCATCATATCCCGCGGCAGCATCAGGTATGCGTATGCCTTCATCTGCGCCCGCCCCACACGCCCGCGCAATTGATACAGGTCCGCCAGCCCGAAACGGTCCGCCCGGTCGATGATGATCGTGTTTGCGTTGGGGATATCGAGGCCGCTCTCGATGATCGTCGTGGATACCAGCACGTCGCTGCCGCCGGCCACAAATCGACGCATCACTTCCTCCAGATCATCTTCATCCATCTGCCCATGGCCGATTTCCACGCGCGCCTTCGGGCAGAGTTGCTTGATCCGCAGCGCGGTCTTCTCAATGGTCTGCACGCGGTTATGGAGAAAATAAACCTGTCCCTGCCGCGATAACTCCCGCTGGATCGCGTCGCGGATGACGCGCTCGTCATAGCCGCAGATGATGGTCTCGGTGGGGATGCGATTGGCCGGCGGCGTCTCGAGGATGGACATATCCTTCGCCCCCATCAGCGATAGATAAAGCGTGCGGGGAATCGGCGTCGCGGAAAGCGTCAGCACATCGACCAGCCGGAATATTTCCTTGAACCGCTCCTTGTGCTTCACGCCGAAACGCTGCTCCTCGTCGATCACCACGAGCCCCAGGTCTTTGAATTCGATATCGCCGGAGATCAGGCGGTGCGTGCCGATGACGATATCCACGCCTCCCTCGCGCAATTCCTTCACGGTCTTGTTCTGCTCCGCGCGCGTCCGGAACCGGCTCAGCATCTCCACGCGCACCGGGTAATCGGACATCCGCTCGCGGAAGTTATTGTAATGCTGCTGCGCGAGGACGGTCGTCGGCGCGAGAATTGCCACCTGCTTTCCGCCCATCACCGCCTTGAACGCGGCGCGGATCGCCACTTCCGTCTTGCCGAAGCCGACATCGCCGCAGATGAGGCGGTCCATCGGGCGTTCGTTTTCCATATCCACCTTGGTCGCCGCGATGGCGGTGAGCTGGTCCGGCGTCTCCTTGTAAAGAAACGAGGCCTCGAACTCCCGCACCCATTTACTGTCCGGCGGAAAGGGAAAACCGATGCTTGTCTCGCGCTGCGCGTGGATGTTCAGCAATTGCGCCGCGTAGCTGAAGATGGCCTGCTCCGCGTTTTTCTTTGCCTTGGCCCACCGCGCATCCCCCAGCGAGGAGAGCGCCGGCGCTTTCTTTCCCACGCCCACGTAGCGCGAGATCAGGAACGATTGCTCCAGCGGCACGTACAGTCGCGCCCCGTCGTCGAATTCCAGCGTGAGCACCTCCTCTTCCTTGCCGTCGGTCGCGAATTTTTGCAGCCCCAGGAACTTGCCGATCCCATGCTCCAGGTGCACCACGTAGTCGCCTTCGTTCAGCTCGCTAAAGTCGATGTGTGTGCGGTTGGCCTGCTCCCGCATTCGCCGCATGACGAGCCTGCGCGAGCGCGTATTGCGGTAGCGGCCAAAGAGTTCGGCGTCCGAGAGCACCGCCAGTTTACCCGCGGGAAAAGCGAAGCCGCGCGCGATTGCGCCAATGGTGAACACGACATTCTCATGCTCCTCCTCCGGCACCAGCTCGCGCAGCCGCTCGACCTCGCCCTCGTTATTGCAAAAGAGATAGGTGCACCAATCCTGCGCGCGCCACTCCCGCAACTGGCGGAAAAATTGCGCCCGCCGCCCCTCGTCCACGACAAAGTCGCCCACCTCGAACTCCCCGAGGCCGTGATCGAAAAACGCCGCCGAGAAATCCTCCGGCCCATCGGCGGTTTGCGCCCCTTCCAGGATGTGAACGCGCGCCTCGCCAAAGCCGGCGTTGATATTCACCGTCACGTCCGTCTTGCGGATGTACTCGCGCAGCGCGCAGTTCTGCCGGCCCGATTCCGCAAGCAGGATCGTGCAGGTGTCGAGGTGCTCGACGGAGGTCTGCGCGTCCAGGTCAAACTGCCGGATCGATTCCACATCGTCGCCGAAAAGTTCGATGCGCACCGGCATCGCCTGATTCCACGCGAAGATATCCATGATGCCGCCGCGGACGGCGAATTGGCCGCGCATCGATACCTGGCCCACCGCATCGTAGCCCGCATCGGCCAGCCGTGCGGCCAGCGCGTCGCGGTCCAGCGCGGTGGAGCGCTTGATCTGCACAGCCCCGGCCTGCAAGCCGGCGGGCGAGGGGACCTGCTCCTCCAGGCTCGCCTTTGTCAGCACCAGCAGCCGCGCCTCGCGCGATTTTCCGCCGCTCAGGCCTTGCAGCAGCCCCAGGCGTTCCGCCGCGATCTCCGGGTCCGGCAGCACGTTCTCGCCAAGCGCCATTTCCTTCTCCGGAAAAAACGCCGCGTCGGGAGCCCAGTTCAGCAGCTCGTTGTAAACAGTCTCCTGCGCCCGCGCGTTTTCGCAAACGATCCAGCAACGCTGCCGCGTGGCCCCGGCCACGAGCGCCGCGAGGAATGCCCGCGCCGGCTCGGTCACATGTTCAAACGCGACCGGCTCCCCCTCTTCCAGGGCGCGCAGCCGCGCCCGCACCGGCTCCGCATCCCGCAGCCGCTCCAGCACATCCGCGATGCCTGCACTGCTAGCCGCCGTTTTCATCCCGGTACTCCTTTAATAATCGGGTGGCAATCTCGCGGCGATCCAGCTTTCGCCCGCCGATCGATTCCGCCGGCATGATCCCCAGCCAACTGCTCGTCAGAAAAATCTCGTCCGCGGCTTCCGCCTCCGCCCGCGTGATCAGCGCCTCCGCCGTCTCCACGCGGCTCATTGCCCATTCCCGCACCACGCCCGCACGCGCTCCCGTGCTCACATCCGGCGTTTTCACAAGCCTCTCGCTCACAATGAATACATTCGCCATGCATGCCGAAACCAGATGTCCCGCCTCATTGAACAGCAGCATCTCATTGCAATGCGCTGCCACCCCCTCGCGAAATGCCCGCAGGTTTGCCCAATAATTTCCCGTTTTCACCCCCGGGAACACCGGCGCATGCTCCCCGGCATGGAGCGCCAGATCATAGCCGCGATGGTAAACCCGCGCCGCAGCCGGCTCCCGCTCTTCGACAAAAATCAACACCCGGCAGGCATCGCAATTCTCCGTTACCGCCCCGTCTCCCGCCGTCACATAGATACGCCCGAATCCGCTCTCCGCGCCGGCCAGCGCATCGCCGCATTTTTCCAGCACGCCGTGCGGTAAGGAAAATCCCACCGTCGCGCAAGCCGAGCGGAGCCGCTCCAGATGCTTCTCCAGAAAAGCCGCCTTCCCTTCCCGTACCGGGAAGCTCTCGAACACCGACATCCCGTAACGAAACCCGCGATCCGTGACCGGCAAGCCGGCGGTCTTCTCAAACGCGCGCCCATTCCACAGTAGGGCGTGCGTTTTCATGGAGCCTGGTTGATCGGACTGCTTTCCATGGACCCTTCCGGGTTCACTGAATCGTCAATTCTTTCGTAATCCCGAATCGCTCGATGCGTTTGCGCAAGGTGGCGCGGGTGATGCCGAGCAGCTTCGCGGCGCGCACCTGGTTTCCGCGGGTCGCTTTCATCGCGTGCAGCGTGAATTCCCGCTCCAGCCACGGCAGCAGCTCGACGCCGGGATTGGATTGCGCGGCTTTCAGCAGCACTTCGATTGCCCCCTCGGTGGATACTTCCGCCGGTGCGGCGTAGGCCCCGGGAGCGCCCAGCGCCGGCACGCCATCCACCAGCGTCTCGGTCGCGCCCAGCGGCAGATCCTTCGGGAGGATGATATCGGACGTCGCCAGCACGGAAGCGCGCTGGATCACATTTTCCAGTTCACGGACGTTCCCCGGCCAGGGATACGTCTCCAGGTTCCGCACGGTCTCCTCCGCCAGCTTCAGCCGTGGCAGATGCTTGCGGGCGGCCACCTTTTGCAGGAAATACTCGGCCAGCAGCCGCACATCCTCCACGCGCTGGCGCAGCGGCGGGAGCTGGATGCGCACCACATTGAGCCGGTAAAAAAGATCCTCGCGGAAGGACCTCGAGGCGACCTCCTGTTCCAGGTTCTTGTTCGTCGCCGCGATGATGCGGACATCGGTCTTGAGCGTCGCGCTGGAGCCGATTCGCGAAAACTCGCCGTTTTGCAACACCCGCAGGATTTTTCCCTGGAGCGAAAGGGGCATGTCGCCGATCTCATCCAGGAACAGCGTTCCGCCGTCGCTCTGCTCAAAGCGCCCCACGCGCTGGGTGATCGCCCCGGTGAACGCCCCTTTCTCGTGGCCAAAGAGCTCGCTCTCCAGCAATTGCTCGGGGATGGCCGCGCAGTTGATCGCCACAAAATTTCGCCCCGCTCGTCCGGAGAAGCGATGGATCGCGCTCGCGGCCAGTTCCTTGCCGGTGCCGCTCTCGCCGGTCACCATGACCGGCGCGTCGGAGTGGGAGACGCGTCCGATCATCTTGAAGACCTGCTGCATGGCGGCCGATTGGCCGACAATGGAGTCCTGGTGCTGCTCGACGGTAAGCTGCGGCTTAAAGGTGGTCGCGGCGCGCATCTCCGCCTGCTGTTTGAGCGCGGCATCGACAACGGGCTTGAAGTTGAACGGAAGCGATTCCTTGCGCAGAAAATCGAACGCGCCCAGTTTCATGGATTCGATGACATTCTGCGTGGTGCCCCACGCGCTGGTCAGGATGACCATGGAGTTCGAGTCGCGCTGGCGCACCTTTACCAGCAGCTCCAGGCCGCTGAAGGGTTGCAAATGGGTGTCGCATATCAGCAGGTCCGGCGTTTCCGTCACGTACATGCGATAGCCCTGCTCGGAGTTCACCGCCGTCAGGACGCGCGTCGTCGGCGTCTCGAGAAGCTGCTGCGCCCACTCGAGGAAATCGGTCTCCGGATCGACAATGAGAATCGTCTGCGCCTTATCCATTTTGGCGGAGGAGGGGTTTGAGGTCGGTCTTCAAAATTCGGGTTTGGTTTCGGTTCTGTTCATTCGCCCAGTCCGCCGTAGCGGCGCTGGCGCTTGCTGTAGTCCTCGATTGCGGCCAGCAGATCAGGCTTGCGGAAATCAGGCCATAACTTCTTGGTCACATAGATTTCCGTGTAGCTCAGTTGCCAGAGCAGGAAATTCGAGATGCGCATTTCCCCGGAGGTCCGCACGAGAAGGTCGGGGTCCGGATAACAGCGCGTATAAAGATGCTTGCTGAATACCTCCGGGTCAATCATCGCCTCATCCAGGTGCCCCTGGCGGACGGATTGCGCAATGCTTCGGACGGCATCGATGATCTCCGTGCGCCCGCTGTAGGAGAGGGCCAGCACCAGGGTGACGCCGGTATTGTTGCCCGTCAGGCAGATGACGCGGTGCAGCTCCTCCTGGCAGGATTTCGGCAGGTCGGTCAGCCGCCCTATCGCCTGGAGCCGCACATTTTGCTCCATCAGCTCCGGCGTCTCCTTGCGCAGAAAACGCTCCAGCAGCTTCATCAGCGCCGCCACTTCGGCCTTCGGGCGTTTCCAGTTCTCGGTGGAAAAAGCGTACAGCGTCAGGTACTGCACCCCGAATTCCCCGCAGCTTCGCAGGATCGCGCGCACCGATTCCGCCCCTTCCTCGTGTCCGCGGATGCGCGCCAGGCCCCGCTCGCGCGCCCAGCGGCCATTCCCATCCATGATGATGGCGATGTGCCGCGGCACGGAGAGGTCCGGCAGTTTCGAGGTCGGGCTGCCGCTTGCCATGGGTTGGGTTTTGAAGGGGGAAAGTTGCACGCTGCTCGGTTACAGCACAATCGTCTGGTCGCGTCCCGGTCCCACGCTTGCAATCGAGAGCCTGGCTCCGGTGAGGTCGGCAATCGCCTTCAGGTACTCGCGCGCCTTTGCCGGCAGGTCGCTCCACTTCTTCGCTGCCGAGGTCGCCTTCCGCCAGCCTTCAAACTCGACGTACACCGGCTCGCACTCCGCCAGCAGCCGGCTGTCGGTGGGCGGCACTTCCAGGCGCTTGCGGCCCATCTTGTAATGCGTGCAGACCTTGATCCAATCCAGCGTATCCAGCCCGTCCAGGTTGGTGACGGCAATGTCGTCGATGCCGCTGATCATCGCCGCGTAGCGCGTGGCCACGGCGTCGAACCACCCGCAACGCCGGGCCCGGCCCGTGGTCGCGCCGAATTCCCGCCCCATGCCGTGCAGCATATCCCCGATCACCGCATCCTCGGTGGGGAATGGCCCTTCGCCCACGCGCGTCGTGTATGCCTTCATCACCCCGATCACACGGTCCATCCGGTGCGGCGGCACGCCGGAGCCGGTGCAGGCGCCGCCCGCCGTGGTGCTGGAGGAGGTGACATAAGGGTACGTCCCGTGATCCAGGTCCAGGAATGTCCCCTGCGCTCCTTCAAACAAAATATCCCGTCCCGCCTTCAGCGCCTCGTGCAGAAAGACCACGGTGTTGGTCACAAAGGGCGCCAGCTTCTCCGCCGCCCCCAGGCAGGCGTCATTCACCTCCTTGAATGAAACCACCGGCGCTCCCAGCGCCTTGAGCACCGCGTTGTTCTCCTTGATCTTCCAGCGCAGTTTCTCAGTGAAAATCTCCGGCTGGATCAAGTCGCACATCCGGATGCCGGTGCGGGCTGCCTTATCGCCGTACGCCGGGCCGATGCCGCGCTTGGTGGTGCCGATCTTATTCCGCCCCTTCAATACCTCGCGCTGCTCGTCCAGCAGCCGGTGATAGGGAAAAACCAGGTGCGCCGCGTCGGAGATGAGAAGCTGGCCCTTGCGAATCCGCACTCCCTGCTTCTTCAGCGTCTCGATTTCGCCCACCAGCGCTATGGGGTCGATCACCACCCCATTGCCGATGACGCACACTTTCCCGGAGCGCAGAATGCCGCTCGGGATCAGGTGCAGGACGTACTTCTTCTCGCCCAGGATGACCGTGTGCCCGGCGTTGTTCCCCCCTTGGGAGCGTACAACGATGTCCGCATGCTCGGTCAGGAAATCGATGATCTTGCCTTTGCCTTCGTCGCCCCATTGGGCTCCGACAAGGATCGTGTTGGCCATGGATTGTTTTTTTTCGGAAAGTTAGTGGTTAAAGACGAAAAAACGTCCTACGAAACACGGAAGCCCGTGCCCTCGGGACGTTTTCCAATCCTAGCCGGGGGGAGGGGGGCCGCAAGCAGGAAAAATTTGCCTATTTGCGCTTTCCGTCATTACCTTGCCCCTCCCTATGAATGATAAAACCTACGCAAATCCCGATGTGCTCGTCGGTGCCGACTGGGTGGCGCAACACGGCTCCGACTCCGGCGTGCGCGTGATCGAAAGCAATGAGGACGTCCTGCTTTACGATACCGGCCACATCGCCGGCGCGGTCCACATCGACTGGCATGCCGACCTCAACGACCCGCTCGTGCGCGATTACGTCAGCCCCGAAGCCTTCGCAAAACTCTGCTCCAGGAACGGCATCACCCCGGATACCACCTGCGTTTTCTATGGCGACAAGGCCAACTGGTGGGCCTGCTACGCCCTCTGGGTCTTCCGCCTCTTTGGCCATACCAAGGTCAAGATCATGAATGGCGGCCGCGATAAATGGATTGCCGAAGGCCGCGAGTTGATCCGCCAAAAACCCTCCTATCCCGCCGCCGATTACCCCGTCCCCGCCCGCCGCCTGGATGACGAGATCCGCGCCTTTGCCGACGAAGCCCTCGCTCAGAGCAAGGCCGGCAAGCCCCTTATCGATGTCCGCTCTCCCGGCGAGTACAAGGGAGAGGTCACCCACATGCCCGAGTATCCCCAGGAGGGCGTCCTCCGCGGCGGCCACATCCCCGGCGCAAAGAGCGTCCCGTGGAAAACCGCCGTCAAGGAGGATGGCACCTTCAAGAGCGCGGATGATCTCGAGAAAATCTATTCCCAGAATTGCGGCCTCAAGAAAGGCGAGGAAATCGTCGCCTACTGCCGCATCGGCGAGCGCTCCAGCCACACCTGGTTTGTCCTGACCTACCTCCTCGGCTACCCGAACGTCCGCAATTACGACGGCTCCTGGACCGAATGGGGCAACCGCGTCCGCATGCCCATCGAGCGCTCCGCTTAATCTCTTGGGTTCAATTCCTCGAAGCTTGCTTCGAATTTGCTGTTGGCGTCATATGTCATTCTAAAATGCCTCGGAGCTTGCTCCGTGGTTCCTTAATCCCGCGAGCAAGCCGCCCGCACGGCAACAGCTCCCAAAGATTGACCCGGCCGTTCCGGGTCAGAGAGAAGAACGCCGTGCTCATGCCGGAGGCATGAAATAGCGATAGCCGGGGGTCGAGCCCAAAGGGCGACACCCCCGGACCAACGCGAAAAAGACCGCACGATCCCGGAGGGATCGCATAGCAAACCTCAGATGAACAAAGCCTGCTCCGACCATCCCGAGCCCGCCCCGGGTCCTTACCCGCCCAAGCTCGCGGCGATCGTCTCCCTCTTCGAGCACCTTCCGGAGGATGAGAAACGCGAAACACTCATCTCCTACGCCGACCAGGCGCCGCACTGGATTCCCTCCGCCGGCGAAACCTACAACCTGGAGGATGTCCGAAAGGACGAGGAGTGCGCCGATACCGTCGGCATTTACCTCAAGGTGGATGCGTCGCGGAATATCCACTTCCGCGTCTCCCTCGGCCCCCAAGTGCAAATTCTTACCAAGGCAATGACCAGCATCCTTTGCAAAGGCCTCGATGGCTCCACCATCGAGCAGGTCCTGGACGTCCCGGCGGATTTCGTCCCGAAGATCGTCGGCGGCCAGCTCGTCCGCATCCGGTCCCAGACGGTCTATTACGTCCTCACCCGTATGAAAGGCGCCTGCCGTGCCTTTCTCAACCGGGAGCGCGCCGCCGCGCTTTGACCTGATGCGCGCCGCCCTTC
This sequence comes from Chthoniobacteraceae bacterium, assembly GCA_036266845.1. GTDB lineage: Bacteria > Verrucomicrobiota > Verrucomicrobiia > Chthoniobacterales > Chthoniobacteraceae > DATAXI01. Next base: position 10,233 of record DATAXI010000095.1, on the reverse strand, counting down.
TGCCCGCCCTCCTGCTTTGCCTGGGCGCCATCGCCCGCGCCCAGTCGCCGGACGTCGATCTCCGGATCGCCGGCGCCGTCTCCACCCGCCCATTGCTGGATGGAATCATCCACGCCATGAAGCAGGAAAAAAATCTTCGCGTGGCCGCGATCGCGGACCTGACCAGCGCGGATGCCATCGACGCCCTCGCTTCCGGCACCGCCGGCATGGCCATCATCACCAGGCCGCTCGCCATGGAAGACCGGGATCAATACCCGCAGATCCGCTTCGGCGTCGTCCCCATCGGAGCGGAGGCGGTCGCCCTCGGCGTCTCCGACGATATCTGGGACGCCGGCCTCCACAGCATCTCCCAGGATGCCGTCAGGGCCATCTACGAGCAAAAAGTCTCCAACTGGAAACAGTTCGGCGGCCCGGATGAGAAAATCAGCTTCTTTAATATGGCCCAGGGCCAGGGCATCTGGGAAATCTTCTCCACCTGGCTTTATGGCGATAACCGCCGGGCTCCGTACCCCAAGTTCGAGAAGGCCACCTCGAGCGAGGATGCCCGGGACTCCCTCGAGTTCACGCCCGGTTCCATCGCGCCTCTCGCCGCCGCTCTGGTGGATGGCTCCCGCTGCCACGCGCTCGGTGTGGAAACCAAAGCGGGAATCGTAAAGCCCGTCCCCGCCGAAATCGCCTCCGGGGCTTACCCCATGGCGGAGCCCGTTACCGTGGTGGTCAATGGCGATCCCCGGCTTAACGTGCGTGCCGTCACGGAATTTCTCACCGGCCCGGAGGGACAGGCGCTCATGCGGAAATCCGGCATGATGGGGCTGGATGCGGTGCCGAAGGCGACGCCCGAGCCGTATTAAAATGGGCATTTGAAATAAGCGCTTGCGCATATTCAAATGATCGTTTAAAACGTCTGTTTCAAATCGCCGTGATCGCCGATTCCCATTCCAAATCCCAGCGCGATTCCCGCGAGTCGCTCATTGCCGTTGCCGGCGAGATCTTCGCCGAGCGCGGCTACGAGGCCACCACCATCAAGGAGATCACGGACCGCGCCGGTGTCAATGTCGCGAGCGTCAATTACTACTTCCGCGACAAGCTGGGGCTCTACTCGGAGGTCCTGCGCCACTGCGTGTGCAATGGCCGCATCGCCCTGCCGCCGGAGATTGAGGCGCTTCCGGCCGAGGAGCGTTTCCGCACCTACGTCCGCAATTTCATGAATTACCTGCTGATGGCCGGCAAGCCAAGCTGGTCCGGGCGGCTGATGATCCGCGAGCTGGCCGCGCCCACACCGGTGCTGCCGCAGATCGTCGAGGAAATCGTGCGTCCAAATCTCGCCTTGCTGCGCCGGTTGATCACCGATCTTGCCGCACGTCCGCTGGATGAGGAGACGCTCAGCCTCCTCACGCATGGCATCCATGCGCAATGCGTCTATTGGAAGACTTCCCGCGCCATTTTTCCTTATCTCTGGCCGGCGCTCAAGTTTGACGAGGCGCAGGTGGGCCGCATCGCGGATCAGATCGCCACATTTTCCATCGCGGGCATCAAGGCCACCGGATGAGCGCGCATCAAGAGGCGGCGTGGATTCCACGGCACAACCCGTGGCTGGTGGCGCTCACCGTCACCATCGCGACCTTCATGGAGGTGCTGGATACCTCCATCGCCAATGTGGCGCTGCCGCACATCGCCGGCAGCCTCTCCGCCAGCGTGGATGAATCCACCTGGGTCCTCACCAGTTACCTGGTGGCAAACGCCGTGACCCTGCCGCTCAGCGCCTGGCTCTCCAATCGCATGGGCCGCAAGCGCTTCTACATGACGTGCGTGCTCCTCTTCACCGTCAGCTCCCTCTGCTGCGGGCTTTGCACCTCGCTTTCGATGCTCATCTTCTTCCGCGTCCTCCAGGGGCTGGGCGGCGGCGGTCTTGCGCCGAGCGAGCAGGCCATCCTGGCCGATACTTTCCCGCCGCGGATGCGCGGGGCGGGTTTTGCGCTTTACGGCATGGCGGTGGTGCTGGCGCCCGCCATCGGCCCCACGCTGGGCGGCTACATCACCGACCATTATTCCTGGCATTGGATTTTCTTCATCAATCTACCGGTGGGCGTCGTCTCGCTCATGCTCACCTCCATCATGGTGGACGATCCGCCGCACGTGATCGATGCGCGCGAGCACAGCCGCGGCAAGCCGGTCGATTACATCGGCTTCGCGCTCGTGGCGCTGGGCCTCGGCGCCACCGAGGTGGTGCTCGACAAAGGGCAGGAGAACGATTGGTTCAGCAGCCCGTTCATCGTGCTCTTCTCCGTCCTCGCCGTCATCGGGATCAGTTACTTCATCATTTGGGAGTGGAATGAGGAGCACCCCATCCTGGAGCTGCGGCTTCTGAAAAATCCCAACCTCGCCGTCGCGTGCAGCCTGATGTTCGCGCTCGGCGCCATCCTCTTTGGCACGACGGTCCTCATCCCCGAGTACTTGCAGACCGTGATGGGCTACACGGCGGAGAGCGCCGGCATGGTGCTCTCTCCCGGCGGTTTCATGGTAATGATCTGCATGCCCATCGTAGGTCAGCTTGTCTCGCGCATCGATGCGCGCCGGCTCATCGCGTTCGGCTTCATCACGCTCATGATATCGCTGGTCTATATGTCATCCATCTATCCGGGCATCGATATCGAGACGGCGATGAAGTACCGGATCTTCCAGTGCGTGGGCCTCTCCTTTCTCTTCGTGCCGATCAATACGATCTCCTTCGTGAACGTGCCGCCCAGCCAGGGCAACCAGGTTTCCGCTTTGATCAATCTCTTTCGCAACCTCGGCGGCAGTGTCGGCATCTCCGCCCTCAGCACCATGCTCGCCCGCGGCTCCCAGGTGCACCAGAACTTCCTCTCCGCGCACACCGGTTCACCTGCCTATAATACGGCAATGTCATCGGCAAAGACCGTCTTCTTCCGGTCCGGCGCCTCGCTGCCGGATGCCGCGGCGCAGGCCACCACCCAGCTTTACCGCACCCTGGAGCAGCAGGCCACGGCGCTTGCGTATATCGATGCCATCCGCACGCTCGCGGTCTGCTGCGCAATCGCGTTGCCCCTTGTCCTTCTGGCCCGCCGCAATCACCCCGGCGGCAAACCGGCCATGGCCCACTAAACGAAATCAATCCCGTATATGCCTAATATCGAAGCTCCCGAACTCCGCCAGGAGGCCTTCCTCGAGGCGGACCGCCCGCAGCAGCGCGGCGCCCCCCGCCCGCACGGCGGCGCGCCTCCCGGCACCAGCAAACGCAAGCCTTTGATCATCCTCACCATCCTGGTCGTCGTCGGCCTCATCGTCGGCGTCACCGCATGGCTGCTCACGCGCGATTATCAGGATACCGACGACGCATTCATCGATGGCCATATCATCGAAGTCAGCCCCCGCATTTCCGCGGAGGTGGTGCACGTGTACATCCACGACAACGAGGAGGTGAAAAAAGGCCAGCTCCTGGTCGAGCTCGATCCGCGAGACTACGAAGTGGCGCTGGAAAAAGCGCAGGCGCAGCTCCTCCAGTCGCAGACCCAGGTGCAGCAATGTCAGGCGCAGGAGCAGCAGGCACAGGCTCAGCTCACCCAGCAATCCGCGCAATTCGACATCGCCAGCGTCAATTTCAACCGCGATGCCAGCCTTTACCAAAAGGACTTCCGCGCCGTCGCCAAACAGGATGTGGACACTACCCGCGCAAGCGCCGAGGCCGCGCGCGGCACCGTGGACGCCGCAAAGGCCGCCGTCCAGGCCGCCCAATCCCAGATCGGCGCCGCCCAGGCCGCCGTCCACGTGGCCCAGGCCGCCGTCGATAGCGCGCAACTCGAGCTTTCCTACACCCGCATCTCCGCCGCCGCCGATGGCCAGATCACCCGCAAGAATGTCGAGCCCGGCGATTACGTGGCCGCGGGCCAGACGCTCTTCTCGATTGTCGAGCACGACGTCTGGGTCACCGCCAACTTCAAGGAAACGCAGCTCACCCGCATGAAAGTGGGCCAGCCCGTGCGGATTCACGTGGATGCATTCCCGGCCCGCTACCTCAAGGGGCACGTGAATAGCTTCCAGGATGGCAGCGGCGCCCGCTTTGGTGTGCTGCCGCCGGAGAATGCGACCGGCAATTACGTAAAGGTGGTCCAGCGCATCCCGATCAAAATCCTCATCGATGAGCCGCCCGATATTCTCTCGCGCCTCTCGCCCGGCATGTCCGTGGAGCCGCGCGTCGATATCGCCGCTCCGGGAACCCCGTAACCGCGCGCAACCAATCTCCGTGAACGTGAAAACGCATCTGTTTCGGCGGCTTTTCGCCTGCCAGTTTCTTTGCGCCACCGCAGTGACCGCAGTCACCGCAGTGACCGCATTTGCCGGCTTCCCGAATTTTCCCGCCGTCGGCCCCAATTACAAGGGCCCGCCGAAAGTGGAGACGCTCCCGGAATTCAAGGACGGCGTCTGGAAAAAAGCCCAGCCTCGCGATGCCATCCCGCGCGGCGATTGGTGGACCGTGTTTCGCGATCCCGTCCTGAATCGCCTCGAGCAGCAGGCGGTGGCGGCAAACCAGGACATCGCCCTGGGCGTGGACCGTATCGCGCAAGTTCGTGCGCAGGTGCGCGTGGCCACCGCCGATTTTTTCCCGAATGTCGATACGGAGCCGAGCGCCATGCGCGAGCGCACCACCGATACCGCGCCCGTCCAGCGCGGCGAGCTGGTGGGCAATAATCCTTTCGCCGGCGCGCTGGGCGGGACATCGGGAGGCGCCGGCAGCACGGGAGCCACCAGCGGTGCCAGCTCCAATCAGCCTCTGGTGCTCGATACCCAGCCCCTTTCGACCACCTATAATCTGTTCAATTTCCCCTTGAACCTGAATTGGGAACTCGACCTCTTTGGCCGCGTCCGGCGCAATCGGGAAGCCGCGCGCGCCAGCGCCCAGGCCGCGGTTGCCGATTTCAACAACACGCTTCTCAGCGTGACCGCGAATGTGGCCAGCACGTATTATGAAGTGCGCGCCCTCGATGCGGAGCTGGGCGTGCTCGAGCATACCATCGCCACGCGCCAGGATGCGCTCAACATCGCCAATGAGCGGCTCAACGCCGGCCTCACCAGCGAGCTGGATGTCCAGCGCGCCACTGCCGATCTCGCCTCCGATCAGGCCGATCTCGACTCCGTCCGCAGGTCCCGCAAGGAGATGGAAAACGCGCTCGCGACCCTGCTCGGCATTCCCGCCACCAATTTCAACCTCGCCCGCCGCGCGGTGACCGCGACGCATGTCCCGAACATCCCGCCCGGCTTGCCCAGCTCCCTGCTCGAGCGCCGCCCGGATGTCGCCTCCGCGGAGCGCCAGCTTGCGGCATCCAATGCGCGCGTCGGCGTCGCCGTGGCCGCGTTCTTTCCCATCATTCGCCTCACCGGCGCCGCCGGTTTCGAAAGCGCGGACATGGGCGATCTCTTCGATTGGCAAAGCCGCTTCTGGCAAATCGGGCCCAGCATCACCCTCCCTATTTTCGAGGGGGGCCGCAACACGGCTAATTTGAACGCCGCGCAGGCCGTTTACCGCCAGCAGGTGGATGTCTATCACAAGCAAGTCCTCATCGCCTTCCAGGATGTCGAAAACGCCCTGGCCGATCTTCACACGCTCTCGGATCAGTCCGATGCCGAGGACCGCGCGATTGCCGCCGCGGTCCGCGCCCTCAAGCTCAGCCAGGATCAGTATGGCAAGGGCGCCGTCAATTTTCTGGACGTCCTCGATGCCGAGCGCACCCTGCTCTCCAGCGAGCGCATCTCCGTCCAACTCTTCGGCCAGCGCCTCCAGGCCACCGTCTCTCTCATCAAAGCCCTCGGCGGCACCTGGTAAATCCGCCCGGCGTCCCGGGCTTGCTGCAAGCACGGAATCGAACGGCGCGGGAGTCGCCTTGAGCCCCGTCCTCCGCTCGCCGCCGCATAGCGTTGGCTACAGAATTTTTTAAACCGCTTCTAAGGGATTGACGTCATCAATATCGCTTCCGCGCCATCGGTGAAGGTCGCCGTCCATATGACCTGCCCGCCGCTGTTAAAGCTTCTCGTCAGCCCGGTGCTGCCGGCAACCGCGCTGAGAACGGTGAAGTTCTTCACGGTTTCTATTCCCAAGGATTGGCCGGAGCCGAATAGGAAGGTCAGGGCTTCCTTGGAGTCCACCGCCCAGGCGCCTGCCGCGTCGCGACCGGTGATGCCCCCTTTGCCGGCTGTCATTGTGGCGGTAAACAGGGGACCATACCCCGTGACAATCGAGAGGAAGTTGAATGCCTTCCATTGGGCGCCCGCGGGCGCCCCGGGCGGTTGCGGGCCGCCGCTTTGCGCGAGCAGCTCCAGCGGGGAGCCCGGTGGCTCCCACCAGATTGAGTCACGCGCCGGAGCGGGCGGACCGCCAAGCGTGGCGTGAAATGCCAGCCCGTCGTCATCCGCCAGCACAGGGTCCCTGAGCAGCTCAAATGTTATCCCTGTGCCGGCTGATCCCGTGAGGCGGGCCAGCGCGGGATAAGTGCCCGCGCCGAAATCGGCGAATACCCCGGCGGCATTGGCCTTGGTCACGGCGCCGCTCACGGTCAGTTTCGCCAGAAAGGCGCTGTGGCCAGTCGCGCTGACGATTGGGACGCCGTAAGTCGCGAATGTCGCTCCGGCGATCCCGGGGCCCCCCGCGCCCGCAACGCCGCTTTGGGAAAGGACGCTGACCGTGCCGCCGATGTCCACGGTCAGCACGGCTTCCGTTTTATTGGTGAAAGTCACAAGCGCGGTAATCTGTGTATCGCCGCCGGGCGCGCGGAGCCATCCCCGGCCCTGGCCGGGCGAGCCGTTGCCTGTCGCGAAGCTGACCAGGGTCTTGACCGTCCCGCTTGCGAGGACCTGGCCCTCGCGCAAGGCCAGGGTTAACGGATGGGCCGCGTCAGCCATCCAAATCCCGAGGCTGGTTGCGGCGGCGGCTTTTGGCGCGCCGGTGCCGGCCTTGAGCCGCGCCATCAGGGCGGTGCTGGAACCGGAGATGGCGATGTCCTCGAAGCTCGCAAATTCTCCTCCGTTCGTTTCTGGCGCGATTGCGCCGGCCTCCGCGATCACGGCCAATGAACCACTGAGGGCATCGGTCAAAGCAGCGGCGGGGGCGGTTCCCGTGAGCGTGGCCAGGAAGGCGATGCTGCCGCTGTCGATCACCGGGGCGTCCAATGTCTTGAAAACCGCGCCGCTCATCCCCGGGACGCTACCGCTCACTTGGGCCACCAGGGTATCGGATGCGCTGCCGCTCAGGAAGATGCCGCTCCCGGACTTGTGGCCGATTTTCCAATCGCCGATTACGGCGACGTTCCCATCGTTATCGATTGCAGGATTGCCGAAGCCGCTCCAGACCGCTCCCGCCGGCACCCCCCCGGCGCCGGCGCCAGGCGCCGGGTTGCCGGTTTCGAACAGGATGTTCGTCACAGGCACCGGCCCAGAGGCACTCGCCACACGGAGCCCGATGTCCTGGTACGGTCCCGTCGGGTCGATTGCGCGATTGCGGCCCGAGGAGGCCAGGCCGAGGGGAAGGTAATCCCAGCCGCCGCCCCGAATCACAGGAACCTCATTACTGGTCGTTCCGAGCCAGTTAAAGACATCCCCCGACTGGTCGTATGTCCCGTAATAGCTCGCCGAATCCGTAAACGAACCCACCGGCGTCAGGTAGTTCTGCGTCCCGTAGGAAATGCTGGTGCCTTGCGTTACGCAATAACCCTTTCCGGTGTAACAATTCGCCTCGTCCACGCCGTTGCCGATGATGTTTCCAGGCGCATTGTTACTTCGCGTTGCATAGGTCGAATACCGCCCATCCGCAGAATCGTAATAAGCTGCCTTGTACCACTCGTTCTCGCTCGGCAGCCACACGGTCGCGTCTCCGTTAGGTTGTGGATTCGCCAGCAAGCTGGACGCATTGCTTGGTGTCCCGTTGCCATCCGTGTTTCCACCCAAAAGCGTGTACGCCCCGGTTTCCGTGCTCGCGCTCATCTCCCCGTTGTTCATCCAGTTCACAAACCGCAGCGCATCCCAATAGGTCACGTACGCCGCCGGCATGTTCTCGTCTCCCGGGATCACGGTGTATTTCGCGCCGCTGGCCGCCCCGGAATTGAAGCTGATGCCACATTCCGGGTAGTTCGCCAACTGCGTCGTGTAAAGATCCAGGGCATTGGTCCCGCTGGGATCGACGGCATTCAGAAACGTGCAATACTGCGAATCCGTCACGTCGTATTCGCCGATTTCATACGCGTAGGAGACGCTTCCGTACAGGCTCCCGGTCGCCGGGTCCGCCGGATTATTGGGGTTCCCGATCGTGACGTATGACATGCTGATCGATTGCGCCCGCAGTGCCGGCCCCGTCAAAAGCAACGCCATGCCGCCGGTTGCCGCGATTATCAGGCCGCCTATTTTCATAGTGTTAACTCCCTAAATCTCTTTTGATGTTTTCGGCATCTACGGATAATCGCATATCCTGCGGGCGGACCCTCGTCAAATATGCTTCCAGGGTTTTTAGCGCAATGCCAGGGCGATGGAGTCGCTTTCTTCCGCGCACGTACCCGGGATACCGGGAAGTATCTGTCGCCTCCCGGCCCGCCAGTGCTGGATACCTCCGGCGCGAACCGGGGATTCGCCGCGGAGTTGCCCCGGCCGCTACGGGAATATGATCGCCGAGAGACCGCTGGATTTGTCGCTGTAGCCGCTCTGGAAGATCAGGTCGCCGGTGGCGTAATCGAAATTACGCCCCTGGCCGCCAATCGACTTGAGAACCGGGAGAAATGAAAAGCTGGTGATCTGTCTGCCGCTCACAACCTCGCCCTTGCGCGCGATCAACTGCATGTTACCCGCGACATCCACCGTCCAGATGCCGAGGTTCGTGGCCGCCGTGACACCAATCCTGGGATCGTTATTAAGCGTGGCCAGCAGGATGACCGCGCCCTCGTCCGGCAGCGCAATCGCATTGAAAAGGCGGAACGTCGCTCCCGGCGGGCATCCCGCCGCCTGGCTACCTTGCAACGCCACCAATTGAAGAGAGCCGGAATTATTCGCCCAGATGCCGGAGGATTCGCTGGCGGACGCCTGTCCCTTGCCCATCTTTAGCGTGCCGCGGAACGCCACCGCGTCGTTGTTGTTATAGACCGGATTGCCGAGGGTCGTGAATACGGAGGATGTTCCCGGCGCCGCGCTGCCGGTGCGGGCCACCAGTCGCAGCGTGCTGGTGTTGTCCTCGGCCCAGATCCCCGTGTTGTCCGTGGCGCCCACGCCGCCGCTGCCCTTTGCGAGCGTCGCGGCCATGGCGATGTTCCCGTTGGCATTGACCGACGGGCTGCTGAACGCTTCGAAATATCCGCCGCCAACACCTGGCGCCGCGCTTCCGCTCAATGCGATCAATTGCGGCGTCGTGCCCGCGATTTCGATAATGCCGGTGCTCTTGTCCGTGAAGCTTGCATTCATCACGAGTGCGCCGGTCGCCTGCGCAAAGCTGCGCGATTGCCCCGCCACATACGGAAGCGCCGGCAGGAAACCGAGCGTCTGGATCGTCTTGCCGTTCAGCGTTCCGCTCTCCGCGATGACCAATTGCAGGCTTGCGGCGGAGCTGCCCGCCCAGATGCCCGCCTTGCCATTGCCGGTGGTCGCCAAAAAAACCACTTTGCCCTGATCGGGCAGCGCGATTTGGCCGAACGTCTTGAACGTGGCGCCGGGAATGCCGGTAGCCGGGCTGCCCTGGCGCGCGACCAATGCCAGGGAGCGTCCCAGGTTGCTCCAGATTCCGTTTGCGGCGGAGGCTTTTGTCCCGCTGCCGATCTTTAATTCCCCCAGAAAGGCCACGGCGTCATTGTCGTTATAGACCGGGCTGGAGAGGCTCTGGAAAATCCCGCTGCCCGCGCCGGGTGCGACTTGGCCGGTGCGCGCCACCAGGTCGCGCGTGCCGGTGCCGTCTTCGGCCCAGATGCCGCTGTTATCCGTGGCGGTGACACCGCCCGCGCCATTGGCCAGCAGCGCCTCGAAGGCCACGAAGTTTTGTGTATTGATCGCCGGATTTCCAAAAGATGCGAACTCCCCGCCGGAGACTCCCGCCGCCGGGTCTCCCACGGAGGCGACGGGCACAGTGGTAAAGGCGGGTGTGCTGAAGCTCTTTGGCGTCCCGTAAACCGTGGCGGCGGCATTCGAGGCGACCGCGCGATAATAATAGATCGTCTCCGGCAGCAGGCGGCTCAGCGACGCGGTGAAAGGCAC
>DATAXI010000092.1:0-10968 GCA_036266845.1 Chthoniobacteraceae bacterium | reverse complement strand
CGCTGCGCACACGCCGTGTGAGTAGCTCCAATGCTGATTGCTCTTCTTTAGTGAGGATAATCGGGCGGGCGACGCGTGCCATGTCCTCCTTTTATCACATCCCAACAACAATACGAACTCTTTATGACTCAGGACACTAGGGACGGCCCAAAAAAGGCTTTTTTAACGCTTCGCTTTATTGACGGCAATGTTTGCGGGGTCTGCCGCTGCTCTTCGTTCGGCCCTGTTCTCTTTCTCATTGGTCTAACTGCTTTTCAATGTCGGTTGTGTGTTGTGTAGAGGCAGGGGACGCCGGAAAGTTTAAGATGCCTTCGCGTCTCCATTCCGCCGATATAGGCCAATAGAATAGATTTTGCCAGTTTCCCCTCGTAAAGAGCCGGTCCTTTACCCCAACCCCATCGGAAGCTCGAAATCCCTCACTGCCCGCCGATCAAATCTTGTCCCGGAGGCCGCGGACGGAATCGTAGAGCTTGCGCAGGCCGAGCTCGAGGCGGGTTTTGATGGTGCCCAGGGGCGTGTTGGTATGGATGGCGATTTCCCGCTGGCTCATCCCTTTGAAGAAGGCGAGATCGATGGCCTGGCGCTGGAGTTCGGGCAGGGCCGCGATGCGCTGGCGCAGGAATTGGCGCATATCGTCGTGCAGGATGTCGTCGTCGATGCGGTTGTGCACCCATGCATTGGGCTGGTGCTCGGTTTCCATCTCCAGCCGCTCGGTTACGCGATGGTAAGCCTGGCGCTTCCGCAGGCGGTCGATGGCGCGCCGCCGGGTGAGGGTAACGATCCAGCCGAGGGCCTGGCCTTTTTTCCGCGAGTAATTCTTCGCCTGCCGCCAGATCTGCATGAAGATTTCCTGAAGCAGATCGTCGGCTTCAGCCTCATCGTGGATGACACGGATGACGAGCGCCTTGAGGATGCCGCTGTAGCGGTCGTACAGGGCGGCCAGGGCATCGGGGTCCCGGTCGGCAATGGCCTGCATGAGAGCCGCGTCCTCCTCGGACGCCACCGGTTCGGGCTGGGAAAGGACGCACTCTTCTTTCATGGGATGGGATGGGGTTGTGCGCTCAGGAGGGGTTTGAGAACGAGCGGGCCGGCTGCCCCGGGTATGCCACGGTCTGCGGTATCCCGGGCTTCCCGGGAGGGCAGGTGGATCGAGAGTGATGGATTTCATGGAGCGCCTCGTCGCCCGATTCGGACTTCATCGTAGCGGGGTACGCGCTAATGCGCAATGAGGGGGAATCCCCGGCGGGAGATAGGCGAAATTCCGATGGACTGGATGGACCATAGCTTGGGTATATCGGTAAACGATATTAGATCGGAATGTCGAGCCCCTTGCAAGCCCCGTCAGGTCAGGGAAATCCCTGCCCGCGTTGTAGTACGGTCAATCCTCCGTAGGTTTGATATTCGAGAACGGGCCGAGGCGGGCCACCTGTTTCCATAGGGCGGCCACCATGAGGACCGTGACGATGGTGGCAACGCCTCCGCCCACCACGGACACGACCGCGCCAAACCACGCGGCGGTCACACCGGACTCAAACGCCCCGATCTCATTCGACGAGCCGATGAAGACATTATTGACCGCGGAAACGCGTCCGCGCATGGAATCCGGCGTGAGGAGCTGGATGAGCGTGTGCCGCACGACTACGGAAATGTTATCGAACGCGCCGGAGAAACCCAGCATGACCAGCGAGAGGAGAAACGAACGGGACAGGCCAAAGACGACCGTCACGATTCCGAAACCGGTGACGGCAAAGAGGAGGGTGAGACCCGGCCGCCGCATTGGACGGCGGTGCGCCAGAATGGTGGCCATGCAAATGGAGCCGAAGCTCGGCGCCGCGCGCAGCCAGCCGAGCCCCGCCGCGCCGACATGCAGGATGGAATCGGCAAAAATGGGCAGCAACGCCGTCGCGCCGCCGAACAGGACGGCAAAAAGGTCCAGGGTGATGGTGGCCAGCACGACCTTGGTGCTCCAGACGAAACGCAGGCCGTCGAATAATCCCTCGAAACCGGCGGGCCGGCCTGCCGGTTTCCCCTTTGAATGAGGGGTTGGGATCATGAAGAGGAAAAACGCCACCGCGCAGCCGGCATCCATCGCGTAGATGATCCAGTACGGGTGATGAACCAGCATCACCCCCGCGAGCGCCGGCCCCAGCACGGAGGAGACGCCAAAGGCGCTGGAATTCCACGTGACCGCGTTATTGAAGTCCTCCTGCGGCACGAGATTGACCATGAAGGGATTGCGCGCCGCCCAGCCGAAGGTGCGGGCGATTCCCGCAAGGATGAGCAAAACGTAAATCCACTTTACCGACGCCCCGGTGAGGGAGACCATCGCGAGCGCGGAGGAGGTGCACGCGCTCACGAGCTGGTTGATCATGATGATGGTGCGCCGCGGGAAACGGTCCGCCACATGCCCGGCGGGTATGGCCAGGGTGATGATGGGCAGCGCACCCGCAAGGCCGATGAGTCCCAGCGCCATCGCGGAGCCGGTGCGCCGGTAAACCTCCCACCCCACGGTGACGCTCAGCATCTGCCGCCCGAGGACGGAGAGAAAATTGCCGGCGAGAAAAAAACGAAATCCCCGCGATTGAAACGCGGCGTACGGATTGGACACGGTGGAAAAAGTACGGGAGCGGGCCGCGATGCGGAAATTGAATTTTCGGCGCAGCCAGATAATACCAACGGGGTATGAGTGATACGTCACAGCCCGCCGATGCCGAACGGATGCGCAATCTCCTTTGCGAACTGGGGGATTTTGTGCGCGATGCCGTGGTCGCCGGGCGGCGCGGCCAGGGTACCGAGGCGCTGGCGAGCGTATCGCGGGAATCCATCGCGGATACGATTTATTCCATTGATACACTGAGCGAGGAGGCGATTATCGAGTGGTTCAAGGAGCATTGGCCGCGGGATTGGCCGGTGGAGCTGGTGGCGGAGGGCTTTGACGAGCCGGAGGCGCGCGTCTTCCCGCACGGCACGCCACTGGAGCGGACCCGGTGGCGCTGCGTCATCGATCCCATCGACGGCACGCGCGGGATCATGTACGACAAGCGGCCCGCCTGGGTGCTGACCGGGCTGGCCCCGCAAAAATGGGCGGCGGCGCGGCTGACGGATATCTTTGTGGCCGCGATGACGGAAATCCCCACCACCAAGCAATGGCGCGCCGACCAGGTGAGCGCGGTGCGCGGGCGCGGTCTGGTGACGGAGGCGGTGGATGTGCGCGGCGGAGGCAGGGAGCCGGTGGCGCTGCGGAAGAGCGAGGCGCGCGATTTCCGCCACGGTTTCGCCTCGCTCGCAAAATTCTTTCCCGCGGGCAAGGCCGCCGTATCGCGGCTGGAGGAGGAATTGTGGCGGGCCTTGTACGGGCGCACGGAGTGGCCCGTGATCTTCGACGATCAATACATCTGTACGGGCGGCCAGTTTTACGAGCTGCTGGCCGGCCACGACCGGATGAATGGAGATTTGCGCCCGATCATCCATGAGCACGCCGGGATGAGTATGACGCTCATGTGCCACCCGTACGATGTCTGCACGGCCATGCTGCTGGGTGAAGCCGGGATTATTTTTGAGAAACCGGAAGGCGGCCCGGTGGATCCCCCGCTCGATTTGACGAGCCCCGTTGCGTGGGTGGCTTTTGCGAATGAGGAATTGGCGGGGCTGGCGCGTCCCGTTCTGCACCGGCTGCTGAAGGAGCTGCGCGCATCGTGAAGATTCGCGGCCAGGAGCGGAGAATCGGGGCCATCATCGCAGTGATCATCCGGGTGATCGGCTGGACGCTGCGTTTTCGCATCGAGGACCGGTGCCGCATGCTGGACCCGGCTTTCAAGCAATCGGTCATCTGGACGTTCTGGCACAACCGGATGTTTGTGGTACCGCTGCTGCCGTACCGCTTTGTCCGGCATCGCGATGGAGCCATCCTCACCAGCCCCAGCAAGGATGGGGAGATCATTGCGGCGGTGATGTCCAGCTTCGGCCTCCGGTGCGTGCGCGGCTCCTCATCCCGGCGCGGCGCCCAGGCGCTGATGGAGCTGGCCGGCACCCTCGAGGCCGGGGAGGATGTGGCCGTGACGCCGGATGGTCCCCGCGGCCCCTGCTATACGCTTGGCCCCGGAGTTATCTTCCTCGCGCGCCAGACCGGCGCGGGGATTCTCCCGATTCACATTGAATATTCGCGCCGCCTGCGCTTGAAAAGTTGGGATCGATTCATGATCCCGCTCCCTTTCGCCCGCGTGCGCGTCACCTTTGGCGAGCTGATCTTTGTTTCCCCGGATGCGGACCCCGAGGCTGAGCGGGCGCGAATCGAACAACTGATGCGACCCCAATGAAATTGATCGACGGAAAAGCCATTGCCGAAAAAGTCCACGCCGAGTCCCGCGCCGGCGTGGAAGCGTTGAAACGCCGGGGCGTCACCCCCGGCCTCGCAGTCGTGCTGGTGGGCGATGATCCCGCCTCGCGCGCCTATGTCCGCTCGAAGGCAAAGAAGTGCCTGGAGTTGGGATTGCACTCCGTGAAGCACGAGTTGCCGGCGGATACACCGCAGGAAAAGCTGGTGTCGATTGTGCGGGAATTGAACGCCGACCCCGCAATCCATGGCATCCTGGTCCAATCGCCGCCGCCGCCGCACATCGATGAGGCCGCAGTGGTCGCCGCCATTGACCCGCGCAAGGACGTGGACGGTTTCCACCCCATCAATGTCGCAAAACTGGCCATGGATGATCGCGACGGATTCGTCCCGTGCACACCGCTGGGCTGCCAGCGCCTGCTGATGGAAATGGGAATCGAAACCTCGGGAGCGCGCGTCGTCGTGCTCGGACGCAGCATGATTGTCGGCAAGCCGCTCGCGCTGCTGCTCATGGCAAAAGGGAAGGGGGGCGACGCGACGGTGACAATCGCCCACTCCCGGACCCGCGACCTGGCCAAGGTGACGCGGGAAGCGGATATCCTGATCGCGGCAATCGGGCGCGCGGAATTTGTGAAAGCGGAGCACGTGCGCGACGGGGCGGTGGTCATCGATGTGGGCATCAACCGCAAGGACGATCCGGCGGTGGAGAAAGGATACCGGCTGGTGGGGGATGTCGATTTCGAGCAGGTCGCGCCGAAGTGTGCCGCAATCACGCCAGTGCCCGGCGGCGTCGGGCCGATGACCATTGCGATGCTGATCGCAAACACGCTCACGGCCTGCCGCCGGTTGACCGCCGGATGAAGCGCGGCTGACGCCGGACGGCGCATTTCCCCCGCCTCACAGCGAATTGGAAATGCCGCATCCTTCGCCGCTCGGGGCGTCCGCTATCCCGGGCAAGGAATCGGCACAGGCGCCGTGGGAGGATGAAAGGTGGATTTGCCGCGATCGGTGCAATTCATCAACTGAGAACGGGCCGGTAACAAATCGGTAACAAACCGGCGATTCAATGGGAGCCGACAAAGCGATGTACATCGTGTGCACCGCGAAAACCAATGAAAGGCTCCCATGAAGAAATCCCTCGCAGCATTTACACTGATTGAATTACTCGTGGTCATCAGCATCATCGCGATACTGGCCGCGCTGATCATGCCGTCGCTGACAGCGGCGGGGATGAATGCCCAGATGGTCGATGCGCTGAATAATGCGCGCCAGATAGGCCTGGCCATGCGCATGTACGCCGGAGACAACAGCGGGAATTATGTAAGCGGAACCAATTCCTACAGCCAGCCGATTGTTTATTCCAATGACGCCTTCCGCAGCCTCGTGCCCACTTACGTGGATAATGAAAAGATATTTACCATTCCACGCGCCACCGTGGGCTCGACAACGGATAACAAAATCAACCCGGATACGAACATCCTGACTCCCGGGGAGAACGCCTTTTCTTATATCGAAGGCCTGAACACCTCCTCGAATTCCAACTGGCCTCTGATCGTGGACGAAGATAGTGGAAACGGATATTACACGACGACCGACGGAGTATTGGGCGGCCAATTCAAGGGAACCAAGGCGGTGGTGATCCACACGGACATCAGCGCCGCGCTGGTGCCATTGCTCGGGGCAAATAGCCAGAGGTATATCCCGGAGTTTGACGATTCCACCCAGAATGCGCTGACGGTAAGCAATTATATGGGCGCGAATGTTCAATTGATCGAACCGGCGCATTGACTAACAAGCAGCCATGGGAAAGAGTGGCAAGGAGATGAGCGAGCTGAATCCCCGCCAGGTCCGCGCCCTCATTTTGCTCTTGATTGTCGCGCCGCTGATTCCGGCCTGCATCATGCTTCAACTGATGATGCAGACGGTGCGCGCAGAGCATGAGGCGGCGGAGGATAGGGCCGGCGCGCTTTATGAAGCGAACCTCCGCACCGCCGCTGCCTCTGTAGTGGCGCAGCTAAAGGCCGAGCAGGACCCTCCGGCCAAGCTGGCCGCCAGGGCGGACCGTTATTTCAACCAATGTTTCGCCCGCGATGTGAAGGTGCGTCTTTTACCGCCTTCCGCCGCCGGCAACGATGCGGCGATTGCCTCTCCGCTGGCCGAGGTGGCGCTCGACACGCCGTTGCGGGGATGGAAGGTGGAATTGTTCCAGAATGGCTTTGACCCGCTGGATGATGCGTTTCGATACGAGATCACTTTCTTTGCCCTGGTGGCCGGAGCGGCGATTCTCCTGAATATCGGGATCGCGGGGGTGGCGGGTTTCGCATTGAGCCGGCAGATGCGCGTGCATGAGTTGAAGAGTACTTCGCTCGAAATCGTCTCTCACGAACTTCGCACGCCGCTTGCATCCACGCGGGTACTTTTGGACACCTTGCTTGCAAAGCCGCAATCGCTTCCCGAGCCCGCAGGGGAGTATGTGCGGCTCATTTCGGATGAGAATCTGCGGCTCATCCATCTGGCGGAGAGTTTCCTCACGCTGGCACGGCTGGAGCGTGGCAATTGCCGCTTGGAGCGTCATCCAATTGCGCCGGCGGAGCTTTTTCGGGACGCGGTGCGGACTGCGCGCGCGCGGCTGAACCTCACGGCGCCGGAGTTACAAGTGGACGTGCCGGGAAATCTTCCCGATGTCCTGGTAGATCGCGAGGCGATGACCGTCGCGCTGGCCAATCTGATTGACAACGCGGTCAAGTATTCCAGCGGTCGAAAAGAGATTACATTGCGCGCAATGCTGGATGCGGACGCGGTGGAGTTTCAAGTTATCGATCATGGCATCGGGATCGCGCGGGCGGAGCAGAAAAGGATATTCGACCGTTTTTACCAGGTTAACCAAACGCTCGCCCGCGCTCACCAAGGTTGCGGCCTCGGCCTCAGCATCGTGAAATCCATCGTCCAGGCGCACGGCGGCAAGATCAGGATAACGAGCGCGGAAGGGTTGGGGACCACGGTGGGTCTTCTTCTCCCCGCGGCATGAGTATTACCCAATGGAAACCATCCTCCTGATTGAAGACGATCCCGCGATGCTCCGCGGTCTCGCCGATAATTTCAAGGCCGGCAGTTTCCACGTGCTCACCGCGACCGATGGAGAACGCGGCCTGGAAGAAGCATTGCGCGCACGGCCGGACCTGATTGTGCTCGATATCATGCTGCCGAAAATCAACGGCTACGAGATTTGCCGCCTGCTGCGCGCGGAGCAGATCGATACGCCAATCATTATGCTGACGGCCCGGAACCAGGAATCCGACATTCTCCTGGGCCTCAATCTGGGCGCGGACGACTTTGTTACAAAACCATTCAGCATTAAGGAACTGCTTGCGCGGGCGGAGGCATTCCTGCGCCGGCGCAGGACCGTGGAGCCGCAATCGTATGTCTTCGGCGATTGCCAGCTCGATATTCCGGCGCACACGTTCCGGCGCTCCGGACGCGAGGTGAAGCTTTCGCCCAGGGAGTTCGAGTTGCTTCACTATTTTCTGCGCAAACCAGGCTGCGCCCTGACGCGCGAGCGCATTCTTAATTCTGTCTGGGGTTACGACCGCATGGTTACCCCGCGCAGTATCGACCGCTTCGTCGTCATGCTTCGTCAGAAGATTGAGCCGGATCCGCAACGGCCCACTTATCTCCAGACCATCCGCGAGTTCGGCTACAAATTCGTGCCGGAGCCCGCGATGGCCTTGCGGTGAGTCTTCAATAGGGATTTTCCGGGCCGTGATGGCGCTGGAGATAAATCCCCAGGTGCGCTGCCTGCGCGATCAAGCTCTCCGAGAGGACGGCGTGAAACCGGGTAATCGGCAGGCCGGCGCGCTGTAATTTGATGGCCACCCACTCATTGCAGACAT
Organism: Chthoniobacteraceae bacterium; assembly: GCA_036266845.1. Taxonomy (GTDB): domain Bacteria; phylum Verrucomicrobiota; class Verrucomicrobiia; order Chthoniobacterales; family Chthoniobacteraceae; genus DATAXI01. The sequence continues at coordinate 2,745 of DATAXI010000092.1, read as the reverse complement.
AGGGAAAGTAAAATCGCTCGCGGCTCGCGAAGAATGCGCCTCCCGGGTAATGCCCGGCGTGGAGAAAGATAAAGCGCCCATTGGCGCCACGCGAAAAGGAGTGCTCCACCTCCGCAACGAAGATCGATAGCTGACGCGGCGTCAGGAAAAGTTCCACGACGTCGCTGTCCGGAAAAAACCGCGTGACGCTGCCGCGCACCGGCACCACCTGGATCGCTCCGCGATTCGGGAAAATCGCCTGAAGGATCGTCCATGGAGTCGTCGGGCCAATATAATCGGCGCGCGCGCCCCAGCCGAAGGCAATTTCATCCGGCCTGCCCTGGAGACGAAGGGCGGCGGCGAACGGCACATCCCGCGTGCGCAACACCACCGAGGTGTGAAATGTATTGCCAACCAGCCAGATGGGCTCTTCCCCATGCGGCGGCGCGCCGGCCCAGGAAGCGCACGCGTGCAGCCAGAGCGCGAGAAAGAGGTAATATTTCACTGCTCATTGATTCTCGTCCCACCCCGGTAATTGGACGCCCCGCCCGGAAAGCTTTTCGCTTCCACCCCTTTGCTGCTCCCGCCAGTCCGAATGCGGAGCGCCGTCCATGGGATTAACCTTCTGGACGGCGCCCGAAACGTGCATGCCCCCCCCTTGACGGAGGCCAGGCTGGATTGATCCTTACTGCGGCGGTTGCTGTGCGGGATGATGGATCTGATCGAGCTTCTGCAACTGTTCCGGTGTCAGGAGCGGCTTGATCTTTGCCTCGGTCGCATCCCGCAGCGCCTTGACCTTTGCCATCTTGTCTTGTGGCGCCAGGGTGTTGTCGTGAAAGACCGCCTGAAATTGCGGCCTCGCATCGTCAAAGATCGCCTTGACCTTCGTCTTCTGATCGTCATTCAGATTTAATTCCGAGGCCATTCTGTCCAAAGGATTGAACCTTGGTCCTCCCCCCTTGGCCGGAGGGCCGGCCGGGCTGGGCTTTGTCTCAGCCTGTTTTTGAAACTGATCGAGCTTTTGCTGCTGTTCGTTATTCAGGATCGGCTTCAGTTGGTCCTCTGTAGTTTTGATCAGCGCGTCGGTCTTGTTTTTCGCCTCCTCGCGGATTGCTTTCAGTTGCGTTTGGGCCTGGGTCAGAATGGGATCGGCCTTGGCTTTTTGATCGGCTGAGAGATTCAGAATCGCGTCCCCATGGTTGAGCAGAGCCGCCGGTTGGTTACCCGGCTGCCTGGGGCCGCCATGCCGCTCGCCTTCGGGTCCGCCGTTGAATCCGTGCCCGTTTTCCTGCCGCCCGCCTTCACCACGATTCCATTCCGGCCCACGTTCAGGCCCGTAGAAGCCGCGATGATGCCAGCCATCGAAACCCCCGCCAAACTCATGACGGTGATGCCACCCGCCGCCTTCTTCCCCGTAAAAGCCCCAATGGTGATGGTGGTGGTGATGATGCCAGCCTCCAAAGCCTTCCTCTCTTCCATATCCGTGATCCCGCCATCCGCCTTCGTCCCCGTAAAAATCGCCGTGATGACGCCAGCCTCCGTAGCCTTCGCGCCCGCCAAATTCCTGATCGCGATCAAATCCGCCCCTCTCATCGCCCCGGTCAAACCGATGCCATCCTTCCTCTCCGCCACGGTGCCGCCAATCGTCCCCTCCATATCCTCGTTCATCTGGCGCGCCCTCATCGCGATTTCCCCATTCTCCACGGTGAAACCGGCGTCCGCCGGGACCGCCTTCGCCGCCAGGGCCGCCAGGGCCGCCGTGAGGCCCTTCCTGGTCCCAATCGTTGCGCCATCGTTGTGGTTTCGGCCCGGGCGCGTGGCGTGGGGCGGGAGCCGGCGCGGGACTCGAAGTCACAGTCGCGGGCGGCGGCGATGCGGGGGCAGGAGTTTGAGAATAGCTGTTAGGGACGAGAGAAATCCCGACTGCGCCAGCTACCGCAGTCAGTATCTTAGCTGATCTTGTTTTCACTTATTTACGGCCTTGTAGTTTTGTTCGCGACCTCAGGATTTGAAGCGCTGATAACTTGATGACCGCGCCGCCGGAGAAAAGGTTACAGCGCCATTCGGCGAGCCACGCCCAATCGTCGATTTTAGCGCGCCCCCCTGGCTCGGCGCCAAAAGCGCCCACCCGCTATAAAGCCCACCACCGGAAGGTCAAAGGAGATGCAAGGGGTATCAGCTCACCATGGACCGACCGCCTTGCCGAAAAAATCATGGTCTCCATCTCTTACGCGATCTTTCATCACAAACCGAGGATGCGACGCAGCCCCCTCTCAGCTAAGGAGGAACAGTCTTGCACTTTGCAGACTGGGGCTGATGATTGGTTGCCTATGAAGAAGCGGAAAATCGCTCAAAGCATAGTGACAATAGGATTCATTTTCTTGGGTGGAATTTGCGTTCTGAGTAATTCTTGCACCGCCGCTGCCGGATGCCGTGGTCACATTTCAGTGGATGTCTGACGAAGCGTGGGGCCCAAGTTTGCGTTCAGGAACGCCTCACACGCAGTCGGTAATAACCTCTGCTGACGGTGGTGTAGTCGGAAAGGTGGCAAATGACCACTATGCAAAGCTGACAGTTTATCACATTGGTTATTCATCAACAACGGTCGAAATCATAGATGCTGGACTTTACGCAGCATGATACGCGCTCAAAAGCTCTACCTATTGTCCTCTAACAGCCTGTTGAAATAATCCCCAGTCGAGCCGGAGCGGCATTGCTGAGGGGCGGGGCTGGTGGCAGAATGGCGGGCAGCATGATTCGACCGCA
>DATAXI010000076.1:0-27445 GCA_036266845.1 Chthoniobacteraceae bacterium | reverse complement strand
TGATACGGCCATCATAATACGAAGTTTCGACTTCCACATGAGGCATCAGGTCCGTGTCGATTTGGAAACGGATGCCTTCCTTTTCCAGCCGCGGCAGGATTTTATTTGCTTCCGGGATATCGAATTGCCCCTGCAACACGTAGCCGTCTTCGCTTTCCGCTGGGGGATCCGGCATCTCGGATTCCTTGAATCGAACCGTCGATCCCTTCGGTACGATCTCCGATTTTTCCTTTGCGAAGTAGAGGCCGATACAGCCGGCCTTGTTCACGATTGCCTTGTGAAATTCCAGTTCCTTTTCCGAGCCATCCGGCATGGTGGCCATTGCGGAAGCGCTCTCGATCTCCTCTTCCGTGGCGGAAGATGGAGGATCGAGCAGCAAAAGGATGCCGTCCGAAATGCCGGCATAGCCGGGGTATCTGGCGGACCACGCCGGATTCATCCTGATCTCATCCATGACCGTGAATGCGGTCTCCAGCAGTTGCGCCGTGGGACTCATTTCCGGGAAACCGTAGCACAAGAGTCAAAAACCCTCACGCAAAGAACGGCAGAATCGGTAATCGCGTATTCCGGTTTTGCGTGAGGCATCCTCAGAGAGGGGATTGGGAGAAACGGCGCTCGAAGTTTTCGCCGTTCACCATTGCGCGGATGTAGTCCGCGGCGAAGTCGAGGGCCTCGGCGATGACGAGGTGCATATCGAGGTAGCGATAGGTGGCGAGGCGCCCGAGGAAATGGACATTCTCTTCCTGCCCTGCGACGGCGAGGTATTTTTTCAGGCGATCGAGGTCCGGGGAGAGGCGCTTGGGGTAGTAGCGCTGGTCGCCCTGGGCGGCATCGCGGCTGTACTCGATCATTGCCACGGTTTGCGCGTGCGATTCCCAGGGGGCAAAGTGCTTATGCTCGTGGATGCGGGTGAAGGGGACGGACTCGCTGGTGTAGGTGATGATGGGATTGCCCTGGAAATCGCCGGCTGCATCCTGCCGTGTCCACTCGAGCGTGCGGTAGCCGAGCGGGCCAAACTCATTATTGAAATACCCGTCGATGGCGCCGGTGTAGAAAACGCGGGAGAACCCGGCGCGCGCGGCGCGGTCGAAACGGGCGCCGAGTTTCACCTCGATATTGGGATGAGCGAGGATGCGGCTGACGAGCACGGTGTACCCCTCGATGGGGATGCCCTGGTAGGCGCAATGGTAATAGTTATCGTCGTAATTAAAGCGAATCGGCAGCCGCTTTAGGATGGAGGCGGGGAGCTCGCGCGGCTCGCAGCCCCATTGCTTCTTCGTATAGCCGTAGAAGAAAGCCTCATACAGCTCGCGCCCCAGATGTTTCAGCGCGTATTGCTCGAAGTTTTGCGGCTCGCCGATGTTCGGATCGCAGCGCGAGGCGATGAACTCGCGGGCGCCGGCCGGGCTCAGTTTTCTGCCGAAGAATTGATTGATGGTGAGGAGATTGATGGGGAGCGAAAAGACGCCGCGTGAGGTATCGGCCTTGATGCGGTTGGTGAAGGCGCCGAACTCGGCAAAACGGTTCACGTATTTCCAGACATCGGGACGGTGGGTGTGAAAAATATGCGGGCCGTACCGGTGCAGCATGATGCCGGTGGCGGGGTCGCGTTCCGTGTGGCAATTGCCGGCGGTGTGGTCGCGCTCATCGATGACGAGGACGCGGCGGTCCAGGTGCTCCGCGATCTCCCGTGCCAGGACGGCGCCGGAAAAGCCGGCTCCCACGATAAGGATCGGCTTCTCGGTTATTCCCTGGGAGGCGTTCATGGACGGCGGGCTTTTCTCTTACCGCCGCCGGAAACCCAAGTCGAATATTCCGCGCAACGCGAAAACTTCTGGACAATCCCCCCGGGCCGTGCTTTCTTCTCCCCTCCAAAAAAGGCGCGAAACTAGAAAATGATTTCGCCGTTGGTCCCTGGGTTGGCGATTCCCGTCGCCGCCGCGCGCTTCAGGGGTAACCCGGCGAAGAGTAATAAGAGGAACAGAATCAGCAGTTTTTATTGGGGCGCGCCAGCGGCTTCGCCGGTGATCCGTCCCCTGATCCGGTTTCCTCACCCATAAAACCATGCCAGTACGTCTCAGCCGTTTCGAAATGCCGAAGACTCCCGTCCGCGACGAGAGCAATGCCACCGATACCTATGCCAGGTTTGTAGCCGAGCCCTTTGAGGCCGGATACGGACATACGGTGGGCAATTCCCTCCGCCGCGTCCTCCTCTCCTCGCTGGAAGGGGCGGCCATCACCTCCATCCGCATCAATGGCGCTCAGCACGAATTTGCCACGTTGCCCAATGTGGTCGAGGACGTGACCGACATCGTGCTCAACCTCAAGAAGATCAAGTTCAATGCGGTGGACCACGAAACCCGCACGCTGACGATTGCCGTGAACAAGGAAGGCGCCATCACGGCCGCCGATATCCAGGAAGTGGCGGGCTGCGAGGTCATCAATAAGGACCAGCACATCTGCACGCTGGACAAGAAGGGCAAATTTGACGCCGACCTGGAGGTGAAGGTGGGCCGCGGTTTCGCGACCGGCGACGAGAACAAGCATGCCGACCAGCCGATCGGCGTTATCCCGATCGATTCCATCTTCTCCCCGGTCACCCGGGTGAAGTACGCGGTGGAAAACACCCGCGTGGGCCAGCGCACCGATTACGACAAGCTGATCCTCGAGATATGGACCGACGGGCGCATCACTCCGCAGGACGCGCTGCTCCAGTCCTCGGCGATCCTCAAGAAGCACCTGGACCCGTTCGTCAATTACGACGAGAACGCGGTGGAATTCGACGAGACGCCGCAGCAGGTCAGCCAGGAGAACCAGAAGCTGAAGAAGCTGCTGAACATGAGCGTGAACGAGATCGAGCTGAGCGTGCGCGCCGCGAACTGCCTGAACAACGCGAACATCACCACCGTGGGCCAGCTCGCCCAGAAGACCGAGGCGGAGATGCTCAAGTACCGCAACTTCGGCAAGAAATCGCTCAACGAGATCAAAGACAAGCTCTCGCAACTGGGCCTGAGCCTCGGCATGAAGTTCGAGGGCGGCCTCATCGATACTTCCGACGCCGCCGCTGCCGCCGCCGCCGCGCTGGACAACCTCGGCTAAAAGCCCTCAGCACTCTCCATTCGTCATGCGACACAAGAAAAGCATTGTTAAACTCGGCCGCTCCCAGTCCCATCGCGACGCTCTCCTGGCCAACCAGGTCGTCAGCCTGATCGAGCACAGCCGCATCAAGACCACCCTGGCCAAGGCCAAGGCCGTCCGTCCCTTCGCGGAGAAGCTGGTTACGCTGGGCAAGAAGAATACGCTTCACGCCCGCCGCACAGCGCTCTCCTACCTGCGCCACAATGAGGGCGCCGTGCACCGCCTCTTTGACGAGGTGGCGCCGCGCGCCTCGGAGCGCAAGGGGGGCTATACCCGCATCATCAAGCTCGGCCAGCGCAAGAGCGACGCCGCCCCGATGGCTTTCATCGAATGGGTGGACGCCCTGGTGGTGGAACAAGCCGCGCCCGAGCCCAAGACCAAGGGCAAAAAGGCCGCCAAGCCCGCCGCCGAAGCGGCTGCTCCCGCCGCGGAGAAGAAGCCCCGCGCCAAGAAGAAGGCCGAGGCTCCCGAAGGCGAGAAGGCAGCGGAATAACCACGAAAAAATCAATCAACAAAACGGCGACCGGCAACGGTCGCCGTTTTTTGTTTAACCGCGGACGACGGCGGAAGGTTCGTTTCCCCATCCGCGAAATTCGTGTTATCCGTGGTTCATCATGGCTTTTGAAGATAACGCGCTGCTCTTTGGACACGATCCGGAGCCGGGAATCGTGGCGGCGGAGTACGATGGAGCCGCGACCGTCACGCTCTATTCAAGACAGGGCGATGGGAAGACGGTGGCGCGGGAGGAATCGCTCCGCCCGTTCCTGTGGAGCGTGGGGGCGCTTCCGCCCGATGCGGCGCAGGGAGCGGAGGTGGTGCAACTGGAGGGCGGGCTGGCGTACGATCACCTGACGCTGTTTGAGAACTGGGGCGGGCTCACGCGGGCGAAGGCCGCTCTCAAGACGGCGGCGCAGCCGTCATTTAGCCTCGGCGATCCGATCCAGCAGTATCTGCTCGCGACCGGGAAGACGCTTTTCAAGAAGCTGGAGTGGAGCGACGTGCGGCGGATGCAGATCGCGGTGGATTCCCGGGAGATTCATCTCGCGGATTCCACGGGCTGGGCGGAATCGCTGGGACGCTCCGAGCTGGAGCGGCTGACGGCGCTCATCCAGGAGCGGGATCCGGACGTCATCGAAGGGCACGATCTCTTCAAGAAAATCCTGCCGGGGCTGGCGGCGCACGCGCGCAACGCGAAGGTGAAACTGCTGTGGGGCCGCGATGGCACGGCGCTCGCCAGCCGGGCGTCGCGCATCCAGGTGGCGGAGAAGACGATCACTTATCCCAAGTACGAGGCGGCGGGGCGGCACTTTGTGGATACGTGGCTGCTGGCGCAATTTTATGACGTGACGGCGCGTGCGCTGGAGAGCTTTGACCTGGCGGACGTGGCGGCGCATCTGCACATCCCGGAGGGGCCGGCGGTGCGGCAGGTGGCGGCGCTCTCGGAGGCGCTGGGGGCCAGCTATTTTGCGCAGGCAAAGATTTTCCCGTACAACTACCAGGATGTCATCGTGCGCGGGAGCGCGACGAAAGCGGACTCGCTTTTCCTGCGCGAGTACCTGCGGCGGCGGCACTCGCTGCCGGACCTGCCGGAGCCGCGCCCATTCGAGGGCGGGTACACGGATATCTTCTTCACGGGCGTGGCGCGGAATGTCTGGCATTGCGACGTCGCATCGCTCTACCCGAGCCTGATGCTGCAATTCGGCATCTTCCCGGCAACGGACCGGCTGGGGATTTTTCGTGGCATCCTTGCGGACCTGCGGGCTTACCGGCTGGAGGCGAAACAGGAGATGCGCGCCGCAGCCGCGCCGGCCACGCGCGCGAGCCTCAAGGCGTTGCAGACGACATTCAAAATCCTGATCAACGCGATGTACGGCTACCTGGGATTTGCCCAGGCGCGTTTTGCCGATTATGACGCGGCTGCGGACGTGACGGCGCGGGGCCGGGCGCTGCTGCGGGCCATGGTGGCGCGGTTGCAGGAGCTGGGGGCGAAGGTGATCGAGATCGATACGGACGGCATCTATTTCACCCCGCCGGAGAAGGCGGATATCGCGAAACTGCACGCAAGCCTCGCGGAGATATTGCCGCCGGGGATCGACGTGGAATTCGACGAGCAATACGACGCGATGTTCTCCTACAAGGCGAAGAACTATGCGCTGCTGGACAACGAGGGGGAGCTGACGTTGCGCGGCGGCGCATTCCGCTCCCGCGGGCTGGAGAGATTCCAGCGGCAATTCATGGAGGAAACGATCCTGCTGCTGATGCGGGAGCGCTCCGGCGAGGTGGAGGCGCTGCGGGCGGAGTACGAGGGAAAGATTCGCGGGCGCGCGTGGCCCATCGAGTGGCTGGCGAAAACCGATACGCTTCAGGATTCACTGGGCCAGTACTCGAAGAAGATCGAGGGCTCCTCCCGCAACAGGGCGGCGGCATACGAACTGGCGCTCAAGAGCGGGCGGAAGTATGAGCCGGGCGACCAGGTGAGCTATTACATTACCGGCGCAAAAAAGAACGTCCCGGCATACGAGAATGCCCGGCTGATATCGGAATGGGACCCGGAGAACCGGGATGAGAACGTGGAATATTACGCGGCGAAACTGCAGGATCTGGCGAAGAAATTCGCGCCGTTCATCGAAGCGCCGGCACCGGCGCAATCGAGCTTTGGATTTTGAGCAGGGGGACCGCCCGGCGAAAGTTATTCACCATTTGTGAATAAGTTATTCACAGGCTCGAAAAGAAGTTGCTAACGAGTTATTCACCGGGGAGAAATGGCGTTTCCGAGGACAAAACGGCGAAAATCGCCGGGGAACAACTGCTGGAAATGCCATTTTTGTATTCCCACTTTTGACGTGTAATCGTACTTAACTCGCTTAATTTTAAGTAATTAAGAGTTACTAACAATCTCATCAGCGGATTTACGCATCGCCTTCTCCCCTACTGGGGCATCCGCGAGCCCCCTCCGTGTTCCCCGCGACTTTATTCACAATCCCGCCGCGCCGCTTTGTTACGTGGATGCCACGCTTTGCGCATCCAGGGGCTCGAGCGAAATATCCACCAGCAGATGGGCGGCAATTTCCTCCAGCTCATGCCGGATGGCGGCCACGTCGCACCCCGGCGGAAGACTGATCGTGATGGCCGCCCGGAAGAGCGGCTCCCCGGACATTGCGGCGCTCTCGCAGGAGGAAGTCAGATCCTCGACATTCGCGCCCGCCCGGGCGAGCGCCTGGGAGATATCGCGCACGATGCCGGGGCGATCCAGACCCACCAGCTCCAGCGCGGCAATGCGGGCTGCGGCAGGCGGCCCGGCGCTGCCGGACCGGCAAACGACCGTCAGGCCCTGGGCCGAGAGGCCGGAAAGATCGGCGGCAAGCGCCTGCTCGGCGGCGGCGGGGATTTCAACCCGGATGATCCCGGCAAATTCTCCTCCCAGGCGGCTCATGCGGCTCTCGAGCCAATTGCCGCCGTGACCGGCGATGACGCGCGAGAGTACTTCGACAAGGCCGGGGCGGTCGGGACCGATGACTGTGAGGACGAGCATGGGGGCTACCAGGAATAGTGGACGGTGTAGGTGATCACTTTTTCCTCATCCGGTTTTAATGTCACGGTGAATTTGATCTCCTGCGCGTTGGACTTGGTAAAGGGATCGGACTTCTGGGTGATCTCCCAATTGATGAAACGGTAAAGGTGCTCGACCACGCGCACATCGACGGGGGTCGTCTTGTGATTGCGCACCTTGATCTCGAAAGACTCGTCCGCGGTACGGTTGGCACTGTCCACGTGGAAGTTCGTCCGTTTGCGGTCGCCGACAATATCGAACGCATCGCCGGTATGGAAACGGAGCGTCTCATCCTTGGGGGTGTGGTCGATGGTGTCTTCCCCGGTGAATTCGAGCTGCCGGTCGTCCCCCTGGCGGTAAAAACGGACGCGTCCCGCCGGGAGTGGGATGCCGAGGCCGTTCTCGCTGGAGTTCTTGATCTCGATGAGCACCGCGACCTTTTTGTTCGCCTCCGTCCCGTATTCGCTATTGGCGATGAAGCCCCCTCCCCCGCTGTTCCAGATGCCGCCTTCGAAGCTGGCTCCATCGTACACGTAAATGCGCTTTGCCCGGACATTCGAGGCGTGGGTGAATTCCACCTGTTTTGTCTCGCGATCATGGAGGGTGACGGGGCGTTGGACGGTGTAGAGGTGGTACTCGTCAAACGCCTTTTCCGTGACGGCGGGCGCCCCTGCCGGAGCCTGGCGTGCGGCCATACTCATCGCAAATATTTGCCTCATGGGCGGCTCGATCCTGTTTACGTTCCCCGCCATCAGCTTGACGGTCGCGTTCTCGAACGTCTTGCCCGAATCATTATTCATCGTGATCCAGCCGACAAAATCGAACGAGTCTCCGTTCTCCGGCGCCACCAGGTTGTAATCCGCGTTCCATTTCATGCCGCCGGTCACGTAGGCCAGCTCGGCGTCGAGCTTGGCCGGTTGCGCGGAATCGATCTTCCACGTCAGCGCCGGCTTCAGGATTGTGTCATCGCCCAGCGATGGGAAAACCGGCTGCCCCGGCAGGCCGAAGGTGATCTTTCCATCCACCTCGATAACCGGCTGCTGGGCATCCTCCCGGTAACCGCTGCGGATGATTTTTCCCTGCACCGTGTGGTCCGGCTTATTGGGCTCTTTCACGTAAAAGCCGATCGTCCTGCCCTCGAAGACGTGCAGCAGCAATTCCTGCGAGACGGGATCATTGCGGTAGTCCTGCTCGAGGATCGTGAAGTTCACTTTCTGCGCCGGGTCCCGCAGGATCACGGAATCGGGCTCGAGCTGCGCGGTGGTATCGGCAAACGTGACATCGTTCTCGCCGGCCTTGAGGTCCAGCGGGACCGTATCGCGGACGACCGCGAAGTCCTGATTGTAAATGGTAAGGGCGGGATTGGCGAAGGCCAGTACCGGCGCAGCCAGCGCCGCGGCGGAAAACAAAAGAAGTCGGAGGTTCATGGGGAACAACGTAGCCCACATCCGCGGGGAATTTGTGATGGAGTTGTGAAACGGTGGTAAAAAAATGAGCGATTCCTTCTGTGGCCGTTCACCGATTTGGCCGGCGATGTTCTGGCTGGGGAGCGCGGGCATCTTGCCCGCTCCATCCGGCATCTTGCCGGATGGCCGAACCAGGCTCGCGCCGTGCTTTCCGGAGCTGCCCGGCAAGATGCCGGGCAGAGCGAGCTGGAAGCTCGCGCTCCCCTCAGAGCATCCATACCAGATTATCGCGGATGCGGGAGATCATCGTTTAATATGGACTACATTGGAGCGTGCGCGCGCCTGTTATAACTTGAAATCGCGCCGGCGCGGGGGACGAAGGGGAGCCCTGCCACCGGCGGCTTTGCGGAAAATGTCGAAGGCGGCGTCGGAGCCGTCCACCTTCATCTGATAGACGATGCGCAGCAGGCGCCCGAGTTCTCCCGAAGGCCAGCCGTGTTGCGTGAACCAGTGCAGGTATTCCGCCGGCAGATCGTAAATGGGGATGCCGCGCGGAGGGAAATGCTCCGGGCCGTATTTGCCAAACGGCATGCGCATCTTTCCGATATCCGCGAGATCTGCGGCCATGTGATTGGCCAGGAAACGTTCCATCCGGCGCGCATTCTCGGCGCGGGAAGGCGGCAGGTCAATGCCCGGCGCCGGTTGCCGCGGCAACCTTGCCGGCGGGCGCAGCGGCTCCCTGGCAGACGACGGCGGTGTACGCCGGCAGGCGCACCTGCCAGCCACCCGGGCCGCGGGTCAGCGCCGGCAATTTGCCGCGCGTGGAAAGCACGAGGCGCGGCGCGGACCATCCGGGATCCGCAAAGTGGACGATGTGCGGGGCGCTGCTGCGATTCATGGCGACGACCATGTCCTCATCCGTGCCGCTGCGGAGCATCGCGAGCGTCTGGTCCTTGTCATCCGGCGACAGAAACCGCACCGCGCCGGTGGCAAAGACGGGATGCGCTTTGCGCAGGGCAATCGCGGCCTTGTAGAAATTGAAGATCGCGGGCTCGAAATTGGGATCGTCCGCGTGGCGCGGCCTGCCCCGGGGATCGGTGGCCTGGAGATCAAACTTGAGGTCTTTCCACACCATCGGCATGCGGCAATCGGGATCGTGCGCGCCCCACATGCCGGCTTCATCGCCGTAATAAACGGTCGGCGCGCCGAGGTAGGTCATCTGAAAAAGGACCACCATGCGCTGGATGGCGCGGTCGGTGGCGCCGGGTTTGGCGATGCTATAGGGAGTGTTGTTGCGGACGTCGTTATTATTGTTGAAACCGAAGTCACCATCGGGCGAGTCCGGGGTCAGCCCGCGATTGACGATCATCGAGGCGACGCGATCCGTATCGTGGGAATCGACGAGGTTTAGCAGCACGGGAATGGAGCCGGGCTGAAAGGCCTCGCGGCGGGCATCGAGGAGCGAGGCGAAACGCGAGGCCGGGATGTGATCGTCGATGAGGAAAGATTTTACCGGGAAGGCAAAGGCGTAATAATTCATGCACGCGGAGAAACCGTCATCGGCGACGAATTGCGAGGCGGGCTTCCAGGTCTCGCCGCAGGTGTAGAGATCGGGTTTGAGCGAGCGGGCGTAGGCATTCCACTCGGTCCAGAAATGCGCGGGGCGCTCATCGGCGGCATCGAGGCGCCAGCCGTCGATGCCCCGGACCGGCTTCCCATCCACCACGGGGCAGAGCCAGCGTTTGGTGACATCCCAGATGTATTGCCTGGGACCGGGCGCGATGTCGTTCTTGTCCGCGGTGGCGGCAAAGACGGGGAGCGAATCGAGATTCCACCAGCCCTTGTAGGTGAACTTGCTGTTCGGGTCGGCGGGATTGCGCCAGGTTTTGACGACGTACCAATCCTTGTATTTGGATGCCTGCTGCTTCTCCTTGAGATCGCGGAAGGCGAAGAAATCGCGCCCGGTGTGATTGAAGACGCCGTCCAGCATCACGTGGAAGCCGAGCCGGTGCGCCGCAGCCAGCACCTTGAGGAAAAGCCTGTCCGCGGCGGTCCAATGCCACGTGGCGGGGTCCTCATTCTCGGTGGCGATGAGGGCGAGGTCGCCTTTGGGATCGGGACCGAAGTAGGGATCGACGTGATGAAGGGCGCTCCCATCGTACTTATGCAGGGAGCGGGCGTAGAAGATGGGGTTGAAGTAGATGGCATTGACGCCGAGGCCGCGCAGGTAGCCAAGCTTATCGAGCACGCCCTGGAGGTCTCCGCCGTAGCGGCGGTCAAAGACGCCATGCTTGTAAAAATTGGGAGTCGCATCCGGCGGGTTGTTGCCGTCCTGGCCGGTTTCCCATGGGGCGCGGGCATACCAATCGCCGGTCCAGGAACTGATGCGCCAGTTTTGCGGGACGTTTTGCGGCTCTTCCAGCGAGTCACGCGTCGGGTCGTTATTGGGATCGCCGTTGCGGAAGCGCTCGGGAAAAATCTGATACCAGATGGCGTGAGCGGCCCAGTCCGGAGCCTTGGACGCGGGGGCAGGCGCATCCGCGGCGCGGGCGAGGCAAAGCGCGACGAAGGGGAGACAGAAAACGAGGCGGCGGATCGGCATCTTTTCCGGAAAGGGCGGGCAACAAGAGACACCGGGGCGAGATCGAAAGCGAGCCGGGAAGGAAAACGGAGACGTAGAACCGTTCAACATCAGCGCGCGGCTTTCAGGCTGCATCCGGCATCCGAATCTGCTATTCACCGCGCAAGGTCGCGGATCTTTCCCCCCAGGAAAAATCACCCCTCCCGTTACTCCCCTTCCCTTTTCTCATTATGCAAAAACCGCGTCTGTCGCTTTGGCAAATCTGGAATATGAGTTTCGGCTTTCTGGGCATTCAGTTCGGCTTTGGGCTGCAACTGGCCAATATGAGCCCGATCTTCCGCAAGCTGGGCGCGAACCTGGACCAAATCCCCATCCTCTGGCTTGCGGGACCAATGACGGGGTTGATCATCCAGCCGATTATCGGCTCCATGAGCGACCGCACGTGGAATTGGCTGGGACGGCGGCGGCCCTATTTCCTGACCGGAGCGGTGTTTTCCAGTGTCGCGCTATTCTTCATGCCGGATGCGCCGGCGCTGTGGGTGGCGGCGACCATGCTGTGGGTGCTCGACGCGTCGATTAATATTTCCATGGAGCCTTTCCGCGCGTTTGTGGCGGACAAGCTGCCGGCGGAGCAGCGCACGGCGGGCTTCGTAATGCAGAGCTTCTGTATCGGCATCGGCGCCGCGGTGGCGAACGCGATGCCGGCGATATTGGACCACTACGGAGTGAAGGGGAATGCGCCAAACGGCATCCCGTACACGGTGCAATATTCCTTCAAGCTGGGGGCGATAGTCTTCCTGCTCGCGGTGCTGTGGACGGTGATCACCTCCCGGGAATATCCGCCGGAAGACCTGGCCGCATTCCGCCGCAGGCAGGGCCAGCACATGGCGTTTCATATCGTGCCTCGGTACGTGGTCACCGGCGCGGTAACGGGTATCGCATTCGGCGTGGCGCGCGGGGTATTGGCGGACCATCACCTCACGATCTGGCATGTGCTGGCGGGCGGCGTGGTGGGCGGGGCGATTGGCGCCGTCCTGAGCGGCCCTGAGGTGGGCGCGGCGCTGCGGGAGATGCCGCAGACCATGAAACGGCTGGCGCTGGTGCAGTTCCTCACCTGGACCGGGCTGTTCTGCATGTGGCTCTTTTTCAGCCTGGCGACGGCGCAGCAAATATTCGGCACCGTGGATCAAACCTCGCCGGCATTTGACAAGGGCACGGCCTTTGGGGGGCAGACCTTTGCGTGGTATTCCATCGTCTGCTTTCTGGTGGCATTCATCCTGCCGCCGCTGGCCAGGGCGACCAGCCGCAAGGCGGTGCACTCCCTCTGCCTCCTGGCGGGGGGAATCTGCCTGCTGGCGACGGGTTTCATCCACAGCGCCGCGCTGTGGCAATGCACCATGATCGGCGTGGGCCTCGCATGGGCGTCTATCCTTTCCATGCCGTATGCAATGCTCTCCGGGGCGCTGCCGTCCGCGCGCATGGGCGTTTACATGGGCATTTTCAATTTCTTCATCGTCATCCCGGAAATCCTGGTCTCTTTGACGCTGGGACCGGTGGTGAAAACGATCTTTCACAACGATCCGGTGAAAGTGGTGATGCTGGGTGGCGCCGCGCTGCTGCTGGCGGCGCTGGTCACGCAATGGGTGAATGAGTCCGCGGAAAATCAGGAGGTGCTGGCGGAGCTGATCGATCACGAAGGCGGCATTGAATCCGCGACCGCGGTGGAGCCGCTGGCCTAGGTCGCAGCGATATCGTTTTGGGAGAATCGCAGGCATTCGAGATGGGGCCCGGGGAATGCCGGCGGATATTTTATCGATATATTTCATTAAATTATTCGCCGCCGATTTATTTCCGGTGTTAAGAGGAGGGTGAACCATCCCCATTCGTGAAGAAGTATCTTTTGCCCCTCGCGTTCATGTTCAGCGGAGCCCTCGGCCACGCGGCGCAGCCCAATGTGATTGTCATTCTCTCGGACGACGTTGGCTATGGCGACGTGAGCTGCCAAGGCGCGACAAGGATCTCGACACCCAATATCGATAAACTGGCGGCGGAGGGGCTGCGGTTTACCGATGCGCATTCGACCGCATCCACATGCACGCCGAGCCGCTATTCCCTGCTCACCGGGAGTTACGCGTTCCGGAACCGGAAGGCGGTAATTCTGGCCGGCAACGCGCCGCTGGTCATTCCACCGGGATCGCCGACCCTGCCGGCGATGATGAAGCAGGCCGGCTACGCAACCGGCTTTGTGGGCAAATGGCATCTGGGCGTGGGCGATGGAAACATCAACTGGAACAAGCCGATCTCTCCCGGGCCGGATGAAATCGGATTTGACTACAGTTACTACCTCCCCGCCACGCCGGATCGCACGCCGTGCGTTTATATCGAGAATCACGAGGTGCAGAACCTGACGGCGAGCGATCCGCTGAGCGTCAACTACAAGTTCAAGATCGGAAATGAACCGACCGGCCGCGATCACCCCGAAATGCTGCGCTACCCGGCGGACCCGCAGCATTCCGGCACCATCGTGGACCGCATCAGCCGCATTGGCTGGATGGCCGGCGGCCATTCCGCCTGGTGGAAGGATGAGGATATGGCGGAGATTTTTGAGGCGAAGGCGGCGGCCTTTGTGGAGCAGCACAAGGGGCAGCCGTTTTTCCTCTACTACGCGCCGCATGAGGTGCACGTGCCTCGCGCGCCCAACGACCGCTTTCTGGGCACCAGCCAATGCGGCATCCGGGGCGATTCCATGGAGGAACTGGATTACACGGTCGGGAAATTCATGGCCGACCTGAAGCGCATGGGCGTGCTGGAGAATACGCTCATTGTTTTCTCCAGCGACAATGGGCCGATCGTCAACGACGGGTACGGCGACGGCTCCGAGAAACACCTGAACGGCCACAAGCCGGCGGGGCCGTATCGCGGCGGGAAGTATCAGATCTATGAAGGAGGCACGCGGCTGCCGTTTATCGTGTATTGGCCGGGAAAAGTGGCTCCGGGCGTCTCTTCCGCGCTGGTGAGCCAGGTGGATCTCTACGCGTCGCTCGCCGATCTGGTGGGGATGCCCGCCGCGGCGAAAGCGCGTCCCGATAGCGTGGACCTGCTGCCCGCGCTGCTGGGCCGCTCGCAAACGGGCCGGACCGACTACGTGGAGCAATCGCAGCCGGACTTTGCCCTGCGCGAGGGGACCTGGAAATACATCCTGGCGAAAGGAAGGCAGCCCGGACGCGCGGCGGCGCTGGAAGAGGGCGACTACCGGACCGCGGCCTACCGGCCAGAGAAGCCGGGGGAGATATTGTACGATCTCTCGAACGATCCCGGGGAGAAGAAAAACGTCATCGCGCAGCATCCGGAAATCGCGGCGCGGATGAAGGCGGTTCTGCTGGCAAGGATGGCGGGATCGCCCTATGAGGGAAATGCGAATCCCGTCCAATAGCCGGCGGCGACACCGGAGCGGCTGCGCGCCTTCCCCGGAGGCGGGGTTACTCCGGAGTGGGCGGCGGAGTGATATAGATGGCGCTTGTGCCGGTGGGAGTGACCTCCGCATCTCCCATCATGCTGCCGGCGGCGGACGGGGTAAAGTAGCGGCTTGCGCAGTCCGGGCAGACGCTGTGGGAGAAAGTGGCCTTGGAATGCTGCTCGACGTACTGCTCCACGCGCATCCAGTAGCCGGAATCGTCGCGGACATTCTTGCACCATGCGCAGATGGGGAGCAGGCCGCTCAGGGTCTTGATGGTGGCGAGCGCTTCCTGCAACTCCCTGGTGAGGCGTTCGCGTTCCCGCTCCATGCGGCTCTTGTAGAGCGCCATCTCGATGTTGGTGCGCAATTGACGCTCCTCGAAGGGCTTGAGCAGGTAGGCAAACGGCTCGGAAATCTTGGCCTGATCGAGGACGGCCTCGTCGGAATTTGCGGTGAGGAAAATGACGGGGATGCTGAGCTCGATGCGGACGAGGTGCGCGGCCTGGATGCCGTTCATCGGCCCCTTGAGCATGATGTCCATGAGGATGAGGTCGGGCTTGGCGGTGCGGGCCAGGTCCAGCGCCTCGGCGCCCGTGGTGCCCCACCCGGCCACCTCGTAGCCCAGCGCCTCCAGGCGATCCTGGATATCGGCGGCAACGATCGCCTCATCCTCGACCACGAGGATGCGCGAGGGGATGATTCCTTCCTTGATGCCGGCTGTCATGAGCTGGAGTTGGATTGGGATCGAAAATAAACGCGGAACTGGGTGCCCATGCCATTGGAAAGTTCCAGCCGGGCGCGCATTTGCTTGCTCAGGATTCGCACGAGGCGGAGGCCGAGGGAGGTGGCTTTGTCAAAATTAAACTTCTCCGGGAGGCCGACGCCGTTATCGGACACCATGAGGAGAAAATCGCCGGTCTCAGACTTCGTAAGACGAACCGCGATCTCCCCGACGGAGCGTCCGGCGAAGGCATATTTGAGTGAATTGGTGACCAACTCGTTGGTAATGAGGCCCACGGGAATGGCGGTATCCAGGTCCAGCGATACGGGGTCCACGTGGAGCCGCGTCTCCACCCGCGTGCTGTTGGTCCGGTGCGCCGAGAGAACCATGTTAAGCAAACTCCGCAAATACTCGGGAAAGTCAATTTGGGCAAGATCGTTTGACTGATAAAGCTGCTCGTGGATGAGCGCCATCGACTTGATGCGGTCGCGGCTTTCCTCGAAGATATTGAGGGCGTCAACATCCTTGATGTAGGAGGCCTGCAACTGGAGCAGGCTGGAGACGATCTGGAGATTGTTTTTCACCCGGTGATGGATCTCCTTGAGCAGCACTTCCTTTTCCTCCAGGGATGCTTTCACGCGAACCTCGGCTTCCTTCTGCTCGGACATGTCGCGGATGATGGTGGAAAGAAATTCCACGGAGCCGGAGGGGGATTTGTGAGCCAGGATCAGCTCCGAGGCGGGAATCTCCGGGCCGTTGCGGGAAAGGACGGCGGTTTCGCCCTGCCATGCGCCCTCGATCATTGCGACGGGCAGGCCCTCCAGGGCCACGAGATCGGCAGCCCACGGGGCGTGGACATCCGGCAGGCGCAGCCCGGTGAGCGGCTCGTCGGGCGCGAGACCCAGCAGATCGCGTCCGGCGCCATTGATATAAAACAGGCGTCCGAATTTATCCGCCATGCCGACCATGTCCGTCGTGGCCTCCAGGATTGCGCGGAACCGCTCCGTGGTTTCCTGGGCGCGGGCGCTCTCGGTAATATCTTCCGCCACGTAACAGTAGCGCGCCTGGCCCGCGGCGCTGCGTCCCAGGAACGATACCGTCGCGGCAAATTCGCGCTCCTGGCCGCCAATCATGCGGCGGTGCCGCAGGCGCATCGGCTGCCGGCGGCGCTCGCTCTCGCGGAATTTATCCAGCCAGGGGTCGATTTCCTCCGGCGTCCAGCCCATCTCCCGCACCGTGCGCCCGGCGGCGGGCAGCGTGCCGCCGCCCATGAGGGTGGAGGCCGCGGAGGAATTGACCGAGACAAAGAAAATGTCATCCCGCATCAGCTCCACGATGCCCATCATCATGGGAGCGCTTTGGAAGAAGGCGCGCAGCGTGGACTCGCTCTCGAGCAGCTCGCGGGCGATGCGGTCGCGCTCCGTCATCTGGCGGTTGAGCTCCTCATTGCGGGTGCTCAACTCCGCGGTGCGGTCGCGGATGCCCACCTCGAGCTGCTGCCGCGTCTGCTGGAGCATGATCTCCGCCTCCTTGCGCGCGGTGATGTCGGTGATGGAGCCCATGTAGCCGGTGAGCTGTTCCCCTTCAAATTGCAGGGCAAACTGCGCGAGCACCCAGGTGACGGCGCCCTCGGGTTTTGAGAAACGGAAGTCGAGATCGGAAATCTCCCCGCGAATCTGCCATGCCTCCGTCACGCGCCCGCGGTCCATGGGGTGAACCGCAGCCAGCCAGCCTTCCCCAAGCGCTTTCTCCTCAGGGATGCCGGTGACGGCGCACCACTTCTCATTCACGTAAACCACCTGCCGGCCGGCATCCATGCGAAAGATGCCCACGGGGGCGATGCTGGCCAGCTCGCGATAACGGGAGCGGCTCTCCTCCAACTCCGCTGTGCGGGAGGTAACGCGGCGCTCCAGGTTCTCGTTGAGCGATTGAGCGCGGGACTCCGCCATGCGGCGCTGGGACACCGTGGCGGCCGGGAGCAGCACCGCAAGCTGGCTGACCCAAAGAAAGGTCTGGAAATGGACCAGAGTCCGAACCTGGCCAAAGGTCGAAATCCAGAATGCCCCTCCGCCGGCGGCGATGGAAACGGCCGAGATGATGGCAAGGAGTGCGATTGCCAGCGTCAATGTCCGCGTGGGAAGGCGCATGCTGCCCCAAAGCAGGATCGGGAATGCCAGCGAGGGGTATGGCATCTGGCGGTCGGCGATGGGCACCCCGCCAAAGGCGATGGCACTGGCGATGGCGACCATGGCAATGAAAATGGCGGACTCCCCGGTCCAGACCGGTTCCCGCCCTTGGGGAGCCGGGCCGGCCCACGCGAGCGCCAGCGGGGTAAAGAGGATGAGGCCCAGGCAATTCGCGCTCCACCAAAAGGGCCAGATTTGCAATACCGGCATTCTTTCTGAGAAAAGCGCCGTGGAAAAAAGGCAAACGCTGGCTCCGATGACGGCAATCGCCATCGAAACGAGGACCAGCCGCAGGATATCCCGGCCCCGCTCGAGACGGGGCACGCCGCCGAAGAACTTCCTCAGGAACCAGTTGCCGGCGGCGGCTTCCATGATATTGCCGGCCGCGAAGACAATCCCCACGAGCACGTTGTGGCTATGGATGCCCGTCTCGTAGAGGATATTGGCCGGAATGGCCGCAAGGACGAACGGGAGCCACTCCCCGGGCCCCGCCACCAGAAGGGCGCCGAGCAGCAGGCCGCTGGGAGGCCAGAAGACCACGGCATGGCCCGGAGTGAAGACGAGACGGTTGCTGAACGCCCCCCCCGCAACGTAGAGGGCAAAGAAGATCAGAACCCGGAGGCCGAGGGGCCACCGTTTGCGTTTTTCTTCCTGGAGACCCGATGAAGACATGGGAACCGGAGAAACAATGCACGTTTCATTCCAAAAAGCGAAGTCTCGCAAAAATGGCAAGACAGCGCGATTGGAAGGATGCGGACCGCAAACCGGAAGTGGCTCTCAAGTTATTGAATATGAGCTACTTATCGAAACACAGATTCCCCAGTCACGGACGATTTCCATTTTTCAGCGGACAGGCAGGCCGCATGCGGGGGATGCCGGAATGCGAATGGCGTTCCGTTTCTGCAACCCCGGTTCTGCAAACCCTTAGGGGCGGGCGGCATGTGCCGGGATATTCTCCCCCGGAATGGGGATATCTGGCGGGGGAGGCGGCGCGCTGCGCCAGCGGATGAGGCCCGCGATCAGGATGCACCAGACCGCCACCACGGCCGCCGCCAGCATTTGCCGCCGGGTCACTCGGAGAGAGTATCGATCTTTTCCGCCACGGTAAAATCGTTCTCCGTGAGGCCGCCCTCGCTATGGGTGGAGAGGACGAGCCGCACGCGATTGTAGCGGATATCGATTTCCGGGTGGTGCTCCTCCTCCTCGGAGATTTCCGCCACGGCATTCACGAAATCGATCGCCTGGGTAAAATCATCGAACTCGAACGTGCGCTCGATCGATTTGTTCTTGAGCAGGTCCCATTCCGGGACCCGTTTGATCTCCTCCTTGATTTCGTTTGCGTCGAGCAGGTCGGCCATAGGTCGTAGTTTTTTTTCTTTCGGTTGGTGCGGCAGGGAAATGTGCGGAACTTCCGGCGCCGAGGCAAAGCTTTTCCGCCGCCCCGTGGGAGGCGGTGTGTGGCCTTGACGGCACATCCATATACGACCTTGCGCGGCGCGGTGGGCGTGTGTAGAAGCGTCTCTCCACCAATCACACAAGCCATGGGTAAAATTTATAACGACATCGTCGAGACCGTGGGCCATACGCCCCTCGTGAAACTGAACCGCGTTACGGAAGGCGTGGATGCGACCATCCTCCTGAAGTGCGAATTTTTCAACCCCCTCGGCAGCGTCAAGGATCGTATTGGCATGGCGATGATCGAGGCCGCGGAGAGCGAAGGCATCATCACCAAGGATACCGTGATCGTTGAGCCGACCAGCGGCAATACGGGCATCGCGCTGGCTTTCGTGTGCGCGGCGCGCGGCTACAAGCTGATCCTCACGATGCCGGAGACGATGTCGGTGGAACGGCGCACCCTGCTGGCGATGCTGGGCGCGAAGCTGGTATTGACGCCGGGCGCGGAAGGGATGAAAGGGGCGATCTCACGGGCGGAGGATATCGTGAAGAACACGCCGAAGGCCTGGATGCCGCAGCAGTTCAATAATCCGGCGAATCCGGCGATCCACCGGAAGACGACGGCGGAGGAGATATGGGACGATACGGCCGGAGCCGTGGATATTTTGGTGGCGGCGGTGGGCACGGGCGGGACGATCAGCGGATGCGTGGAAGTCATCAAGCCGCGCAAGCCCAGCTTCCAGGCCATCGCGGTCGAGCCCAAGGAATCGCCCGTGATCTCCCAGACGCTGGCGGGCCAGCCGGTCAAGCCGGGGCGCCACAAGATCCAGGGCACGGGCGCGGGCTTTGTGCCGAACAACCTGCACCTCAAGAACGAGGAGGGCCAGGACCAGATTACCGAATGCGTCGAGGTGACCGACGACGATGCGTTTAACATGGCGCGGCGGATCGCCAAGGAGGAGGGCATCCTGGTGGGCATCTCCACCGGAGCCAATGTGTGGGCGGCAATCGAGGTGGCAAAACGTCCGGAGAACCGGGGCAAAACCATCGTTACCATTGCCTGCTCCACGGGCGAGCGCTACCTTTCGACCCCGCTGGCCGCCGAGGCCCGCGCGGAAGTGGGAGGCTAGAAGAAAGCCATGAAAATCGCGATCGGCTCCGACCATGGCGGCTATCCGCTGAATGAGATACTCATCGGCGATCTGGAGAAGGCTGGCCATACGGTCATCGACTTCGGCACGCATGACGGCAACGCGCCGGATGATTACCCGGATTACTCGCAGAAGGTGGGCAACGCGGTGCGCACGGGCGAGGCGGACCGGGGCATCGTAGTGTGCGGCTCGGGCGCGGGAGCGGCGATTGCGGCGAACAAGATCCATGGCGTGCGCGCCTGCCTGTGCCACGATACTTACTCCGCCCACCAGGCGGTGGAGCACGACGATATGAACGTGCTCTGCCTGGGTGCGCGCATCATCGGGCCAGAGCTGGCCCGGGAGCTGGTGCGCGCTTTCGTCCACGCGAAGTTCTCCGGCGAGGAGCGCCACCGCCGCCGGCTGGCGAAGGTGGCCGCGATCGAAGCGGCGGGTCAGTAATCGAGCGGCGGCGGGACGATTGCTCCGGCGCTTCCGCGGCGGCTCCCCCCGGTGATTGACTGTCGCCGGCGGTTCCGCCTTTGCGCCAATCGCCGGCAATTGGCTCCGGGGCAAGCTCACGCGGCCGCGAATTCCACTTTTTTAAATCGCTTCCAGTTCTTCGGCCTCGATGGTGGCGATCTGTAATCCCGCGCCGGCGATGATGCCATCGACCTGGGAGGCGTTGCGGGCGCCGACGATTGCGCCGGTGACGGCTGGATTACGCAGGGTCCACGCGATGGCAACCGCGCCTGCGGAGACGCCGTAACGCTGGCCGATATCCCTCAGGCGTTGCGCGATAAGAAGGTTGCGCGAGAGCTTTGGCTCCTGGAACTCCGGGTTGCGCGAGCGCCAGTCGTTGATTGGAAATTTTGCGATGCGCTCGCGCGTCATTGCGCCGGAGAGAAGGCCGGAGGCCATGGGCGAATAAACGATGACGCCAATGCGTTGCGACAGGCAATGCGGGAATAACTCGAACTCCGCCTCGCGCCGGATCAATGAGTAAGGCGGCTGCAACGAGGTGACGGGCGCGATGTGCTGGACGGCCTGCAATTCATCCAGGTTGAAATTGCTGGCGCCGATCCAGCGGATTTTTCCCTCACGCTGGAGATTGGCCAGCTCGCGCCAGCCTTCCTCTGTCTCCGCGAGGTCATCGGAGGGCCAGTGGACCTGGTAGAGATCGATTGCATCCACCTTGAGCCTGCGGAGGCTGGCCTCGCACTCGCGCCGCACGGAATCGGCACGCAGGGAGTAATCGACCTTGCGATCCACCCCCCACACCATGCCGCACTTGGTAAAGATGTACGGCTTGCGGCCCGGCCAATCCGCAACGGCGCGGGCGACGACTTCCTCCGAGTGGCCGAGGCCGTAAACGGCGGCGGTATCGATCCAGTTCACCCCCAGCTCCAGCGCGCGATGGATTGCGCCGATTGACTCCGTGTCATCCTGGGCGCCCCACCCGAATTGCCAATCTCCGCCGCCAATGGCCCATGCGCCGAAACCGGCGTGCGTGATATGAAGGTCCGAGTTGCCGAGTGGTCGCGTGTTCATGTTTTTTTTGAAGCAATAGGGATACGGATTTCCCCGGCGGACGGGCCGCAATAATTTATTGCGAGAAAAAGGGGCCAAAGAAGCGCCGGGCTTCATCGCCGGAGATGGTGGCAGCGACATCCACTGGGGTATCCCGGATCTTGATCTGAAAGGAGATTTTTACGGAATGAATTGCCTTAGGATCAAAGCGGCGAAGCACGCTGGCGAGGGTTCCGACTTCTCCCGCGCCTCTGTAAGTGCCGATGGGAACCTCGATCATTACGTTGCGGCCCCTGACGTCATTATCGACGGGTTTTTCCGACGTCCAATTGATCAGGCCTCCATTCTGCGGCGGCTTTAGCGGCGCGCCTTTTGAATCCAACGGGATTACCTGCACGGTAAGCGGACTGCCCACCGTGAACGGCTCTCCGGTGGAGCAGAGGCGGACGGCTCCCATATCGGACCGCGATTTGCCCGCCACATACTGAATGGAAACCGATTTTGCAAGATCGGGAGCCGTATCCGCAGCCGTCGTTTGCGCGCCAAGGCGGGCGATACCGAGGAGGGCCAATGCGAGGAGGAATTGTTTCAAGAACTTCATGCCAATTTCACAAAATGCTGACCGGGAAGCTGTTTGACCATATGTTTCATCTCGAGCAAAAGGAGCGTGGAGGAAACGCGGCCGGAGGGAAGGTTGGTTTTCGAGATGATGACGTCGATGGGCGTTTCGTCATCGTTGATTGCCTCGTACACGAGCTTCTCATCCGGCTTGAGCGCCGCGGCGCGGGCGGCGGCGGGCGCTTGCTCGCGGGGCAGGTTTGGGAAGAGGGTGTTGAGATCGTCCAGGATATCGGCGGCGCAGGTGACGAGCTTTGCGCCCTGCTGGATGAGGCGGTTGGAGCCGGCGGCGCCGGGACGGTCGATCTGGCCCGGGACGGCGTAAACGTTGCGCCCTTGATCGACGGCCTGCCCGGCGGTGATGAGCGCGCCGCTGCCGTTGCCGGCCTCCACCACCAGAACGCCCGTGCCCCAGCCGGCGACGATGCGGTTGCGCATGGGAAAGGTCTGGGTATCCGCCGTGACCTCCATGGAAAACTCTGAGAGGACGGCGCCGGAGGCGGCGATTTTTTCCGCGAGCCCCTTATTTTCAGCGGGATAAATGGTGTGAAAGCCGGAACCGAGCACCGCGATGGTGCGGCCCTGGGCGGCGAGCGCGCCCTGATGCGCGGCGGTATCGATGCCGCGAGCGAGGCCGCTGACGACGGTGAGGCCGGCGTAGGCAAGCTGGTAGGAGAGCTTCTTTGCGCACTCGATGCCGTAATGGCTTGCGCTGCGCGAGCCGACGACGCCGATGGCGTGGAGATCGCGCGGCTGGAGATCGCCCCACACGTAGAGGACGATGGGCGGCGAGGTGATCTCGCGCAGGAGCGGCGAGTAAAGGGGAGAATCCTGCGCGATGACCTTTGCGCCAAAGTCCGCGATGCGGCGCAACTCCGCCTCCAGATCGACATGGCTCTCCCAACTGGTGATGGCATCGGAGACCTCGCGGCCAATGCCCTGCACTGTGCGCAGATCGGCGCCCTTTGCGGTGAGGATGCGCTCGGGCGTCTCGAACACCTCCAGCAAACGCCGCAGCCGCGCCGAGCCGATGCCGGGCAGCATATTCAGGGCGATGTAAGCCTCGGTGGTGGTCATCCCGGGGAGCCGGATTTCATTACCGGAGCAGGGTGTCGAGGCCATCCAGGCAAATCTGCGACCATGTCTCCAGCAAATCCCTGCGCTCGCGCAATTCTTCTGCCGAAAGGAAAGCGAGATTGGTGATCATGGACTCGTTTTTTTCCACCTTCGGCTCTTCGAGCTCGAAGATGTGGACGACTCCCATGTGGACCTGGCCGACCTCGTTGGTATCGTCATTGAGCAGCGCGACGACGCGATTGGTGAACGGCGAACCGATGTTCACCTCCTCGCACACCTCGCGCCGCACGCCCTCCAGATACGCGGCCTCGTCCATGGCGAAAAGGCCTTCGTCCTGGTCATTCATGTGACCGCCGATGCCGATGGAACCTTTGCTCACGAGCCGCTGCTCGCCGCTCTTTTTTCCGCGCACGTAATGGAGCACCTTTCCGCCGTGGGTGATGAGCACATAGGGGATGATCTGCTTGAAGGAGGGGTCCGTCTCCGCGGCGGAGCGGGGCATAAAGTGATTGTTCTCCCGGGCGAGGAGCACCGGCAGATAACGCCGCACTTCAAAATTGAGGCCGTGCCACATGCCGAGCTTCTCCAGCGTCTCGCGGCGCACCACCAGGATCATTTCTTCTTTCATCGCGGGAAGTCTTTCGTGCGCCGCAGGCCGTGTCCAGCCAGACCTTTTCTGCGGTGAGGCGCCGCAAAAAAATCCGGCCGGGCGTGATTTACTCCGCGGGGGCCGCGGCTGTCGCGGTTTGTGCGGCGGAGCTCCTGGCCGGGAGGCGCGGAGCAAGCGCGGAGGCGAGGCTATCGGTGACCATATGGGGGGTAATGGTGAACTGATCGATTCCCTTCCGGACCGCCCACCGCTCGCCACAAGACTCCATATAATGGAGCGAGGTGCCGCGCTGATAAGTCACGGTGCCATATTTATTGGGAACCTCGACGGCCACGCTCAGGTAGCAATCGCCGGAAGCGGGCGGCGATTTCAGGCCATCCTCCATGCCTGGCTCCTCGCCCGGGATGAGCACATTTGCCGCCGGCAAGGTGTCTGGGGAAGTGGCCGCCGCGCCGGGCTGGCTCCACATCGCGAGGGCATTGGCGGGGATCTTATGAAAATAGACGAGGACTGCGACCGAGCACAAAAGACCTGCGATGAATAATATCCAACCTCTCATAAAATGGGTTCCACCCTTGACTATGACTTTAACGAAATGAAACCCGATTGAATAGCAGAAAGGACGCTTCCGCGCTCAAGTCCCCCTCGCCCGCCCGGCGGCGAAAAATCGCCTTCCGCGTTACTGCCCTGGCGGATGCGGGGAGCCGCCCGGCGCCGAGTGAGCGGGAAGCTGATCCGGCATGTGTGCGCCGAGTTGCATAGGCTGGCCCGGTTTTTGCAATTGCTGGCCAAAAGCCGCGTTGCTGGCCTGGGCCGCCTTGTAGCGGGAGTAACCGAACACGCCTACGACTGCGACGACCGCGCAGCAAAACAGCACGGCGACGGCTGATACGAAACCTGTTTTCATCTTCCTGGAGGGGGATATGGGGTTCTTACCCGTGGTCTGCAGGCTTTGCGCGATTTTTGCACACGCCGCTAAGCTTGAGCTGATCGCACGTAGCCTCGATGCGTACAATCTTGGATGCGGGAGAAAAGCCAAGCCGTTTCGTAATGCAATTTTCGAGGGTTTCGATGTTCTTGTCCTCGAATTCCACGATTCGGTCGCAATCGACGCAGATCAGATGGTTGTGCTGCGGGTGCTGGTTGAAGTTCGGGTCGTAGTACTTCTGCTCCTTGCCAAAGTCCATCTCCCGCAGGACTCCGCTGTCCACCAGGAGCGGCAGGGTGCGGTACACGGTGGCGCGGGAGACGGATTTCTCGATCTCCTTGGCCCGGGCCAGCAAATCCTCCGCGGTATAATGGTCCTGGGTGCTGAATGCCGCCTCGATGATGGCGTCACGCTGCGCGGTTTTCCTGAGGCCTTTTTCGGCCAGGAAATTGTAAATGCGCTCTCGAACGGCGGGGTCCATCAATGGCATTATACGGACCTGGGACCTCCGGGGCAAATTAGGAATTGCGTCGCAAACCGTTTATTCGCCGCCCTTCACGCGATCCCAAATTGCGTCCATCTCCGCCAGGGAAAGGCCGGGCAGCGCTTTCCCCGCCGCGGATGCCTCCGCCTCCATGGCGTGAAAACGGCGCACGAATTTATTGGTGGCCTGGTTGAGGAGGATTTCGGCTTCGAATTTCGCCTTCCGCGTCAGGTTGACGACAGAAAACAGCAGGTCGCCCAGTTCATCCTCAAGCCGGGCGCGATCCCCGCCGGCGATCTCCGCCTCCACCTCCGCCACCTCTTCGCGAATCTTCTCCACGACGGCGTGCAGGGCATCCCAGTCGAAACCGACGCGGGCCGCCCGCCTCTGCATCTTCTCCGCGCGCATCAGGGCCGGCAGGGCGTTCGAGACCCCATCCAGCGCGGAGGCATCCGCCGGCGCGCCCTTGCTCGCCCGCTCCGCTTTCTTGATCTCGTCCCATTGCTGGAGCACGGCGTCGCTGTCCGCCAGCCGGTTTTCCCCAAAGACATGAGGATGCCGCCGCACCAGCTTCTCCGCCACCTCGCACGCCACATCCTCCAGCGTAAAACGCCCCTCCTCCGCGGCGATCTGCGCGTGCATGATGACCTGCAGCAGCAGGTCGCCAAGTTCCTCCCTGAAGTGAGGATCATCGCCGGCATCGATGGCCTCGACCATCTCATACACCTCCTCGATCGCGCCCGCCCGCAGGCTGGCGTGGGTTTGCTCCCGATCCCAGGGGCAGCCGTCCGGCGCCCGCAGCTTTGCCACGATATCCCGCAACCGGGCCACCTGGGTAAGGGCCGCGGCGCTCCC
The DNA here is from genome assembly GCA_036266845.1 of Chthoniobacteraceae bacterium. GTDB lineage: Bacteria > Verrucomicrobiota > Verrucomicrobiia > Chthoniobacterales > Chthoniobacteraceae > DATAXI01. The sequence continues at coordinate 1,779 of DATAXI010000076.1, read as the reverse complement.
GGCGGCGGAATTGGCGGAGGTATCGCTCATCAGGCCATGGTGCGCGGAAACCGGAAAATTCTCAACACGCGTTCCTGCGCCGGGCGCGGCGGGCGCAAGGAAATGGCCGAGCGGAGGCGCGGCGATTCCCAATCCGCCCGGCCCCGAAAGAAAATCGCTTGCAACGCGAAGGATTTTCTCTACTTTTCGACCCGCTTCGCACGGTCGGGGAGCTTTCCCCGCCGCCGCAAATCGGCCTCTCCCCCGGGAGGCCGGTAAAAAGCTGAAGAACGCGGGTGTAGCTCAGTTGGTAGAGCACTTCCTTGCCAAGGAAGATGTCGCGAGTTCGAGTCTCGTCACCCGCTCCATGTTCTTCAGCTTAAAATCAGGGTCCAAAAACGGGATTTTGCAAACAGAAGTGCAAACAACGCCAAAGTTTTCCGCCAGGTTCCGGGCCCTTCCACGGTAGCCGTGAAACCGTTGACTTTGGCCTGTTTTCCACGCATCATGTTTCCGTGAGCAAAGCCAAAAAGCCGGGCGCGAAGAAGGGCGAAAAGAAGACGCCCGGCACGATCATGGCAGAGGAAGTCCGCTCCCGCACAAACACGCTCACGGACGCGGAGCGCGAATCGCTCATGTCTTACGCGATGCGCGCCATTTACGGCGAAAAGAGCGGCGCGGCTCATGCTCATCGCCGTTGATACGAACGTTCTCCTTGATCTGGCATCGAATGTTGAGGCCGTGGTTGATGCCATTGCCACTATTCGAAAACGGATAAAAGCCGCGCGCTTCATCGTTCCGCCAACCGTCCTGCATGAAGTCGCTGACAATGCACTGCGCGGCGAGACGGCCAAGAAACGTGCAATCGCGGAATCCGTGTTCCCAAGCCTCCGTGCCGTCTGGAAATTCGAACCGGTTAATCTCGTGCCCGTTGAACACGGCATTGTGGAGCGGATTGCGGACACTCTGCGCCATCGGGATTTACTGCCAGTCGCGGAGCGGAACGATTCATTAGTCCTCGCGGAAGCGGCATTGCTTGATTGCCGGGTACTCATCACCAGCGATGCACATTTGCGCGGGATTGACTTTCAAAGCCTCACACTTCTCTTGCAAGGCTTCGACGTAACCGCGCCGGTAATCGCCACGCCTCGCGAGATTGTGCGGAAATTCTGCCGATAACTTGCGCGGCCCTATGCCCATAGCAGGCAGGTTTTGTCGTGCTCCCCGAAAATTGATCCAGGTGCCATGAGTGCAGGCAGCGCGTGAGCAGCGTCCTTACTCCCAACATGAAGCGCAAACGAGACACACCCGAAGAGATCATCAGGAAGCTGCGGGCCGGTGGGGCCAGGGCATTGAGGACGTATGCAAAAAGATCGCGGGCAGGCCACTCCGTTTGCCGCCCAAAAGTAGCAGACGCCTATTATAGAATCGTAGTGTGTGGTGTCGTACCATTTTCCAAGCTACTATTCGTTATGCAAATCCTTCTCCACCTCCTCTTCTGTCTTCTCCCTGATAGACACGACCTTCGCAGTCTTTAATGGTTCTCCCTTTTCGTCTGCGACCTTGAGGGTCACCACGAACTCCTTCATCGCATCCACATCCTTGAAGAGAATGTCCTCGCTGCAAAATTCCAATTCGAGGTTACCATCTGGCAGCCATGCCTTAGCAGCCTGTTGAAATAGCCCTGCTTTTTAGTCGTCGGTCATTTGAAGGGGCGGACCGGGACAGAAGAGCCGATGGGCTGAGGAAAGGCGACTGGATGACGGGCACGAGGACAAAAAGCGCGAAAAAGGCAGGTAG
>DATAXI010000069.1:0-15036 GCA_036266845.1 Chthoniobacteraceae bacterium | reverse complement strand
TCTCCTTCAGCGCCTGACCCACTGAGTACACGGTAAAAACGTCTCCCCGCACGGTGAGGAGATTCCCCGCCTCCCGCACCATCTCCTCGCTGGCCTCGCCTCCATCGGCGATTCCCTTGATCTCGCAAATCTCCCCGGGGGAGACATAGGGCAGGGGAGCGCTTTGCGGCCACCCGGCCGGCACGCCATAGGCTTTGCCCGTGTTCCCATTCCCGCTGGCAAGCTCCTGGCCATTCACATCATTGACCAGATTGGAGGCCAGTCCCAGCGCTGCCGATGGGCTCAATTTTGCGCTCCCGCCCGTCGTGGTCCCGCACCCTTGCAATACCGCCGCCAGCGGCAGGGTGTGTTCCAGCCCCGTGGAGCCGTAAAACGGTTCCGCCGTGGAGTTCAGGTTTACTCGCCCGCCCACCATTGTCCCATGCGGCGCGTACACCGGCGCGGCGTTGGGACGCACGGATGGCACGGTGAACAGGTCCATCAACGCCCAATCCGGAACCACCGAGGTATCCGGGTAATTGTTGGGCTGGAGGCGCAGGGTGCGCCACGGCACGCTAAGCGGGTAGGGAATCAGCGGGGAGTCTGGATTCGTCGGATCCTGGAAGCCGTAGTCGTTGGACTCGATGCCGGTGTCGATATAACCCAGATCCCCCACGGAGGTGACGTAGCCCAGCGTATTGCTTCCCGTGCCGGCCGGCGCGGGCATGTAAAAGCTGGCCGTCGAGATATTGCCCGCGGCATCGGCATCCTGTTGCGGAGAGTAAGCGCCCGTCGCGGGCGTTCCGGCGGTCCATGCGGTGTTTTGCTGTCCCAGCGTGTTCGAGCCGTTCGCGCAAAGCTTCCAGATACGGCCCTGGAAATTGACGCGCGGATCGTCGCATTCCAGCGTTTGCATTTGCGGCCGGTTCCAGGAGGGATCGAAAGGGATGTGCAGGTCGTAATTGGCAAGCGTCACCGTGGGTCCCGCCGCGGAGGGTCCGCTCCCATTGTAGTTGCTGGTAACCAGCGGCGCGACATCCGTGCGCATGTAAGAGCTGCCGTTCACAATGTAACTGAGCGCGACGCGCCAATTAAACGTGCCGGTCGCCGTCGCCGTGCCGTATGAGATGGGAAGGTTAACGGTAATATAGGGATTTCCGTTGGCGGCGGGCAGCGTGGTGGATGAGGGCTGGTCCCCGGACGCTGTCGTGGTAAGCGGGGTGGTGTCGGCGTGCACTGCGGTATTGTTGAGGTCCGTGATGTAAATCCCCAGGGAGGTAACATTGATCGGCGTGGGAATCTGGTAGCTGGGCGGCCAATAAAGTTCCACCGCCGCCCGCATCTGCGGCGCCTTCGGGTCTGTAACTTTATCGAGGTACGCTCCCACCTCCGTAAAAAATGGCATCCGCGTATTTCCCACGTAAGTGCTGGCAGGGATCGTGTTCGCGATGTTCTGGAAGGTATAAGTGGTGGAGCCCGAGCTGACCGTGGCGTTGATCCGCAACGGCGGCACCACGGGATCCGGCGACTCCTCGGAGCGCACGTAATCGATGATATTGATGGCGATCTGCGCGAGCCGCGCCGCCTGATTCGCCGCCGGATAATTGGAGTAGTATTTCGATTGAAACGAGGAGGTGGAACTCGTCATCGGCCAATCCGTGCGCTGCAAATAGGCGACAAGAAAGTTAATCGTATCATTGAGCCGCGGACAGCTATAGTCAGAGTTCTCCATGTTTGGGTAATAGCCGGGATCGAGCGCCTTGTAAGCGCCGGGAATGGTCCCCGGCTGAACCTGCGTCCCTTCGTTATTGAGGATGCGAAGATAGGGCGGCGTGCCGGACGTGGGCGAGAGCTGGCCGTTGGGCAGCAGCACGGGATCGCCGGATTGCCCATTCTGCCCGACCCATTTCCCCGTCTGCTTATTGTAAGTCCAGCCGGCGCGGTCCGGCCGCGTGGTAAGCACGATGCGGGGCTGATTGAAGAAGGTGGTTCCGGGATCGTGACTATAGTAAGTCATCTCGAAATCATTGCTCGCCAGCGCGTCCGTGGCGGAAGTAACCACGCGCGCGGCCTTGGGCGTATCGTAGAAGCGGTTCACGCTCGAGTAAGTGCCATCGGCGGTGACAAAAAGATGAAGCGCGTTCGCCATGGTCGCGGAGAAAGAGGCCAGCGCCGTGAGCGAGACGTTCGTGGGATCGCCCTGCGGGCTCGAATTCCCCACTTCGGAGCGGCCCCACGCAATATTCTCGTTTACCTTGGTGCTTTCGTCATCGGCCCAATAGGCGTAGCGGCCCACGATCGGGTTCTTCTGTGCGTCCGGCTGGAAAGCGGGATTGGCAATCCACTGCAGGGCGGCGGGCGTGGCGCCGCTGTTGTCAGCGAGCGTGACGCTCGGGGTTCCGTCCCGTGTGAGATAGACCCAGTTCACCTGCATGGCTGGATTCGGCAGCGCCTCCGCGCCGGTGACGACGCGGCTGGTGGGGTCCTGGAGGGTCGTGACATTCAGGTCCACCAGTTGCGGATTCGGCGGCTGCGGGGTCAGCGTGGGCATGGCCGTGGTGCCGGTGGAGAGCGGTATCACCATCTGCAACGGATTCTGCACCGGCGCCGCAGTGGCGCTTGCCGATGCGGTGCCGCTGGTCACGATCAAACGCCCCGGCTGGCTGATCCAGTATTGGCTGGTGGTGTTCTGGTCCAGCAGGCCGACCACCGCTTCCACGCCCTGTTGCGCAAGCTGCGTGGCGCGCGCTTTCTCAAAGTGGGAACTCGCCGCGGGCCTCTCAATCCTCATCATCGCGCTCAGACCGACGGCCAGCACGGTGATCATCACCAGAAAGACAAGTACCAGGACCAGGGCGATGCCGCGACGCGGGAGGTGAGGCTTTTTCATTTTACTTGCTTCCCATGATGTAAACCCGCGTCTGATAGGAGCGCAGGTTTGCCATGATCGATTGCAGCCCGCTCGCGGCGGGCGAGGCGAGCACCGCGGAGACAAAGCCATCGGCGTTTGCCGCCGGACTTGTGGAGAGCCGGCCCTCAAGGCTGACGATTGCGCTCATGACCGCGGGCGTTACCTTTGACGCCGCGTGGGAATCGATCATCGCGATGCTTACCTCCACCACCGGCGGCAGCGCGCACAGCGGCGCCGCCTGGCCCGCGGAGTCGATGAAACTCGCGGAGGTCGTGCCCGAGGAATCCATGTAACCCAGGCGGGAATCATAGGCGTGATTGGCATAGGCGGCGCCCGCGAAGGTTTTTGTGATGGGCTGCCCGTAAGCATCCAGGCAGCGCACCCAGAGGCCGATTACGTTTTCCGCGAATAATCCCTGGTACGATTGCGCGGAGGATCCCGGCGCCACGGATTGTATGATATTGTCCGAGAGCCAGGCTGCGGGCGTGGAATAAATCAGATAGTTGGAATTCGAGACGCCCGCCGCGCCGGGATTGATAAGGAATCTGCAAAGCGCCGCCTTGGGATTTTGGGGATTCGTTTCGGGATCGCCCGGGTTCACCGCCGTGTCCCATTTTACAAAGTAACCCACCTCCGCCGCATCGCCCAGGCTGGTATCCACCGCCACCGGAGCCTGCCAGAAAGCCGCATCCGGATTGTTAAACTTCGCCGCCGTGATGCCCGCGGGATTTACGAGAAACTGCAGATTCGTGCCGGTCGCCATGGTGCGATCCAACGGCAGCAGCGCGGCGCGCAGGTCATTGGCAACGGAATCCCCGATCGCCCGCATGTTCTCGAGGTTGTCGCTGTTCGCGCGGCCAAACGTCCAGATGTTGCTGGTCTGCGTCAGCGCGTGCGCGAGGATGAGAAACAGGATCACCAGCGTGGCGATGCTCACCAGCAACTCAAGGATCGTAAAACCGCGCGGCTGCGACTCAGTAGCGCGCGATGCTGGAGTTGACGATGCGCTCATTGGGAGGATTTGCGGTGGGCGGCCAGCCGAAGGTGAGGGACACGCGGACGAGGTTGATCGCCTGGACGCCATTGGCGGAGGGAGGGCCCATGGTGGCGGCATCCGGTTGAATGGTTGCCACGCATTGGTACAATGCGCCGGAAGCCGCCGGGGCTCCGGAGGAGGAACTGAGGAGAGCGCCGGAATTATCAAAATACATCGTCGGAAGAATCGTCGCCGTAATGGCGGCGCTCGAAGAGACCGCAGCCGTGTCCGGCAGCACCCCTTGCGTGCCCGCGGGATGGCTTGCATCCACAAAATGCTGGGAGCGCAGGCCGCTCATCACCTGTCCGGTCATGCTGGAGAGCAATGTGTCTTCGGTCGCCCCCCGGCCGGTTTTCATGGAGACGGACATCAGGCCCACGATGGCCACCAGCGCAAATGCGATCACGCCCAGCGCCAGCGCGATCTCAATCAACGAAAAGCCGGCACGTCCGCGCGCTCGCCACATGGCTCACGGGCGGTCGATCTTCACCCGGCCGGTCGCGGCAATCAGGGTGATGCGGTAGTAATCCGCCGGCGCCGCCGGGTTGGTATTGGGACTGCGATGGGTGTAGATGGCGCTGGTTGCGGAGGCAAGGTGGCCCTCCACCAGCTCCACGCGGGCGGTCGAGCCGGTGGCCAGGCTGCCATCCGGCAGAAAGGTGACATACTTATAAGTGCTCACCGTGTGTCCTTCGTATTGGAAGGTCGCAGGCAGGGCCATTGGCGATGTGAAATCCTGCGACGGCCCATCCTGAAAGGTGCAGGATGCATCGAGCGGCTGCGCGTTCGACGGAGAAAGCGTCACGTCCACAAAGACCGCGTTGGCCAGCGGCTCCCATGCCGAGACTTGCCGCCACATCGCTTTCCCGGTCTTGCTCTCATCCTGAGGAATCATTTGCAGGATGGCAAATGCCTGCCGCGCCGGTGTGGATTGCGAATCGGTGACCAGCACCAGTGCGGTCGCGCTGTTGTTTGAGAGAGCGGTCTGGCGCGCCAATTGCGCGATCTCCGCAGCCTGGTTGCCACCAGTCGCCAATTGGCCCGAGCGGGAGATATTCGTCACCGCCGGCACTGCGAGCCCCATGAGCGAAGCGATGATCGCCACCACCACCAGCAGCTCCAGCAGAGTCACCCCGCGCCGGGAATTCGCCTCCCCGGTCTCCCCAAAAGACCGGAGAGGCATCAAGCCATGCGAGGACGCAGATCCCCATCCGGCCTTTGCATGGCAGCGTGATCCCGAAATCGAAAATGGATAGTCACGCGAGGAATGCGTACCGGGGGAGTTCACAACACGCACCATAGGATCGCCGGTTTCTTCGTTCCATACGCATATGCGACTTTTATTTACGTGGATGCGTCATCCCGGGAAAACAGTGGACGCCCGGAAAACGCGGTCTTATCGTTCCTCGCAATAATGCCGGTCCTCCCGCACAAACACCGGATTGCCATTCTTATTGAAACCTCCACCAGTTGGGGGCGCGGCATCATCAGCGGCGTTCACGCCTGCGCCCGGGTCCATCCGGAATGGCAGCTTTTTGTCGAGGCGCGCGGCCGCGATGAAACGCTGGAACTGCCGCGCGGGTGGCATTGCGACGGCATCATCGCGCGCATTGGGGATGAAGCGGAGGCCCGGTATCTGCGCTCCACGCGCTTGCCGGTGGTGAATGTCTCGGCGCTCCAGGTCAAAGGGCCGCAATTTCCGCGCGTAGCCACGGATGTGAAGGCCGCCGGCGAGATGGCGGTAAAATATTTCATCGAGCGCGGCTTCCGGCACTTTGGATATCTCAGCCTGCTGGGCCTGGAATGCGTGGGCCGGCAGCGCCGCGCCTTTGGGGAGGCGGTTAAAGCCGCCGGCTTTCGCTGCGAGGACCTCGGCATCCAAATCGATTGCACCACCCAGCAACCGGAATGGACGCTCGGCGTCGAGGAGCTTTCCCGCTGGCTGGTGAGCCTTCCCAAGCCGGTGGCGATCCTTACCTGGAACGGCGGGCGCGAGGTGATCGAGTGTTGCGCCGCCGCCGGTATTGCCGTGCCGGAGGAGGTCGCGCTGCTCAGCGGCTCGGACGATGATTTGCTCTGCGAGGTGTGCAATGTCCCCATCTCCGCCGTGCGCCAGCCCGTCGAGCAGATCGGCCTGCAGGCTGCCACGCTGCTGGACCGGCTCATCCGCGGCAAGGCTGCGGAGCGTACGGAGACATGGGTGCAACCCCTTTCCGTCATCTCACGGCAATCGACCAATATCATGGCGATCGCCGACCGTTCCGTTGCCTCCGCGCTCAGCTACATTGGCGAAAACGCGCACCGGCCCATGCTCGTTTCCGAGGTGGCGGGAAAGGTGGGCGTCTCGCCGCGGGTCCTGGAGCGGCGCTTTGCGGAGCACCTGCACCGCAGCCCTGCGGAGTGCATCCGGCGCTCCCATCTGGATTGCGCAAAAAACCTGCTGGCCATGACAGATCGCCCCATTTCCAGCATCGCGGAGGCTTCGGGCTTCCCGTCCCAGCAATATCTTTCCTACATATTGCGGCGCGAAACGGGGCTCTCGCCGCTCAAGTACCGCCGCCAGGCGCGTGCCGGACTGCGGTAATCCGGAAGACTTTTTTATGAGACGTTTATCGTTGCTTATCCTATCCCTCGCCGCCGCCGCGGGCCTGCACGCTGCCGATCTCACGCTCTGGTACGATCATCCGGGAGTCAACGGGCTCGATGGAGGCCTGCCGATTGGCAATGGCCGCATGGGCGGGTTGATCCTGGGCAATGCCGCCGCCGAGGATATCAAGCTCACGGAGGATAGCCTCTGGACCGGCGATGAAAATCCCTCCGGCGATTACAACACGATGGGCTCGTTCCAAATGCTGGGGGATTTGCGCATCGATACGCAACTGCGCGGTCCCGTGGCGGACTACCGGCGCCAACTGGATATCGCGCAGTCATTGGCTCGCGTCCAGTTCACGGCCGGCGGCGGGCATTTCGTGCGCGAATATTTTTGCAGTCATCCGGCCGGGGTCATGGTCATCCGGCTGACGGCGGATCAGGAGTTGAACGGCGCCATCCACTTTGAGGATGCGCATCGAGCGGTCTCGACTGCCTCGGCGGCGGGCATCGATTGTGCCGGCGCGCTCCCCAATGGGTTGAAATACGAGACGCGCGTGGTGGCCATCCCGCAGGGAGGCGTCGTTGCCGCCCAGGGGGGCGGGCTCGCGTTCTCCCACTGCCGCGGTCTGGTCCTGCTGGTCGCCGCGGGGACTGATTACGCCATGAATTACGCCAGCCATTACCGTGGGGCCGATCCGCACGCGGCGCTGGAGCAGGCGCTTCAGGCCGCGGCCTCCATGTCCTTCGATGCGATCGAGCGCCGGCACATCCAGGACTACCAGGCGCTCTTCAATCGCGTCTCGCTCAACCTTGGCCAGTCCACCCCCGCCCAGTTGGCCGCTCCCACCGATAAGCGCAAGATCGCCGCCGTGGATACCTTCGATCCCGGCATGGAAGCGCTTCTTTACCAATACGGACGCTACCTTCTCATCTCCTGTTCCCGCCCCGGCGGGCTGCCGGCAAATTTGCAAGGCCTCTGGAATGACACCAACAATCCCGAATGGCACAGCGATTACCACACCAACATCAATATCGAGATGAACTACTGGCCCGCGGAAACCGCGAATCTTGCGGAGTGCCACCTGCCGCTCTTCGATCTTGTCCGCAGCCAGCTTCCCGCATGGCGCATCGCCACCGACGCCTCACCTGAATTGAAAACCCCCTCCGGCGCGATGACCACGCGGGGCTGGGCCGTGCGCACCTCGCACAATATCTTTGGCGGCATGGGCTGGCGCTGGGATAAGACGGCCGACGCCTGGTATTGCCAGCATTTCTGGGAGCATTACGCCTTTTCCGGGGATAAGGATTTTCTCCGCACGGTGGCTTACCCGGTCATGAAAGAGGTCACCCAGTATTGGGAGGATCATCTCAAGACCCTGCCCGATGGCCGGCTCGTGGTGCCCAATGCGTGGTCGCCCGAGCATGGCCCCACGGAGGATGGCGTCAGCTACAGTCAGGAGATCGTCTGGGACCTCTTCACCAATTATGTGCAGGCCGCCGCCGCCCTTGGCGTCGATCCCGGCTACGCGGCCAAAATCCTCGCGATGCGGGAAAAGCTGGTCACGCCAAAGATCGGCCGCTGGGGGCAATTGCAGGAGTGGATGGAGGATATCGATAGCCCCAACGATCATCACCGCCATACCTCGCATCTCTTCGGCGTTTTTCCCGGACGCCAGTTTTCCCCCGTCACCACGCCGGCCATGGCTGCCGCCGCCAAGAAATCGCTCGATGCCCGCGGCCCCACCGGGGATGTGCGCGAGTGGTCCTACGCATGGCGCACCGCCCTCTATGCCCGCCTGTATGACGGCGAGGATGCGCATTTCATGTTTCGGCAGCTTTTTTCGGCCCGCAATACCTGCCCGAATCTCTTTGGCCTCCACCCGCCCATGCAGATCGACGGCGATTTTGGCATCACCGCCGCCGTCGCGGAAATGCTGGTGCAGAGCCAGGCTGGAGAAATCGATCTATTGCCTGCGCTGCCCAGGGATTGGGCCACCGGTTCCGTAAGCGGCCTGCGCGCCCGGGGCGGATTCGTGATCGGCCTGGCCTGGAAGGATGGGAAACTGCTGAACGCGACATTCCGGAGCACCGGGGGTACAAACTGCCTGGTGCGTTACGGAGCCCAGACGGAACGGATCGCGCTAAAGCCGGGAGAAGAAAAGGCCTGGGGATTTGGCAATGGCGTAGCGCGCTGAGCAAGACGCGGCGGGATAATGAATGGGGAAGGGGATCCGGATGTTATTGTAACTTGGTAAATCGCTGGAGCGGCCCCGCCCCCCCGGTAGCTTATGGATTCTCTTCCCATGAAATTCCCATCCGGTCTTTTCCTCTGCTGTGTTTTTCTCGCTTTCCACATCCCGCGCCGTGCCGATGCGCAGGTGGCGCCGGAGCCCACGCCATTTGCCAATGTGGTGCAAGGCTATCATTATGTGTGGGGCGATGAATTTGACGGCAATGCCCTGGACCTGGCCAAATGGCAATACCGCACGGATAGCAAACTCTGGAGCACCCAATTGCCGGCCAACGTGTCCGTCGCCGGCGGCCATCTCCAGATCGCCCTGAAAAAGGAAGATGCCGGCGGCAAACATTACACGGGGGGCGGCATTATCTCGCGCCAGCGGTTCGAGTACGGCTATTACGAGGCGAGCTTCCGGGTCCCGCCCGGAGGCGGCTGGCATACCTCCTTTTGGACCATGGCCTATGCGGGCAACGGCGGGACAAAACCGGGCAACACCCAGGAGATCGATATTTGCGAGCAGGATTCCGTAAAGCACACCAATTTTTCCGCGGGCATAATCGCCTGGGGAAATAGCCGGAGGGGAATCGCCAGAAAATACACGCACACGCCGAACCTTGGTGAGGGCTTCCATGTCTGGGGCTGTGAGTTCACCCCGCAATCCGTGAAGTTTTATTTTGACGGCCAGTTGACCCATCAGGCGAATGCGGCCCAGTTCAAGCAGGGACCGCAGAATATCTGGCTCACCTGCATTGCCGCGGCATTCGGCGGCACCGGGCGTGTGGATGACTCCAAGCTCCCCGCCGTTGCGGAATTCGATTACGTCCGCTTTTACGCAAAATAGCGCGCAACTTATTCCGGGGCCGGGGGTGGTACTGTAACAGATGATGACCCGGCTTCCCCTCAAACAAATCGCCGGGCTCGCCGGCGTATCGAAGATGACGGTATCCCGCGCCCTGCGGGAGGGCACTTCCGTCCGGCCCGAGGTCCGGTCCCGCATCCGGGAGATTGCCCGCTGCATGGGCTACCAGCGCGATGCCCGCATCAGCGAGGTAATGAGCGCCATCCGCAGATCGCAGTCGCCCACTTACCGCGAAAATATCGCGTTTGTCTGGACCCATCGCGGATCCACCCGCAAGAGCAATTCCTTCTTCGAGCGGGAATTTGAAGGCGCCCAGCGCCAGGCTCGCGAGATGGGTTACAAGGTCGAGGAGTTCCGCCTCAAGGACGATTCCCTCAACGGGCGCAACCTCACCCGCATCCTCCTCTCGCGGGGCATCCGCGGCGTCCTCATCGCCCCGCCGCGCTTCGATGGGCCGCATCCCCACGTCTGGCTCGATTGGAAAGAGCTCTGCTGCGTCATCATTGGCCGTTCGCTCGCCAATACGGGATTGCCCCGCGTCCTGCACGATCATTACGCCGGCACCGCCCTCGGAATTCGCAAATTGAAACGGATGGGATGCAGCCGTATCGGGCTTGTTCTTTCGGAATCGATGGATGCCCGCTCGCTTCGTTTGGTGCGGTCCGCCTTCCTGGGCTTCCATCCCGCCAGTCTTTCCTCGGCAGGGCCGCTGATCTTCACAAGAAATCGATATAATCCAAAGGAACTCTCACAATGGGTCGAGGAGAACCGCCCCGATGCGCTGCTCACCAACTTTGAGGACGCTTTTCCCACGCCCGAACAAGTCCTGGCCCATTTCCCGGCCCGGGAATCCATCGTCGCGCTAAACTGGAGCCGCGAATACCCGGAAATAGCAGGTATTTCCCAGAACGGCTCCAGGATCGGGGAGCAGGCATTGACCCTCCTCGCCACCCGGCTGATGAACGGCCAGTACGGCCTGGACCCCCTGGCGCCCGCGGTCCTGATCCCCGGCTCGTGGAAAGAGGCCAACCAAATTTAGAGATTCAAGATTATATCGATTTGACTTTAGCGCGGTTTGCCCCCATTCTCCCGTCTCCCCAGCATTATGCGTTGTTCCCCATTCGCATTTTTCCTCCCCGCATTGGCTTTCCCGGCCCTTGCGCAGGCCTCCGTTTCGCCGGGTTCCGCCGCCATCGGTTCCCAGCCGGGCATCGTCCGGCTCAATGCGAATGGCGAAGGCGCGGAGTCCCGCATGGTGAACTGGGGCAAGGCATTGCGGAGCCACGATAGCCCAGATTGCACGGTCCTCCAGGCCGCGCCGGGGGGAATGCCATGAAGATCCCGGGCTTGCGCTGGTGGATCGCCGGCGCCCTTTTCCTTGCAGCCGTCCTGAATTACATCGACCGCAACGTCCTGGGCCTGCTGGCCGCCACCATCCAGCGCGATCTCAACATCTCCGAGGGCCAGTACGCGAACATCGTCAATTGTTTCCTCTTTGCCTACACCCTCGCTTATCTCTTCTCGGGGCGATTGGTGGATAAATTGGGCGTGCGGACCAGCCTCGCGCTCTTCATCGGCTGGTGGTCGGTTTCCAATGCCCTGACCGGCCTCGCGCAATCCGCCGGTTCGCTTTACGTCTATCGTTTTATGCTCGGCCTGGGTGAGGCTGGCGTCTGGACTGCCGCGCCCAAGGCCATTGCGGAATGGTTTCCCGCCGTGGAACGCGGCGTTGCGGTAGGCATCTACAGCCTGGGCGGCACCGCGGGCGCGACGCTGGCTCCCGTGCTCGTTGCGGAGGTCGCCATGCGCTTTGGGTGGCGTTGGGTGTTTGCCGTCTCGCCATTGCTCGCCGCGGCGTGGCTCTTTGGCTGGCTCTGGCTTTACCGGTCCCCCGCCGATCATCCCCGCATCACGGATCATGAGCGCGAACGTCTCGCCGCGAATCTTTCCGAATCCGCCGCGGAGCACCCGCTCTCCGAGCGATCGCGCTGGGCGCATGTATTGCGCAATCCACTGGTGTGGAAATTGATGGCGGCCCGCCTGCTCACCGATCCGGTCTGGTACTTTTATCTCTTCTGGCTGCCGAAATATCTGGGCACATCGCGCGGGCTGGATCAGCGCGGGCTTTCCATTCTCTGGGTCATCTTTCTTGCCGCGGATATCGGCTTCCTCGGCGGCGGCCTCGCCTCGGCCAGGCTTATCAAAAATGGCATGAGCGCTCCCGCCGCGCGGGTCCGAGTCATGCTGGCCAGCGCTTGCATCACGCCTTTGTTCGCATTGGTCCCGCTCGCGCCCACCGTCGGCGGCGCCATCGTCATTGGAATGGTGGTCGGCTGCGCGCTCACCTTCTGGCTCGGCACCCTGACCGCGTTGGTGGTGGATGTCGTGCCCGGGCTTTTGCTCGGCACCGCTTTTGGCGTCATCGCCTGCGGCAGCGCCCTGGGCGGCATTTTCATGAATGAGACCGTCGCGTGGCTCGTGACGCATCATTCCTATAATGACTGCTTTTATTTCATGGCCTGCCTTCACCCCCTTGCGCTGTTCCTCATCTGGCGCATTGGCTCAAGGCCGTCTGTCCTTTCAACTCCCAATCCTCAGTTTGCCCATTAGTGACGATTCTCCGTAAAACAAGCCTCGTCGCGTAAACGTAAAATTAAGCCGCAACTGCATATGGAAAATAATCGATCCACGGCCATATTCAACCGCGATCCGGCAGCCCGCGCCCAGTTTATCCATCCCTCAAAAACCCCAAATCAGAATAGTCTCATGAAATCCCCCGTAATTTCTCCGATCCAACAGACGCGTCCCTCGCGCATGCCCGCCGCGCTCGGCGTAATGTTGCTCACCATCTTCGCGGCCTCGGCGCCGGCGATTGCGAACACCGTTTCCTTCGTCACCGGCACCGCCGTGGATATCGGCGCCGCCGGTTCCTACACCAGCGGGACCCTGCCAACCACGGCCAACGACGTCGATTTCGACTCGAGCATCACCTACACCAACCCCACCGCGCTGCTGCTCTCCGCCGCCAGCCTGAGCATCGGCACGATCAATGATCTGAATTCCTCGGCTCTGGTCATTACGGAGACCAATAACCAGACCATCACGCTCAATGGAGGGTCCAACTCAATTGGCGGCACCGCCAATGACGATATCTACGTGGCCGGCGGCGCGAGCATGAACCTGGATGTCACTACAATCATTCCCACCGCGCTCACGAGCGCCTACTTCGACAGCGCCGGCGCCCTGACGGTGGGCTTGGTTACAGGATTGGGGGTCACCATTGGCGACGGAAGCAATGCGACATCCTTGACCTTTAATGGCGCCGGCGCCACCACCATCAACGGCACCTCCAACTTCGGCGCCAGCGCGACCGGCGCCAGTGGCACGGTGACGCTGAATAACACAGGCGGCGGCGCAGTGATCTTTAATGGCCCGATCATCCTGACGAATGGCTCCAATCATTCGAATCTGACGGTCAACGCGTCAAACGGCCCCATCACGCTAAGCGGGATCCGGAGTTGCGGTTCGGGCTCTTCCCTTACGCTGGAGGGCGGCAATACCATTACCATCAATTCCGGCTACGTGTCCGGTTATGGTACCGGCGGCTTAATCAACGCCGGCAGCTTCTATGTGACTGAAAGCGGCGCCGGCACGGTCGTGAACCTCAATGCCAGCACCACGTCGAATAATGGAAGCTCGGGTTGGTATTATACATTGGGCGCCGGAGCGACCCTGAATTTTGGCGCGGCGAACTCCATTGAGAGCACTTTGAATATCAGCAGCGCGACGATCAATAATACGAGCGGCAGCGCGATCGCCTCCGCCTTTTCCACAACGGCCAATACCACCAATATCAACTCCGGCTTCACCTGGGGCGGCTCCAACAGCCTGGTTCTCAACAGCGCCGCGACGCTCGGCACCTCTTCCGGCACCGCCGTTACGATTACCGCCAATGGCGGCGCGCTTCTCGAGATATCCGGCTCGATCTCCAACGGCTCCACGGCCAATCAGTTGGTTCTTACGAACGGCTATTTTGAATTGGGCGGCACCAATAGCAGTTACTCGGGCGGCACGGTGGTGCAATCGGGCACGTTGGTTGGCCTCGCCAATGGCTCTTTCGGCTCCGGTCCGATCACCATGGGAACCGCATCCGGCGCCGTGAACGTGAAGTTGTTGATCAACGGCGGTTCGAACGCCAATGCCATTACAACCGCCGCCGGAGACACCGGCGGGGTGGAGATCGGCAACGGGACCTCCGCTTCCGCGACTGATTCCGGTCTGATCACGTTGAATACCAACCTGCTTGTGGCCCAGTCGTCCGGCGGGTCCATCTCGCTCACCGGCACGCTCACCGGCTCGGCCAGTCCGTCCACTCCGGTTACTATCACCACCAACGGGCCGGCTAACGATATCACTTTGGGCTCGGTCCAGGATGGCTCCGGTTCCGGTTCCCCAGTCAACATCGTGAACGCCAACTCCGGCAACGTGAACCTCATCGCTCCCGGCGCCTACTCCGGCGGCACCCAGATCCCGGTGGGTTCCGTCACCGCCGCCGCATCGGGCGCGCTCGGCAGCGGCCCGGTCGCACTCGGGACATCCAGCGGGGGTGCGAGCGCCGCGTTGTACGTCAATTCCGGCATCGAGACCAATGCCATAACCGTGGCCGGCACGGCAACAATGACCATCGGCAATTCCACAGCCGCGTCCAGCACGGAATCCGGCCTCATTATTCTCAATGATAACCTGCAGATCACCCAGGCCAACGGGGGCAGCCTCACTTTCACCGGCACTTTCATCGGCCCTTCCGTATCCGGCACCGCTGCCACGCTTACCTTCGCTCCCTCGGCTTCCGGCACTGTGTATGCCGCGAATATTTCCGATGGTTCCAGCCCCGTCTCGGTAACAACCGGGCCCGGAACGATGGTCTTTGACGGTACCAACACTTACTCCGGCGCCACCACGATCAGCGGCGGCATTGTGGATTACCAAGGCAATGCCGCTTTTGATTCCACCGGCGGCATCACCCAATCTTCCACCACCGGTGCGATTCAGTTGCAGGGCAACATCAGCAGCGCCTCCACCACCACGCTTACCCTCTCCGGCACCGGCGGCCTCACCGGCGCCACCGGCGCGTTGGATAACGTCAGCGGCAATAACAGCCTGGCCAATCCCATTGTCATTGCCACCGGCCCCACGACGATTTCCTCCGACTCCGGCACGCTCACCCTTACCGGCGGCGTGACCGGCGCGCATACCCTGGATCTGAACGCCGGGGCCGGCTCCATCACCTTCTCCAGCGGCACGCTCAATAACCTGGCCATCGTCAATGTGGGAACCGGCACAGGCATCGTCACCATCAATGCTCCCATCGGCGCCGGCGATACCACGGGCGTCACCGATAGCAGCACCAGTTCGCTGCT
>DATAXI010000062.1:0-6656 GCA_036266845.1 Chthoniobacteraceae bacterium | reverse complement strand
ATACCTGGGCGATGTGACGTTCACGAGCGACCTGGAGCTTGCGACCGATCTCGTAGGCACGGAGGTGCCGCCGATCAGCGTCTCTCCCGGGCCGGTGCAACTATCCCAAGCCGGCGCCATGCGGCTGGGGATCATTGCGGTCCAAAACCGCACCCACTCGCTCCAGACTCTGAGCGTGGCTCCCGGCCCGCAGCTCGACACCGACCCCTCCATCCAGGTGCCGGCCGGCGGGACCGTCCAAATGGTGGTTCGCGCGAAGGCCGGGACGAAAGCGGAAATCAACGATACCGTGGTCGTGACCGGCAGCGGCGTGAATGTCCAGGTGCCGGTCCATGGGGCCGCGGTGCTGCCGCCGCCGGTTTATCTACCCGCCACGGCGATGGCCTCGGCCACTCCCGCGCCGGTAATCGGGGCCGCGGCTTCTTTCCGTCCCATCGCCGCGCGTCCCGCAATCGCCGCGCCTGTCGCCGCCGCGCCCGCGCAGCCGGACGATCTCTCCCTGCCTGCGGCTCCCGCCGAGAATGATGACATTGCCAATATCACCCGGTACGCGCGGCTTGAGGTGGCAAAAGTAGGGCGGAACAGCGCGGAATTAACCTGCGATTTCAGCAAGTCGCCCGCGGCGCGCGGCTATCGCGTGGAAGCGGAGTCCATCGCGCTGGATGATCAAAAACAGGCCGTGGCGAAATGGAATCCCATGGAGGGCGCAACCATTGGCCTGAACGCCGGCACGGTGACCGCGACGCTGGACGGCCTCATCGCGGGTGCGGAATACGTGGTGCGAATCGTGGGGCTGGATGCGGGGGGAGCCATCGTTTCCGCCTCCTCGGTGGCGGAGGTGCGCACGCCTTCCCCGGAGAAACAGGGCCACGCAGGCTGGGTGATTGCCGGGCTCGCGATCCTGGCGGGAGGCGGGATTTGGCTCTGGCAGAGGCGGAAGGTCAGCCTGTGACGTTCTCGCCGATCCAGTGCAGATAGGGCGGATTGCCCGCGTCGATCCGCACGGAAACAATCTCCGGAACCTCATAGGGATGCAGGGCCAGAATGCGCGTCTCCAGCATTTGATACTTCCCGGAGGTGGTCTTGATCAGCAGCAATACTTCGGAAGCGGTTTCGATGGCGCCTTTCCAGCGATAGATCGATTCCACCCCGGGCAGGATGCTTGCACACGCAGCCAGCCGCTGCTCCACCAGGGTGCGGGCCGCATTGCGCGCGGCATCCGCATCCGGGAAGGTGCAGTAAACGATGATCGCCTCCTCAGGCATGGACCGGCATCTCCCGGGCCACCGGCGCGGCGCTCCGGCAAATCCAGCCTCCGCCGGCCACGCGGTCGGCATCGTAAAAAACGGCGGCTTGCCCCGGCGTTACGGCGCGCTGGGCCACGTGCAGGTCCACCCGAGCCCGCTCGCCGGGCAATGGCGTCACGGTGGCTCGGGCGCCGGCATGGCCGTAGCGGATTTTCACGTCCAGCTCGCAGGGTCCACCGGGTAACCCGTGCCACGTGGCGCGATCCACCTCGAAAGACTCCACGATTAAATCCTCCGCGCCGCCGACGATCACGCTCGATGTCTGCGGGTCGATATCGATGACGTATTGGGGACGCGGCGAGCCGCCCGGCAGCCCCTTGCGCTGGCCGATGGTGAACATCTCGATGCCTTCGTGCGGGGCAAGGTAATGTCCCTCCTTGTCATAGATGCCGCCGGCGTGAAATTGCTTTTCGCCCAGGTGTCCGCGCAGGAACGCCTTGTAATCCTGGCCGGGCACAAAACAAATCTCCTGGCTATCCTCCTTTTCCGCCACCTTGAGGCCGATGGCGCGGGCGATATTGCGAATCTCCGGCTTCGACATCGCGCCCAGGGGCATGAGCGAGTGGAGAAGCTGCTCCTGACGCAGCGAGAAAAGGAAGTAGCTCTGATCCTTCCGCGGATCGCGCCCCTTGCGGAGGATGGCGCGCCCGTCCGGCGCGCGCTCGATGATCGCGTAGTGCCCGGTGGCGATGAACTCGGCTCCCAGGCTGCGAGCCTTCCGCCACAGATTGCCGAACTTGAGCTTTTCGTTGCACATGACGCACGGGTTGGGTGTGCGTCCGCTCTGGTACTCGCTGGCAAAGTACTGGATCACCTGCTCTTGAAACTCATTCGACTCCTCGACGACGTAGTGGGGAATGCCCAGCGCATGGGCCACGCCGCGCGCATCCGCGATTGCCGAAGGGCCGCAGCACTTGTCCTCCGCGCGGGAGATGCAATCCTGCGGCCAGACCTTCATCGTCACGCCGATGACGTCGTAACCCTGCTGCTTGAGCAGGTGGGCGGCTACCGAGGAATCGACGCCGCCGGACATGCCGATGACGACGCGCTGAGAGGTGGTGGACATTTCAGGAAAGCCGGCAAGATACGCGCCGGCGAGGAAAAGTCGAGCGAAGGGGCGTTTTACTCGCTCTCTTCCGGCAGATGACTTTTGAAATCCATCGCGGAGTGGAGGACCCGGATGACCTGGAGGACGTCCTTTCGTATCCGGAAAAGGATCACGTGCCTGCCCTCCGCCGCCAATTGGCAATCGGGGAAAAGATCGTGCCGAAAGCGATGAATGGAAGGGTCCGCCGATATCTTTTCAAAACGGTTCCAGAGCCGGTCAAGGTAGGCGTCCTCCTGCCGCTCTCCCCATTTCTGCACCGTGTACTCCCGGATCAACCTGAGGTCTTCGATTGCCGCCTCGGTGAAATCGAGCTTCATCCCCGGGCGCGAATTAACTCCTTGAACGCCTTTTTTGTCGTGACCCTCCGTGCAGCTCCCGCCTCAATCTGAGCGTATCCAATGGCGGCCTCCCGGAGAAGCCAATCGTTTTGCCGTTCGCGAAGAAGGGATTGCCGCAAGGCCTCGCGGATGATTTCGCTGGCGTTGTTATAAAGCCCGGAAGCCAGCTTTCGCTTTACGGCCTCTTCCAACTCCGAAGTCAGTGAAATATTCACGCGACGACAATGATCCAAAAAACAAGCTTTGCCAATCTTTGTTATCATCGTTGGCGAGGATGGATCGCGGAATTCGAAATATCGTGTGCAGGTTGGGATGCGCATCGACCTTCGCGCAGATTCCTGAATCTCAATTCCAGAGCCGGATCAGGTCCGGATCCGTGCGCGCGTTCTTTTTGAAGGAGGAATTGATCTGAATGGCGGCCTGGATGCACTGGCGGGCTGTCGTCAAATCGCCAAGCTGCGCCTCGTAACAGGCCAGGTTGTAATGCAGGATGCCCGTGCGGCGGAGCCATTCGGGAGCGTTCAGCAGCACCTGCACGGCGGCGTTGCCGCGCTTCATTTGATGGAGCGCAAAGGCTCGCTGTACCGTGAACTCGTTCTCCTCCGGGTAAAGGCTGTTTCCGGCCTCCGAAAGGGCGTTCGCCTCGATCCAGCGCTTGAGGTGCAGCAGCACGCGGACGCGGGCTCGCAGAACCGGGGAGGACTCCTGGGCGGCGGGATCGATGGAATCCAGCTCCTCGAGCGCTTCCGCCGGCATGCCCAGATAAAGGTAACCATCGGCCGCCAGCAGCGGCCTCTGCCATTCGCGGGTATCCGCGTCAAACTGCTTGTGGTTCAGGTATAGCATTGCTTTCAGTGGGTTGAGGACTCCCTTGCGGGCTCCGAATAGACCCCGAGACCCATCTCCCGCAGCAGGTGCTGCCAGTGCCATACGCAACCCTGGCCATGCAGGCTCTTGCGCGCGATGCACCGGAAGTGGAGGAGGCATCTGTGGGCTTTGTTCATGATCTACGCCTTGACTTCCGGAGCATTGGCAATGCCAGTGGCAAAATACGAGGGATGCCCTGTGGGAAACGGTGAAAGGGGTGTCTTGTTTTAGGACACAATTGTCCTATTCCTCGATAAACAGCGTATTTCACAGCGACAGAATGTCGCGATGCCTCAAGTTTTCCCTCCGCCGCCCGATCACCCTGGGCTAAACCAAGCCCGCTCTCGCCCGCGCCACGTGGACCGCGAAGAATTCGATCTGCGCTCCGCCAAGCCGCATCACCACCGTCCACCCATGATCCGCGGCGAATTGCCGCAGGCCGTCGAGCCCCATTGCCTTGAGTTGGGCCAATTCCGCCGGCTGCGTAATGAGGCACCGGCCGGCATCGTTGATCGTGATCAGGATGCGCCTCGCGAGCGCGTGGAGCGTCGGTTCATCTAAAGTGGCCATGGCGGGAACCATCCCAGAGGGGTGGTGTTGCGGGCAATCACATTTTACCGGGTTGCCATTGATGCGATGCACCGCGAGCGCGCAGGACCAGGCGGGTTACTCATCGCCATGATCGCCGCACGATCCAAATGCTCCGGGCTACAAAGAGCGGGCGGCGCAGCTACGTATATCCGCTGAGAAATGGAGGCGCAGGGAGTCTGTGCAACGTTTCCTGAACCAAGCCAAAATCGGCGCGTTCGCTGGAATGCCAGCGACTAAAATCCGACCGTCCTCCTAATTATAGAAGGAAACGGCCAAACTTAAACGCCAACCACGACAGGCGGGACCGGGACCGCCTGAGGGGCGGCAATCGGCAGCTTGTCGAAATGGAATACCAGCGAACCCAGGTCCAGCACGGCGCCGGGGGATTGCCCGCGCAGGTGGGAGGGAATTGCGTATTCCCTGCGGTTTGCCATTTTGGTGGCCTCCACCAGACCTGCTTCACGCAGGATGCGGAGGTGTTTTGATACGTTGTATTGGGAAATGCCCAGGCGCTCAGAGATATCGTTCACCGTCAGCGCTTGATCCAGCAGGGTGCGGATGATGCGGAGACGGCTACGGTCTGCGAGTGCCTTGAGGGCGGTTATCCATCGGTCTTCTTCAATCATTGAGTCGGAACAGGGTGTGAAAACTAAAAGTATCGCCATACGAGCATTCGGCAACAAGAAAAGTGTACATTGACTTTCTTTTTTGGGCGGACCTCCCCAAATCCTCGAGACACCACCCATATTTTGTTTCGAAATCGCACTTCCCGGAGGAGGTGTCGGGGAGGTAGTTTTCTGAAAAAGCCGCTGTTCATTTTTCCTCCCGGCTGTGGTAGGTAACCCGACTCCGCCTTTGGCAAAAATCCAATTTTCGCAATGCCCCGCGTCTATATCAAAACCTACGGCTGCCAGATGAACGAGCGTGACTCCGAGCAAGTCGCGCAGATGCTCATCGCCCGCGGCTACGAGATGACCGGCAGCGAGCATGATGCGGACGTTGTCCTGCTCAACACCTGTTCCGTACGCGATATGGCGGAGCAGAAGGCGCTCGGAAAAATGGGCATGCTGAGCCGGCTGCGGCAGGCGCGGCCGCACATGGTATTCGGTTTTCTGGGATGCATGGCGCAGAGCCGCGGGGAGGAATTGGTGCGGGACATCGGGCACGTGGACCTTGTGGCGGGCACGCAAAAGTTCCACCGCGTGGCGGAATATGTGGACGAGATCTTTGCGCGCCGGACCCATGGATCGATGGACGATCCGCGCTTCTCGATCGTGGATACGGGCGAGGAAGCGGGCTCGCAGGAGACCATCCGCGATCACAGGCTGGAGCCGGACCAGGTGACGGCGTTTGTCTCCATCATGCAGGGGTGCAACATGCATTGCACCTTTTGCATCGTGCCCTCCACGCGCGGGCCGGAGCGGAGCCGCGGCATCGCGGAGATCGTCGATGAGGTGAGGGGCCTTGCGGCGCGCGGCGTGCGCGAGGTGACGCTGCTGGGGCAGATCGTGAACCTGTACGGGCGCCACGAGTTCGCGAAAGTGGATGGGAAATCGCCATTCGTGCAACTGCTGGAAGCGGTGCATGAGGTGGAGGGCATCGAGCGCATCCGCTTCACGTCGCCACATCCCATTGGTTACCGGGAAGATTTGATCGAGGCATCTGCCCGGCTGCCGAAGCTGGCGGAGCATGTCCACCTGCCGCTCCAGTCCGGAGCCTCCAGCATCCTGAGGGCGATGCATCGCACGTACACGCCGGAGAAATATCTGGAGCTGGTGCGGCGGATCCGCGAAGCGCGTCCAGACATGGCCATCACCACCGATGTCATCGTCGGATTTCCCGGCGAGACGGATGAAGATTACTCCGCCACGCGCGAGTTGGTGCGCGAGGCTGCTTTCGATAACGCCTTCATCTTTCGCTACTCGAGGCGCCGGGACACGCCGGCGGCGGATTTGCCCGGCCAGGTGGAAGAGAGCGTGAAGGAGGCGCGCAACCAGGACCTGCTGACCGTGGTGAATGACCTTGCGCGGGCGAAGAACGCGGCGCTCGTGGGCCAGACCGTGGAGATCCTGTGCGAAGGCGTGAGCAAATCGAACGCCGACCGCCTCATGGGGCGCACCCGCGGCAACAAGATCGTGATCTTCGAGGGCGGGCCGCGCCATATCGGGCAACTTTTCGATGTCAACATCACCCGCGTCACCGGGTTCAGCCTTTACGGCGATCCAGCGATTCTCCATTGAGTAACCCTTCATGATTTACCCGCACCTCGATTTGCACACCGTCAGCCTGCTCGCCGGGCTGTGGCTGATCCTCTCCCACGCCTTCGCGCTGTTCTGTCCCAAGCCGGTGCAAAAATGGCTGCGAAAGTTCCCGCGCTCGAAGGCCGCGGGCGTTGTGCTGCTCGGGATCGATTCCCTTTGGGCGCTCACGCTTATCGCCACCATG
>DATAXI010000028.1:0-15420 GCA_036266845.1 Chthoniobacteraceae bacterium | reverse complement strand
CCTGATGATCCTGGCGGCCGAGGAATTCAATGACGCCGCCGGGCAGCCAGCGGACGCGGTCGCCGGTGCGGTAAAGCCGTTCGCCGTTTACGGTGACGAATTTCTCCGCGGTGAGTTCCGGCTGATTCCAGTAGCCTATGGCCAGCCCATCGCCGCCGATGTACAGCTCGCCCGGCTCGCCGATTGGGACCTGCGCCTGCCGGTTATCCAGGATGCGCACGGTCGTGTTCGCAATCGGCTTCCCGATCGGGATTGAAGGCGGCTCGGCGCTGGTGATCGTGTGGCAGCAGGCGAATGTGGTGCTTTCCGTGGGTCCGTAGCCGTTGATCAGCCTCAGGTGCGGATGCGTGGCCAATACCTTGCGCACGTGGGGGATGGAAAGGACATCCCCGCCTGCCAGAAGCTGCCGCAGCGGCGCAAATGCCTCCACCTGCTCATCCGCCATCAGGTTAAACAGCCCGGCGGTCAGCCACATGGTGGTGACTCCCAGGGTGCGGATCGCCTCCGCAATCTGCTCCAGCGAAAGCGCGTCCGAAGGGGCAATCGCCAGGCGGCCGCCATTCAATAGCGGCCCCCAGATTTCCAGAGTGGAGGCATCAAAGGAGACCGGAGCGAACTGGAGAAAAGTCTCTTCCGGCGAAAGATTCACGTAATCCTGCCCCAACACCAGACGGGCGATGGCCCGGTGGGGAATCGCCACGCCCTTGGGCCGGCCGGTCGAGCCGGAGGTAAACATGATGTAAGCCGGCCCGCTTGCGAGCACATCCACCCCGAAGACCGGGTCCACCTCCGGCAGTTCATCCAAAAAAATCAACATCCCTGGCAGCGGCGGGAGGGAACCGGCCAGCGCATGAGTCGTAATGACCAGCGGCGCAAAACATTCCTCCGCCATCGTCCGGAGGCGGTCCGCCGGGTAGGCGGGATCGAGCGGCACATAGCAGCCCCCCACTTTCAGGACCGACAAAAGGGCGACAATCAACTGCGGGGAGCGCTCCAGCGCTACCGCGATGGGTGTGCCTGGCTGGGCATGATGCCGCAAGAGCACCGCGGCAAGCCTGCCCGCCTCTCCGTCCAATTGCGCGTAGGTCATTGATCCACTGTTGCTTACAATGGCAATGGCCTCCGGGCTCCGCGCAGCCTGCGCCTCGAAGAGCCGGTGCACGGGCGTCTCGCTTGGGTAGTCCACGGGGGTTCCCGCCCATTCGGCGGGCGGCATTACCCCGGTAATATCTTGGTCCTCATTCATCTGGCGACTGGCGGGGAGTACGCCCCCCTCGTATAGCTTGTTCCGGAGCAAATTTCCAGCCAAAGGGTGGTTGCCAAATTTTGGCGGCTCAGGTTTATGGGGCCATGCCCCCGGAGCCTCCGTTTCACCTCTTTGGGCCGGCGCATCTTACAGTCATTGGTTTCACGGTGGCATTGCCCCTTTTTTTCTGGGCCACGGCCCGTGGACCGGGGCGCGAGGGGTACCGGGTGGCCGTGCGGTACTCGCTGGCATTCGTGCTGCTGGCAAATTGGATCGCATACGAAGTTTTCCTGCGGTGGATCGGGCAGTTCAAGCCGGTGGACCTCCTCCCGATGCAACTTTGCGATTGGGCCACCATTGCGGTGATTGCGGCATTGGTGACGTGCCGTTACGGCGTCTATGAGATCGCTTATTTCTGGGGGATGGCCGGCACGCTCCAGGCGATCCTGACTCCGAATCTGCCGGTCGGTTTTCCCAGCGTCCGGTTCATCAGCTTTTTCGTGTCCCACTCGGGCATCGTGATTGGAGTGATGTTCCTGACGCTGGTGGAGCGCATGCGCCCGCGCGGGTGGTCCGTCTTCCGCGCCATGGTATGGACGGAGGTTTATTACGTGGTCGCAACCGTGGTCAATGGGATGACCGGGTTGAACTTCGGGTTTCTCAATCACCCTCCCGCCGGAAAATCGTTGCTCGATTATCTCTCCAGTAATCACACCCTCTACATCCTGGAGTTCAACCTCCTTGCGATTGTGTTCTACCTGGTCCTTTACCTTCCTTTTTGGGCGCGGGACCTCGTTCGGAAACGGTTGCCTGCGGAAGCTTCCTAAAAACGGAAGCGCCACGTCGTCGGTTTGCTCAAGCACACGGCCATTGGCATCGCCTGCCGTGCCAGAGATCGCACCGCGATTTTCTCAACTCTAATGGGCCTCCGGAGAAACAAACAGGAAATGCAAGCGATGAGAAACGAAAGAATATCCAGCTAAATCATAAATCGTCACCCTTATCGAGAAGGTAATTCGCAAGACGCTTCAGTAGCCGATAATGACGTTCCGTGGATATGGCTCCGATATCGCCGAGAAATTCTGATGCCGGCAGCAACGCCAAAAATCCAAGCCTGACGAGTGAAGAGTCGAGCAAACCACTTTCGCCGAAATCGGCGTCTGTGCGGGCGATGACATCGTCGAAACCGGCTACCTCGTGACGTAGCTGCCGGCTGACGCCACACACGAGAAAATCCCCGAACGGAGGCATGACGCGCAAAACGATTGCAGGCCTATTTTTAGTTCTGCCGTCGGCCTGCGGAAATGCCGCAAGCACCACATCCCCTTCGTTCATCAGGAGGCGCTGCGGTCGCGAACAAGGGTTGCGGGGTAGTCAGGCTCATCTTCCGAATAGGCGCGCGCCAAGCCCGCCTTTGACAATGCATACCAATCCTTCAATTCGGCGTCCTGAGAAGGTTCGGGGAGAATTATGACCAGAAGCCGGGCCTCGGAGGGCAACTGAAAAGGCTCGTCGAGTTGGATATGCTCGCCGTCAAAGTGCGCAGTGAGCGTAACGGTCTTCATCCGATAAGGTTACTCCGTTGTCCGAAATTGGGCAAGCGCCCAGAGTCGCGGATTGCAGCCATTTGCAGAGGACAAATATATCTCAATCAGGCCAGTCTTCCTGATTCAACACTTGGGATGTGGCTTTCCTATACTTCCAGCAGCAGGCGCACCGGGTTTTCGATGGCGTCTTTTACGTGGATGAGAAACGTCACGGCTTCCTTGCCATCGACCACTCGATGGTCGTAGCTGAGGGCCAGATACATCATCGGGCGGATCACCACCTGGCTGTTCACGGCCATCGGGCGCTCCTGGATTTTGTGCAGGCCCAGGATGCCGCTTTGCGGCGGATTGAGAATGGGCGTGGAAAGCAGGGAGCCATAGACGCCGCCGTTGGAGATTGTGAAGCCGCCGCCCGTCAGGTCCTCGATCTTGATCTTCCCCTCGCGCGCCTTTCTGGCGTAATCGAGGATCGATTGCTCGATCTGGGCAAAGCTCTTCTGGTCCGCATCGCGCACCACCGGAACCACGAGGCCCTTTTCCGTGCCTACGGCGACGCCGACATCGTAATATTGGTTGGTGATCAATTCATCCCCTTCGAGGCGCGAATTGATCTGCGGCACCGTCTTGAGCGCGGCCACCACCGCCTTCACGAAGAAGGACATGAAGCCGAGCTTCACGCCGTATTGCTTCTGGAAAGCCTCCTGCATCTCCTTGCGCAGTTTCATCACCGCGCTCATGTCGCATTCGTTGAACGTGGTGAGAATCGCCGCCGTGTGCTGCGCCATCACAAGCTGATTGGCGATCTTCCGCCGCAATGGCGAGAGACGCTTGCGTGTGACGCGCGCATCAGTGGCGGCGGGAGCCGCCGGCGCGGGCTCCTCGACTGGCGCGGGCGCGGGAGCCGGAACAGGCGACTCGGCGGGAGCTTCCGCCTTGGCCGCTTTTTTCCTGGAAGCAGCAGGCGCGGGAGCCGGGGCCGGTGCGGCCGCGGGAGCCGGTGCGGCACTGCCGGCTTCGTCAATCGTCGCGACTACTTCGCCGATTTTCACCTCGGCGCCTTCCGCGGCCTTGATGTGGAGCACGCCCGCTTTTTCAGCGGGGATTTCGGTGGAAACCTTGTCGGTTTCCAGGGTCAGCAGTACATCGCCGGCCTGAACGGTTTCTCCATCCTTTTTGTGCCAGGTTGAGATCAGGCCGCTGGTAATCGACTCGCCTACGGCGGGAATAGTGACATCCATGGAATAGGGCCAGCAGGTTTACAGGGTAAACGCGTCCTGTACCAAGGCTTTTTGTTCGCGTTTGTGCGCGGCCAGCGCGCCCACGGCGGGGCTGGCGCTCGCGCCGCGGCCCGCGAACCAAACATGCCGGCTGTGGCTGTAAATTCGGTCCAGGCACATGTAGATATAAGTCCACGCGCCCATGTTCTGCGGCTCCTCCTGGCACCATACCAGTTTGGTATTCTCCGGATGCTCGCCCAGCAGGCTTACCAGCCGCCGCTCATCCAGCGGGTAAAGCTGCTCGATACGAATGATCGCCGCGTTGTTGATCTTGTTGGCGTCGCGGTAATTGATCAGGTCGTAATAGATTTTTCCGGTGCACAGGATGATGCGCTCCGGCGTCTTGCCGGAGAGCGCGGGCGTGGAGAGCAGCTCGTTGAAATGGCCGGCGGTGAAATCGCCGATCGAGGAGACGCATTGCTCGGAGCGCAGGAGGCTCTTGGGCGTCATGAGCACCAGCGGCTTCAGGAAGCTGCGGCGCATCTGTCGGCGCAGCAGGTGGTAATATTGAGCCGGCGTGGTGACGTTGCACACCTGGATATTCTCCTCCGCGCAAAGCTGAAGGTAGCGCTCCAGCCGCGCGCTGGAGTGCTCCGGCCCCTGGCCTTCGTAGCCATGCGGCAGCAGCAGCACGATGCCGCTGGGCCGCTGCCACTTGGACTCCGCCGAGGCGAGGAACTGGTCGATGATGACCTGCGCACCGTTGGCGAAGTCGCCAAACTGCGCTTCCCACAGGCAGAGCATTTCCGGGAAATCGAGGGAATAGCCGTAATCAAATCCGAGCACGCCCGCCTCGCTGAGCAGGGAGTTGTAAACGCAAAAGCGGGCCTGGTCGGCCCCGATGTTCTGCAACGGGATGTAGCGCTCCCGGGTTTCCATGTCATACAGCACGGAGTGGCGCTGGGAGAAAGTGCCGCGCCGCGAGTCCTGCCCGCTCAGGCGCACCGGCGTTTTCTCCGCCAGCAGGGTGCCAAAAGCGAGCGTCTCCGCGAATGCCCAATCAATGGGGCCGCCATGCTGGAAGGCCTGCGCCCGGCGGTCGATGACCGTCCGCTTCACCTTGGGCACGATGCGGAACTTCTCCGGCACCGTCGTCAGCGCCCTGACCACCTTCTCGAGGCGCTCCATCGGCACGCCCGTGGGCACCGGTTCGTGCGAGTAACTGGGCTGGAAGACGGCGGTCGATTCCGCAAAGCTTGATTTCTCCTGCTGCGCCTCCGCCACCTTTACCGCCTGCAATGCGCGGTCCAGGCGGGATTCAAATTCCTCCTCGAGCGCATCCGCCTCATTTTCCGAAAGCACGCTTGTTTCAATCAACTGCTTGCGGAAGAGCGTGGCGACCGAGGGATGGGAGGAAATCTCCTTGTAAAGCGACGGCTGCGTGAAGAGCGGCTCGTCCGACTCATTGTGCCCATGGCGGCGGTAGCAGTACATATCCACCACGATGTCGCGGTGGAACTGCTGGCGAAACTCGAACGCGAGCTGGGCGCACCACGCCACGGCCAGGGGGTCGTCGCCGTTCACATGGAAAACCGGCGCCTCGATCATCTTTGCGACATCGGTCGCATAGGAGGAAGAGCGCGCATCCGCCGGCAGCGTGGTAAAGCCGATCTGGTTATTGATGATGATGTGAACCGTGCCGCCGGTGCGATAGCCCGGCAGTTGCGACATATTGAGCACTTCGGCCACAATGCCCTGGCCGGCAAATGCCGCATCGCCGTGCAGCAGCAGGGGCAGCACCATCCGGCGCTCCTCCGTATCCTTGAGAATGCGCTGGCGGGCGCGCGCCATCCCCTCCACCACGGCGTTGACCGCCTCGAGGTGGCTCGGGTTTGAGGCGAGGCGGATTCCCACTTCCTCGCCGCCCGATGTCTTGCGCGTGCTGGTGTAACCGAGGTGATATTTTACGTCGCCATCGCCGCCCACGAGGTTCGGGATATAATTTTCCGAGAACTCCGCGAAGAGCGTCGCGAACGATTTTGCGAGGAAATTGGTCAGGACGTTCAGGCGTCCCCGGTGAGACATGCCCATCACGATCTCCTTCACCCCGCGCCGCGGGCAGTCCTCGAAGATGGTATGGAGCGCCGCCATCAGCGATTCGCCCCCCTCGAGGGAAAAGCGTTTCTGGCCGACGTACTTCGTATGGAGAAAATGCTCGAAACTCTCCGCCTCCAGCAGCTCGCGCAACAGGGCGATCTGGACTTCGCGGCTCGGAGCCGGCTCGAACGGGCGGGACTCGATGCGCTCCCGCAGCCAGTTCCGCACCTTGATGTTCTGGATGTGCATGAACTCGAAGCCGATCGTGCCCCCATAGACGCGCTTCAGGGATTCGATCATTTCCGAGAGATTCATTTCCCGGCCCCCGAGGTAGAACTTTGAGGATACGGAAAGATCGAGGTCCTTCTCCTGGAAACCGAGCTCGCCCAGCTTCAGCAGCGGCTGCTCAGGGCGCTCCTCGGCCAGCGGGTCCAGAGTCGCGATGGTGTGGCCGATGGTCCGGTAGGCATAAACCAGGCCCTCGACCCGGGTCTGGACCGGCAGCTCGGCCAGGTTGGGAGTCGGCGAGGCGGAAGGGGGCGCCGCCATGGCTGGGGCTGCGGCGCCGTTGGACGGTTTCTCGGTCAGGCCGAGCTCGAAGCCCTCAAAAAATGCGGACCAGGTCGGCTCGACCTCCCGCGGGTTTTGTTTCCAGCGTGAGTATTGATCTTCCAGGAGTTTAGCGTCGATCCTGGTTGCGACAGCGGTTCTCATTGAAAATTGGACAGAAACTGTACGCCTATGGAACGGATCGCCAAAGGATAAATTCAGTCCTGCCTGATGCCAATTTCCGCAAATATTCCCTCTTCGCAAGTGCAATCAGTTTTGTGCGAGGAAGTTGCCGAAATGTGCAATTTCGCCAAACTATTTCGAAACCCCAGCGGTTTCGGTTTTCTGCGCGATCAGGCGGGCTGGTTTCGGTTCCTTTGAGCGGTTTGCCCTCATCGGATGTCTATTGGAGCTACTCATGCGACGTATTCTTTGCGCCCTTTTCACTTTTTTGCTGACTCTTCCTCTTCTGGCCAACCCCACGAGCGGCGGCACTCTCGGTGATCCCGCCTCCGAGCCGGCGGTCATCGCCGTGAGCAAAGTCTGGCCCGCGGTGGTCAACGTAAACACGGAGCGCATTATCCGGCGCACCGTGCAGGATCCTTACGACCAGTTGTTCAACCAGTTCTTTGGCGGCGAAATGCGTCCGCCGCGCGAGCTGCGGCAGAAGTTGCAGAGCCTCGGCAGCGGTTTTCTGGTGGGGCCGACCGGGTACATCGTCACCAATGAGCACGTCGTCGAGCGCGCCGCGGATATGAAAATCCACGTCACCATGTCCGATGGCAAAGTGTATGAAGCCCATTACGTCACCGGCGATCCGTCCAAGGATATCGCGCTGCTCAAGGTGGATCCGGCGCCGGGCGCGAAGCCTTACCCGTATATTTCCCTCACCGATCTCTCGCCCGACCTGCTCGGCGAGACCACGCTCGCGGTGGGCAATCCCCTTGGCTACGGCCTCTCCGTCAGCCGCGGCATCGTGAGCGCGCTTAACCGCTCCGTGACTGTGGACGAGGTGGAGTACCAGGACCTCATCCAGACCGATGCCGCCATCAATCCCGGAAACTCCGGCGGCCCGCTCATTGATATTGGCGGCAAGCTGATCGGCCTTAACTCCGTAAAGATGTCCTTCACCCCTCAGGGCGTGCCCACGCAGGGCATCGGCTTTGCCATCCCCGGCAATGAGGTGCGCGACGCGGTGAAGGAGTTCATGGCGCAGGCCAATGCTCCCGCCGGCCTCAGGCGCGCCGGAGCTGCCAGCGTCTCCGCCGCGCGCCGCCTCTTTGGCCTGCAATTGCAGGATCTCACGGCGGACTTGAGCGATGCGCTCGGCGTGCCGAACGGGCAGGGCGTGGTGGTCTCCGATGTGGATGAGGGGGGACCCGCGTACCAGGTGGGCATCCGCGCGGGCATGGTTATCGTGAAGGTGGGGCGTTTCGATGTAAACAGCGTGGGCGAAGCGGAAAGCCTTTTCTCGAAAGCCGGCAACGGCGACGAAGCCGACCTCACGGTTCTGGTCACGCAACGCGGGCGTAGCGGGCGGTTGCTGCAAAGCGAGCAGGTTGTTTCGCTGAAAGCGAAGTAGCGTTGCGGCGGTGGAAGGAATCGCGGGAAGCTGCGATTGCAAAGATGGGTTCTTCGAGGCTGGCGGGTATCGAGGGTTATGTTTGGGATTTGCGGCCTGACGGGCCGGGGGGTGATACGCGCTTTCAGCGCTCCTGGTTTATGGTCGCGCTGTACCTGGGGCGTTTGCCCCAGGCTGATATGAGTTCGCACCTTTGGTGCTTCAGGCACCGCGCTTCCAATTCGACGGGCATTGAGCCAATTTCGACGGGGCATCGAGCCAATTTCGACGGGCATTGAGCCAATTTCAGCGGGCATTGAATTGCTTAAAATGCCTCGAGGGGATCAAACTCCGGAGAGCGCCGTTTCCTTTGAGAAAAAAGCTGACGGGCGCGGGCGTCGGTCGATTGCACAAAAAAACCGCGCCTTGCGACGCGGTTGATTCGTTTAAACGAAAGTATTTAGGGGAAGGGCCTTTTAGGCGGCGGTGTTGTAGCGGAACTTCATCTTGCCGCGCTTGGCGTTGGCTTTTGCCTTGCGGCGGACCTTCTGGTTGGGGGTCTCGAAAGCGCGCAGGCGGCGCACTTCTTCCAGAATTCCCTCGGAATCGAGTTTGTTCTTGAGGCGCTTGAGGGCGCGGTCGATCGGTTCTCCCTTGCGTACAATGACTTCTGGCATTCGGTTCTCCTGTTTGGGGTCGGTAAATTGGGTTTAAATTGGGCTAAATCGAGTAGGTCGGCTTCGATGGCTAAAATGTGATTGGGACCGGCAGGGCTGGGCCTTGCGGTGACGGGCAGACTAGGACAGGCGATGGGTTCAGTCAACGCGATTCTGGCGTTTTTTCGCGGGTTCCGAGTGTATGTTGTTCAATGTGAGCAGATTGGCATAGCCGATTCGCCGGTTTGTCACATTTCCGTCTCATTTGCGGATTTCTTTCCAAAATCACCCGGCACCCGTTACCTTGAGTTTCGAACCGTTAAATTGCATGGAATCCGAACAGATCGACACTCACCAAAAAGCCCTCCGCATCAACCTTGACTCTGGCAAATACGGGACATTTGCGGAAATCGGTGCAGGCCAGGAGGTTGCGCGCTGGTTTTTCCGCGTGGGCGGGGCATCCGGGACCATTGCCAAGAGTATCTCCGCTTACGATATGGTGGTGAGCGACGCTATTTACGGCCATAGCGACCGGTATGTAAGCCGCCAGCGTCTGACCACGATGCTGGAGTATGAGTACAACCTCATGCGGGAGCGGCTGGACTGTCAGCGCGGGGAATCGACGCGATTTTTCGTTTTTGCGGATACGGTGGCGACGCGGAGCCCGTTTCACCCGGGGGAATCGCATGGCTGGATGGGCATTCAATTCCAGACCCAGCCGAAGGGGGAACCGTCGCAAATCGTCATTCACTTGCGGATGCTGGACAAGGAGAACCTCCAGCAGCAGGAGACGCTGGGAATCGTGGGCGTGAATCTGATTTACGCGGCGCTTTACCTGCATGGGAAGGGGAGTCTGATTACTTCCCTGCTGGATAGCCTGACGTCCGAGCGCGTGGAGATTGACATGATCAAGTTTTCCGGTCCCAGCTTCCAGCAGGTGGACAATCGCCTGATGGCGTTGCAGCTTGTGCAGCATGGGCTGACGAGCGCGGCGATGTTTACCGCGGATGGGGAGGTGGTGCAGGCGGCGGAGGTGCTCTACAAGAAGGCGATCCTGGTGGAGCGCGGCAGTTTCCGCCCGCTGACCCATCTGACCATGGACATGCTGAACCAGGCGAATGCGCTCTTTGTCCAGGAGCCAAAGCTGGCGGGCCAGCAGGCGGTGGTGCTGATGGAGATGACGCTCAAGAATCTGAGCACCTCGGGCGAGATCGATCACATCGATTTCCTGGACCGGGTGGATATCCTCGGGGCGCTGGGGCGTAACGTTCTCATCTCCAATTACGGCGAGTTTCACCGGCTGGCCTCTTACCTCTTCCGCTACACCAAAGAGATGATTGGGATCGTCATGGGCATCCCGACCTTGAAGGATATCTTTGAGGAAAAGTATTATACCGATCTGGAGGGAGGCATTCTGGAGTCTTTCGGGCGGCTCTTCAAAAACGATTTGAAAATGTACGTGTACCCGTGGCGCGATCCCGGCACGGGCGCTGTCATCACGGCGGGAAACCTGCGCGTGGCGCCGAATCTGCGGCACCTGTATGCCTACCTGTACGAGAATCAGTTCATCTACGGGCTGAGGGAGATCCACGAGCAATACCTCCACATTACCTCCAAGGAAGTGCTGGAAAAAATCCACTGCGGCGACAGCTCATGGGAAACGATGGTGCCGGAGCAGGTGGCGCGGGTTATCAAGCAGCGGCGGCTTTTCGGCTTGCAAAATCCGGCGGAACCGGTCGCGGCGGCGCCGGCATCCTGAGGCGGCGGGAAGGGTGTGAATAACTTGCGGATGGATCGAAATAACTCCGCCACCCCGCTGAAATCTGATTGAAACAATTGACAGGGTGGCGCGAACGTCACTCAAACGTAACACTTCATTTTTTGACCCTTCACCCCCTCCCACGCAGCATGCGACGCCTGTTTATGTTTAAAGCCTTGTTTGCCATTTTTGCCGGTATTCTGCTGGGCGGACACGCGCGCGCCCAGCTTACCATGACTGGCGCCGGCGCGACCTTCCCATACCCGATTTACGCGCGCTGGTTTGAGGAGTACGCAAAAGTCGATCCCTCCGTGCGGTTCAATTATCAATCCATCGGCTCCGGCGGGGGGCAAAAGCAGATCATCGCGCAAACCATTGATTTCGGGGCGTCCGACGGCCCGATGACCGATGCGAACCTGGCGAAGGCGCCGGGGAAGATTCTCCATATCCCTACCGTGGCGGGCGCAGTGGTCATTACCTACAATATTCCCGGTAATCCCACGCTGAAGCTGGACGGCCCGACGCTGGCGGGCATCTATCTGGGCGCCATCACCAAGTGGAATGATCCGGCGATTGCCAGCCAGAACCCGGGCGTGGCGCTTCCGAACGCGGATATCATCGTGGTGCACCGCTCGGACGGCAGCGGGACGACGTTTATTTTTACCGATTACCTGGGCAAGGTGAGCCCGGAGTGGAAGGCGAAAGTGGGCGTCAACACGGCGGTCCGCTGGCCGACCGGCCTGGGCGGAAAGGGGAATGAAGGGGTCTCCGGCGAGATTCAGCAGACGCCGGATTCCCTGGGCTATGTGGAATTGATTTACGCGGCGCAGAACAAGATGCCGGTCGCGGAAATGAAGAACGCGGCGGGGAATTACATCGCGCCGAGCACCGATTCCGTGACGGCGGCGCTGGCCTCGGCGGATATCCCGGACGATTTCCGCTTTTCCATGACCAACGCGCCGGGAGCCCAGGCGTACCCGATCTCTGGCGTGACGTGGCTGCTGGTGTATGCGAAGCAGCAGAACGCGGAGAAGGGGAAAAAGATGGTCGAGTTTTTGAAATGGGCGCTCACGGCGGGCGAGGATATTGCCAAGGGGCTGGATTACGCACCGCTGCCGCAGGCGCTGCGGGACCGGGTGCTCAAGCGAATCGGCGAGATTCAGGTGGGCGGTTGAGCAGGGATGAGCACGGCAGCCACGTTTGAACGAGGCCCCTCGGCGGCCGTTGCGCCGCGGATGAGCAGGCCCTCGCGGATGGGGGACCGGCTGTTTGCCGGCTTCACCTTTCTGATGGCGGCGTCGGTGCTGCTGCTGATCTGGATTGTGGGCTGGCAGCTTTGGGCGGGGTCGCGCGGGTCGATCCACGCATTCGGCTGGCACTTTCTGGTAAGCAGCGATTGGGACCCGGGCAACGATGTGTACGGGGCGCTGCCGTTTATTTATGGAACGCTGGCGTCCTCGCTGCTGGCGCTTCTCATCGCGGTGCCGCTGAGCGTGGCGACGGCCATTTACCTGACGGAGCTTGCGCCGCGGTGGCTGCGGCAGCCGATCGTGTCACTCATCGAGATGCTGGCGGCGATCCCGAGTGTCATCCTGGGGCTCTGGGGGCTGCTGGTCATGGTGCCGTGGATGCGCGTTCACTTTTTCCCCGTTCTCCAGCATTGGCTCGGGTGGACCGGACTCTTTGCGGGGCCCATCATCGGGCCGTGCATGCTGGCGGGGGGAATTATCATCGCGATCATGATCATTCCGATCATTACCTCCGTCTCGCGGGAAATCCTGATTTCCGTGCCGGACTTGCAGCGGGAGGCGGCCTACGCGCTGGGAGCCACGCGCTGGGAGGTGACGCGCATCGCCGTGCTCAGCTACGCGAAACGGGGCATCTTTGGCGCGGTGATCCTGGGCCTGGGGCGCGCGCTCGGGGAGACGATGGCGGTCACCCTGGTTATCGGGCAGACGCCGCAAATCGCGAAGTCGCTGTTTGCTCCCGGCTATACGCTGGCGAGCGTCATCGCCAATGAATTTGCGGAGACCACCAGCGATCTTTACGTGCAGGCATTGTTCGAGATCGGGCTGGTGCTCTTCGTTGTCACGATCCTGGTGAACCTGCTGGCGCAGCTCATCCTCAAAACCTTTGCCGGTTCCACGGTAAAACAATGACCTTCTCGGCCACCAATCACGGGATGCGAAAAGCGCTGAGCGTCTGCGTCTCCGCGTGCACTTTCCTCTGCGCCTGCCTGGTGCTTGCGCCGCTGGGCCTGGTGTTCGTGAACCTTGTGCAGATGGGCGCCCGCTCGCTCAATCTCGCGTTTTTCACCAATCTCCCCGCCGGTCCCGGCGTGGCCGGAGGCGGCATGGCCAACGCGATTGCCGGCACGCTGATCCTGATCGGGCTGGCCAGCGTCATCGGCATCCCCGCGGGCGTGATGGGCGGTGTTTTCCTGTCGGAGTTCGGCTCCTCCCGGGTCAACTGGTTCATCCGGTTCCTGTGCGATATCCTGAACGGGGTGCCTTCGATCATCTGGGGCATCGTCATCAACGGCCTGGTGGTTGTGCCCGGCGTCATCATTGCCGGCCACGTCATCATCCCCAAGGGGTTCTCCGCCTATGCCGGCGGACTGGCGCTGGGGTGCCTGATGATCCCGCTGGTCATGCGCACGACGGAGGAGGTGCTGGTGCTCGTGCCGCACGGCTACCGGGAGGCGGCGCTGGCGCTCGGGATCGCCCGGTGGCGAACCACGGTCCACATTGTCATGCAGACGGCGGCCCGCGGCATCCTGACCGGCATCCTGCTGGCGCTCGCGCGGGTGGCGGGCGAGACAGCGCCGCTGCTCTTTACCGCGCTGGGCGATAACTTTTGGAATAACGATCTCACCAAGCCGATTGCCGCCCTGCCGCTCCAGATATTCACTTACGCCAATTCCGCGTATCCGGACTGGCACCGGCAGGCATGGGCCGGCGCATTGGTTCTGGTCGCTTTTATTTTTACGCTCAATATCTCCGTTCGCTTCCTTACGCGCGGAAAACCTGTCAGGGTCTAACCGCGCATGGAACGCATCCAGGAAATCATCCCCAAGGCTGCCCCGGCGGCCGCACCGCAGGAATCGCCCGCCGGGCCGGCGCGCAACGCGTTCGAGATAACCGGCCTGAATGTCTGGTACGGGCAAAAGCATGCGGTGCAGGAAGTCTCGATCAACGTTCCGGAGCGGACCATCACCGCGATCATCGGCCCGAGCGGCTGCGGCAAATCGACCTTTCTCCGCTGTCTGAACCGGATGCACGAGCTGGTGCCCAAGTCGCGCATGGACGGCTCCATCCGCTTCTACGGCCAGGACCTGTACGCGCCGCAGATCGATCCCGCCGTCATCCGCCGCCGCATCGGCATGGTCTTCCAGAAGTCCAACCCTTTTCCCACCATGTCCATCGCGGAAAACGTGACCGTGGGGCTGCGGCTCAACGGCATCCGCAACCGGGCATTCCTGCGGGACCGCATGGAGCAATCCCTGCGGATGGCCGCCCTGTGGGACGAGGTAAAGGACGATCTTGGCAAGCCCGGGGTCAGCCTCTCCGGCGGCCAGCAGCAGCGGCTTTGCATCGCCCGCGCCATCGCCACGCAGCCGGAAGTGCTGCTCATGGATGAGCCGGCATCGGCGCTGGACCCCATCGCCACCATGAAGGTCGAGGAACTCATCCACCAGTTGAGCCGCGATTACACGATCGTGATCGTGACGCATAACATGCAGCAGGCGAGCCGGGTATCGGACAAGACCGCCTTTTTTTACATGGGCCGCCTCGTGGAATTCAGCGATACGGACCTTCTCTTCACCCGTCCCCGGGAAAAGCAGACGGAAGACTATATCAGTGGTAGATTCGGATAAGGTATATTGAGATGGCGGACAATCCCAGACACATTCTCGGCTCCTACGACGCGGCGCTCTCCGCGTTGCAAAACGACGTGCTCATGATGGCGAGCCTTTGCGAGCGGAACCTGCGCAACTCCCTTGGCTGCCTGCTGAATCGCGACGAGGACTTGTGCATCGTCACCATCGCGGACGACGAGGAGATCGACCAGCTTGAGAAGCAGGTGGACAAGTTCGGGATCGACCTGCTGAGGCGCTTCCAGCCCG
The DNA here is from genome assembly GCA_036266845.1 of Chthoniobacteraceae bacterium. Taxonomy (GTDB): domain Bacteria; phylum Verrucomicrobiota; class Verrucomicrobiia; order Chthoniobacterales; family Chthoniobacteraceae; genus DATAXI01. The sequence goes on along the minus strand of DATAXI010000028.1, from coordinate 662 downwards.
TGGCCAGCGATCTGCGCCAGGTGGTGGCAGCCATGAAGCTGAGCAGCAACCTCGAGCGAATCGCCGACCAGGCCGTCAATATCGCCCGCAAGGCCCGCAAGCTGAACCGCGCCCCGCTTCTCTCCGAGGTGAATTTCCTTGATCCCATGTACCGCGAGGTCACCTCCATGCTGGGCGATGTGTTGCGCGCCTATACGGAATCGAACATCGACCTCGCCATCGGCATCCCCGGCCGGGACAAGAAGCTGGACGGGATGAACCATGAGATCACCGAGAAACTCACGGTGCAGATGACCCGTTTCCCTGAGCGGATTGCGGAGTACCTGGACCTGATCTTCATCGCGCGGCACCTCGAGCGCGCCGGCGATCATGCGAAGAATATCGCGGAGGATGTGGTGTACGCCATCGCGGCGGAGGATATCCGCCACATGGGCGACCAGCGCCCGGGCTCCGCGGCGGATCTGCTGGGAGACCGGGCGTCCAGCGATGCAATCGCCAAGGCGGCGGGCGACACGCTGCCGTCGTAAATCCGCGTTTCCCGGGAACATCGATTTTTCGAAATCGACGCCGACCACCGCCCGCGCGATTGATCGGAATGCCTTGGAGCGGTTTAAGAAATTCTGTAGCCATCGCTATGCGGCGGCGAGGGCCGTTGCGCCCGG
>DATAXI010000002.1:0-4927 GCA_036266845.1 Chthoniobacteraceae bacterium | reverse complement strand
GCTGATGTTCATGTCCTGCGCGGCGTGATTCCCCAGCAGGTTGATCTCGCTCAGGCTCTCGCCCACGGTATTGCCGCCAAAGCTTTCCGTGCTCCCGTCGTTGGTGGTAAAAATCAGAATCTTCCCCGCGGCCGTGGGATTCTTGAAAAGCGGCGCGGAGATATGAATCACCGCCGTATCGCCGTCGGTATCCTGAAACGTGACGGTGTAGGGGTTAATGATCGTCGCCGGAGCGATGCGCGCCTCGAGCGTTTCAATTTGGGGATGCGGCGGACGTTTCATCAAACCTCGTACACGAAGATGTTGCTGCTGCTTCCCAGGTTTTGCTCCTTGCCCGCCGCAAAGGTGTCGTTATCCGGGCCCGGTATCAATGGGACTTTCTGTCCGTCCACGATCGCGCTCACGACGTACTGCGCCGCAATGCCATAGGTGGCCGAAGGGTCCGAAGGCGCATTGAGCGTGCCGTTGAGGACGATCTTCGAAATTTTGGAAATGATCGTTGGCAGATCGGAAACCCCCGCTCCGGTAAGTGCCGCGCTGCTGGCCGTGCCGAATCCGCCGCTTCCCGGCCCCGCGCCGGCGATGATATTGGTCGCCGTAAGGGCGCCGTCAATCGTCACGGTCCCGATCTGCGCGTCCGCATTCACGCCCGTCCCCAGCGGCTGCGCGCCGTTATTGGTGTCCGTGCCGTACCCGGCGAGGATGTCGCCATATTGGGCGGCGCCGAGAATGGTGATTTTGCCAATCGCCACGTCACTGGTGTAGTTGCCGGTAAGGGCGCCCCGGCCCGGTGCGGAAATAATGGCGGGATTGGTGGACTGGCCGGTCAGGTTGCCCAGTGTCAGGCTGCCGATTGCCGCCGAGGACCGGATGGCGCCGGAGGTATCCAGCCCGCCGCTGCCCGCGGAGCCGGCAATGAGCGAGCCTGTAATCCTCATCGTGCCGATTCCCGCCGCCTGGATGTAGCCGGTATTGGTCAGCATGGTCGTCCCGGAGGAGGAGCCCATTATGTCGCCGCCAATGATCGTGTTCTTTAGCAGGCCAAAGGTTGAGATGGTACCCGTATTGTCCGCCGTCCCGCCGGTCACGCTTCCGCCGATTTGCAGGGAATTGACCGCGCCGTTGACTTGAATGATGCCCGAGTCCGTGGCGGACCCGCCCGTCAGGCTCCCGGTCATGGTCAGCTTCCCGAGTGCGCCGTCCACACTGATCTGTCCGGTCGATGCCGCGGAGCCTCCGATAACGCTTCCGGTCATTATCAGGTTGCCAAGCGCGCCATTCACATTGACCAGTCCGCTCGATGCTCCCGAGCCGCCCGTCAGGCCCCCGGTTATCACCAGCTCGCCAAGTGCGCCATCCACACTGATCTGTCCGCTCGATGCCCCGGAGCCGCCGATAACGCTGCCGGTGACGATGGAGCCCACTTTGCCCCCATCGGTGGAAATCTGGCCGGAATTCGCGCCGCTGCCGCCGGTGATCGATCCGGATACGAAAACGCTGCCGATCGTCGTGTTGCTCAGGATCGATCCGCCGCCGCTGGCGTTCTGGCTGGGATCATCCGTGTTCGCATTGCCTCCGGTCAGCGATCCATCGATGAGCACTTTGCCGAGGGAATTGCCGTGGATCACGCCTGAGAGCCCGGTGCTGGAGGAAGTGCCCGCGGTGCCGCCCTCCACATTCCCAATTACCACCACGCTCTTGATGAGGCCCAGGGAGAGCACCTCCCCGGAGTCCAACCCGGAGCCGCCGTAGATCCCTTTCCCAATCGCGACAGACCCAATCGAGCCGCCGAATACAAGGCCCGATGAATTTGCCTCGCCCGGATTGCCCTGGGTGAAGTTTCCGCCGATGAGCGATCCGTCGATCGTCACTTTCTGAAGCACAATGCCGCCCTGGATTTCGCCCGAGGCAGTGCCGGTGCCGCCATAGACATCGCCGGCGATCAGGACGGTGCCCACGCTGGCCGCGGAGATGCCCCCGCTTAACCCGCCCGCGCCTCCCAGGATGGATGTGCCCGGCAGCGTGGGGATCGGGTTCGGATTCGGATCGTCCGGCACGGAGCCGGCCACGGTGATGCTGCCGATTTTTGAAAATGTGCCGAGATCCCCCGAGATGCTGCCGGAAAAATTCTGCGAGCCTCCCTCGATGCCGCCGCCGATGAATGCCGTTCCCAGCTTTCCCGTAAAGGCAATCTCGCCCAGGCCGTTCGTGACGGTATTGCCGTCCAGCGAGCCGCCGATCATCAGCTTGTTGATGTTCCCGCTGCCCGGCCTGGCGCTGCTGTAATCCTGCACAGAGATCGCCCCGTCCACGTTGTTCGCCACCGTGATCGATCCCACAGACCCGATGATGGTGCTGACCGTGGTGGGATTGGGGAGGCCTCCCTGCGTATCGGAGCCATAGACCCCCATGCTCTGCACGTTCAGCTTGCCCAGCGCCATCATGGAGCCCTTGCCCCCGCCCACATCGATGTACCCCAGGTCTCCCGGCAGCGTTACGCTCCCCAGGTTCAGCCCGGTCGCATTGATGAAGCCGATATTGACCGCATCGGTCCCGCCCGCGACCGGTAAAATGGTGAAATGGATGTTCGCTCCCGTGAAATCCTTGTGACCGGTAATGGAGAGTTCCGTCAATTGCCCCGCCGTACTGGGGTCAAAGATGAACATCCCGCTTGTGAACGCGCCTTTGGTCGTGGTCACGATGACGGTATCCCCGGCGGTATCCGTGTAGCTCGCCGATTTATGGTTCGGAGCAATCGTCACCACCGCCGCGGGGGCAATCCGGTCTTCCAGAGGTTCTATCAGAGGGACGGCGCGCATTCGGGAAAGAATTAGGGGCGGCGTTTCATCGCATACCGCCGAAGTGCCGTCAAGCGGACTGCCTCCTGGTTCGTCCCAAAAAGGTGGATACTGGTCACAAACGCCCTGCCCGGAATGCCGGATTCGCGAAAAAAAATGTAGCTCGGCCCCGCTCCGGTATTGCATCGCGCCGCGAGGCCCTCTACTATCGCATCCAGCTATATTTTTTATGGGCATCTCCCTCCGGTTGCTCTTCCTCGCGGCGTTCCTGTATGTCGGCTTCGTCCTTTATTCCGACGCGGAACTTCAGGCCCACATGGCCAACCCCGATAATTCCAAGGTCGTCCTCCTCTTTGCCGGCGCGGTATTGGACGCCGTCGCAATCGCCCTGGTCCTGACGGTGCTGGTGGTCCCCGCCATTGGCGACCGCGTCGGTTCCTTTTTCTTCAACCCGGACCAAAAGATCGAGCACGACCCGCACGCGGATGCCATCTCCAAGCTGGCCCAGGGCGATCCCGAGGGCGCGATCGAGGATTACGAGAACATCCTCAGGAAGGATCCCGCCGATACGCTCGCGCTCAGCGAAATCGCCCGCATCTGCTGCCGCGACCTCGGGGATACGGCGCGCGCCGCAATCGTCATAGAACATGCCCTCGAGTCCGACTGGTCGCAGGAACAGGGCTCGTTTCTCGCCAATCGCCTCGTGGATGTTTACCTCCTTCAGGACGATCCCGTTCGCGCCCGCCAGCTCCTCGTGGAGCTTGCCTCCACCATGGAAGGCACCAAGTTTGCCGCCAATGCCCTGCACCGGATTCACGAGGTCGATCGCTCCATCGAAACCGGCTCCCACGCCTCGAGTTACATCGAGAACTCCCCCGAGTCCGCCGACGAGCAGGAGCAAGCCCACCAGGATCCGCCATTTCCCCCTGCCGGCGAGTCAGAACCTCCGGCAACAGCGTAGGGAATTCCCCCGCGGTTCCACACGCGCCGGATACTAAATCCGCGCCCCTCTTCGCGGTCCCCGGGTGCTACACGTATCCCGCCGCGTGGAGTTTCCTCGTGAGGTCCATCTGGCGAGCCTGCAAGCCCTTGTAGAGTTCCATCGCTTCCCGGTCGGGCTCGCTGCGGGTTTTCTCGTCCAGCTTCACCAGGCGGTCAGTCAGTTGGGAGAGCTTCACCGGCCGGCCATTCGCGTGCTCGTGGGCCCACAGCGCCTGCACGGCCGCGCCCAGCGCCGCCCCTTCGCTCGATTTCAGGCAGACGGTGGGAACGCCAAAAACATCCGCGCAAATCTGCCGCCACGTGGGGCTCCTGCTGCCGCCGCCCGTGAGGCGAATCTCCGATGGCGTCACACCCAGCCCGCGGAAGCGTTTTAGCCCGTACGCAAGGCCCATCGTCGCCCCTTCGGTGATGGCGCGCGCCACATGGGGCGCGGTCATGTTGCGCGTGTTCAGCCCATGCAGGATGCCGTTGCCGTTCGGGAGATTCGGCGTGCGCTCCCCATTGAGATAAGGCAGGAAAAGCAGCCCCTCCGCGCCGGGAGCGGTATTGGCCACTGCTTCCTCCAGCCCGTTGTGATCCCAGGCAAAGAGATGCCGCACCTGCTCCGTGGCTACGGTGACATTCATCGTGCACACCAGCGGCAGCCACCCGTCCGTGCTGTCGCAAAAGGCGGCGACCTCCCCCTCCTTGTCCGTCACCGGCTCCTTGTCATAAGAGTACAGGGTGCCACTGGTCCCGAGGCTCGCGGTCACGACTCCCTCCTGGATGTTTCCCGTGCCGATGGCCCCCATCATGTTATCGCCGCCGCCGGCGCTGACGACCGGGCTGCTCGTGAGGCCCCATTTTACCCGGATGGTATCGCGCAACAGGCCCGTCACCCCGCGGGAGCTCTCCGGCCTGGGCAGCAGATTCGTCAGCCCCTTGTCGATGAAATCGCACAGCGGCTCGCACCATTTCCTCTTCCGCACATCCAGCAGCCCGGTGCCGGAAGCGTCCCCATATTCCATGTTCTTTTCGCCCGTCAGCCAGAAGTTGATGTAATCGTGCGGCAGCAGGATGCAATGGAGCGCCGCGTAGTTGGCCGGCTCGTTTTGCTTGAGCCAGAGAATCTTGGGAGCCGTATAACC
>DATAXI010000001.1:0-4516 GCA_036266845.1 Chthoniobacteraceae bacterium | reverse complement strand
GCCTGCTCCAGACCCATGTGGTGGATCCGCAGGATTACGATGTGGCCCAGGCCAATTTCTTACAGGCCCAGGCGCAATTAAATGCGGACCGCGCCGCGCAGGAAACCTCCGAGCTGAATCTGGAATGGACGCGCGTCCGGGCGCCCATCACCGGCCTCGTTGGAAAAATCAGCGTCACTGCCGGCAATCTGATCACCGGCGGCGTAGGCAATGGCACGCTGCTGACCACCCTGGTCTCGGAAGATCCGCTTTATTGCTATGTACCCGTGCCGGAGCGGACGCTGCTGAAGTACCAGGCTTACGCTCGCAAAAACCAGGAAACCGTCCGGAGCGCGAAAATTGCCTGCGCCATCCAACTCGAGGATGAAACCGGGTTCCCGCACAAGGGCATGATCGATTTCATCGATAACAGCGTTGACCCAAATACCGGCACCATCCAGATCCGCGGCGTCTTCAGCAATCCTGACGATTATCTCACCTCCGGCCTCTTTGCCCGGATGCGGATCGAGGGGACCGGGCCGTACAAGGCACTCCTGGTGCCGGACGCCTCCGTCCAGACAGACCAGAATGAGCGCTATCTGCTGACCGTGGACTCGAGCAATACGGTACAGTCGAAACGGGTCACCCTGGGCATTCTGGTCGGGGATATGCGGGTGATCGAGGACGGCATCACCGCGGCGGACCGGGTGGTCATCAACGGCCTCCAGATGGCGAACCCCGGCGCCAAGGTCAATGTCATGGAAGCGCCCGTGGCGCAGGCTTCACCGAGTCCCGCCAAGTGAACATCGCGCATTTTTTCATCCCGCGTCCCGTCTTCGCCGCGGTACTCGCCATCGTTACGGTGATCGGCGGCGCCTTGGCCATCCTGGGCCTGCCGGTCTCGCAATATCCGGAGATCGCGCCGCCCACGGTGACCGTGACCACCTCGTATCCCGGCGCGAATGCGAAGACCGTTGCCGAAACCGTGGCCACGCCCATCGAGGAGCAGGTCAACGGCGTGGAGAACATGCTCTACATGTCGAGCCAGGCCACCAACGACGGGGCCATGAAGCTCACCATCACCTTCAAGGTGGGCACCAATCTCGACGTCGCGCAGGTGCAGGTGCAAAACCGCGTGGCAATCGCCCAGCCGCAATTGCCGCCGGAGGTGCAGCAGGAGGGCCTCACCATCAAGAAAGCGTCGCCCGATATCACGCTCGTCGTCGCCCTTTACTCGCCCGATAACTCTCACGACACGCTCTTTATGAGCAATTACGCCACGCTCCAGTTGCGTGATGAAATCGCGCGTCTTCCGGGCGTGGGCGATATCACCGTCTTCGGCGTGCGCGATTACTCGATGCGCCTATGGCTGGACCCGGATAAAATGGCGTCCCGCAGCATCACTGTGGGCGATGTGGTCAACGCCGTGAAGGAGCAGAACGTCCAGGTTGCGGCGGGTTTGATCGGCGGTCCGCCGCTCAAGCCGGGAGCCAGCCAGTTCCAGTACACCATGAATGTCGAGGGCCGTCTTACCGATCCCTCGCAATTCTCCAACATGGTGATCAACGTCGGCCTCGACGGACGCATCACCCAATTCAAGGACATCGGCCACGCGGAACTGGCCGCCGCGGACTACAGCACCGCGATGACGTACGACGGCAAGCCCGCCGTCGCCATTGCCGTGTTCGAATTACCGGGCGCAAACGCGATCCAGACCGCGAACGCGATTTACGCGCGGCTCAAGGAGTTGCGCCCGCGCTTCCCGCAGGGCGTGGAGTACACCATCCCGTATGACACCACCCTCTTCGTGCGCGATAGCATGAGGGACGTGATCAAGACGCTCTTCGAGAGCGTCGCCCTGGTGGCGCTGGTGGTGATGATCTTCCTGCAAAACTGGCGGGCCGCGCTCGTGCCGCTGCTGGCGATCCCCGTTTCGCTCATCGGCACCTTCGCGATCATGTTTGCGGCGCATTTTTCGATGAACCTGCTGACGCTCTTCGGCCTGGTGCTGGCCATCGGCATCGTGGTGGATGACGCCATCGTGGTGGTGGAGAATGTGGAGCGATGGGTGGCCCATGGACTGACGCCGCAAGCCGCGGCCTTTCGAGCGATGGATGAGGTGACGCCCGCCGTCATTGCCATCGCCTTCGGCCTGTCGGCAGTGTTCATCCCCGTGGCGTTCATCAGCGGCATCACCGGTCAGTTTTACCGGCAATTCGCCCTTACGATTTCCTTTTCCACGCTCCTCTCCGCGTTTAATTCCCTCACGCTCAGCCCGGCTCTCGCGGCGCTGCTGCTCAAGCCGCACGATGTGCGCCCGGACTTGTTTACCCGTGGATTGAACAAAGTGTTCGGATGGTTCTTCCGCGGGTTCAATAGAGCGTTTGAGAGTATGAGCGCGGGTTATGTGTGCGTGCTGCGCCGGGTGGTGCGCTTCAGCGTCATCGCGCTGTTCGTTTACGCCGGCCTCGTCGGGCTTGCCTATTTCGGCTTCAAGTCCGTGCCCACGGGTTTCATCCCCCCGCAGGACCAGGGCTACCTCATCGTGCCGGTGCAGATGCCGGACGCGGCCTCCATCGATCGTACGCAGGCCGTCATGGAGCGGGTCGGCCAGATCGGGCTGCATACCAAGGGCGTCAAGGGCGTGTTCACCGTGGCCGGCCTTTCGATTCTGGCCAATGCGAATTCTTCGGCGGCCGGCGTGATGTTCTGTCCGTTGGACGATTTCTCGGCGCGGGCAGGGCACGCAGACCTCTCCGCAAACGCAATCGCCAATGCCCTCCGCGCCAAGTTCGCGTCCATTCAGGATGCGATCATCCTTGTGTTTCCGCCGCCGCCCATTCGCGGTGTCGGTAATGCGGGCGGGTTCAAAATGCAGATCGAGGACCGGTCCGGCACAGCCACGCCGCAGCAGTTGCAGGCCGTGACCCAGCAGGTCATCGCCGCGGCCAACAAACGGCCGGAAATTGCCGCGCCGGTTTTCTCCACCTTCCGCGCCTCGTTTCCGCAGCTCTACGGCAATATTGATCGGGTAAAGGCCAAGCAGCAGAACGTTGCCGTGACCGATATCTTCCAGACCCTGCAAGTCTTTCTCGGCGGCCTGTATATCAACGAGTTCAACTACCTCGGCCGCACATGGGAGGTGGTCGCCCAGGCGGACGCGCAGTTCCGGTCCAATCCGCAGGACATCTCGCGGTTTGAAACGCGCAACTCAGCCGGCCAGATGGTGCCGCTCGGCGCCGTGATGAACGTGGTGAATACCACCGGTCCCGACCGCATCCAGCGCTACGATCTCTACAACACCGCGGAGATCAGCGGCAATGCCGCGCCCGGCTACAGCAGCGGCCAGGCGCTCCAGGCCATGAAGGAAGTCGCCACCCAGGTGCTCCCGCGGCAATACAGCTTTGAGTGGACTGACCTCGCGTATCAGGAGGAGATCGCGGGAAACACCGCCGTCTTCATCTTCCCGCTTTGCATCCTCTTTGTCTGGCTCACCCACTCGGCGGAGTACGAGAGCTTTGCGTTGTCCACGGCCATCATCCTGATTGTGCCCATGTGTCTGCTGTGCGGCATCGCCGGCGTTTACTTCCGGCACATGGACAATAACATTTTCACCCAGATCGGCTTTGTCGTGCTCGCCGGCATGAGCGTGAAAAACGCGGTGTTGATTGTCGAATTTGCCAAGCAACAACAGGAGCATCACAAGGGGATGCGCGCCGCCGATGCGGCAATCCAGGCCGCGCATCTGCGCCTCCGCCCCATCCTCATGACGAGCCTCACTTTCATCTTTGGCGTGCTGCCGCTGGTCATTGCGGAAGGCGCCGGAGCGGAGATGCGCCAGGCCCTGGGGACCGCCGTCTTCTTTGGCATGATCGGCGTCACGATCTTCGGCGTCTTCTTCACCCCCGTCTTCTACAGAGTCATCCGCAAGGTGACCGGCAAGGACATCCTCCCCGAGCACGAGCTGGCGGAGGATACCCGCCCGGCGCCGGCGGGCGGCGAGGGGATATAGGGCGCTCACGCTACGGTGATTTAATCAGTGGTTGCCTAAGCCAAGGCGGCCCCGGTGGAGAAGAAGCCCGGAATTCGCCGCGGGCATCCGTTTTGTCACCGCGACGGTAGCCAGTACCGGTCGCCAGGCATTCTCAAGGGGGTTCGAGCTTTGATTTGGCTTTAGAAACCTTGATCTTCCTGGGCGCGGTTTCGGATCGATGGTCTGATTCAGGCCGAGTTTCCGATGAAATCCAGCCTTGATTCGGCTTGATTTACCTTGATTCGCCTTGAACCGGTAGCCAGGAAAATTGGGCTTGGCTCGCCCGTCCACCGACCGCCAATTTTCCCTTCCGCCTCGGCGGGCATTTTCGAGTCGCTTGCGCCCCTGCCTGGAAATCGCACCGGGGTCGTCAAAATTTCAAAGAACCGTTGGGACAGATCTTTGGCTGCAATCCTAGCAGATTGATGGCGGTTTGCAAAGGTGGGTCTGCGAGCGGCGTTGAGGTTTCAACCTGAATTCCGAAATTGGCGAGGATGAGATGGC
>DATAXI010000284.1:0-9318 GCA_036266845.1 Chthoniobacteraceae bacterium | reverse complement strand
ACCGGGCAAAGCCACTCGCCCCATATCTGGCTCGCGGTGTTCCTGACGGCGCTGGGCACGGCCATTCTCGGGATTCAGCCGGGAACGCATCCGCGGCACGTGGCGCTCAGCATCGCGACGGCGCTGGCCACTTCCTGCTGCTTCGGGCTTACGGATGTCATGGTGATGAAGTTCGCGCCGGCCTGGGGATTTGGCAGCTTTATCCCGACCATGTTCCTTACCGTCGGGCTGCTCTCATTCCTGCTCGTGCCGCTTTTCGAAACGGGGGGCTGGTCGCCGCAATGGCTGGGCGTGGGCAGCGTGGTGCTGGCGGCGCAGGCGCTGGGGATGGCGTTTGCGATCACCACGTTCGGCCATGTGACAACGGTCAATATCGCCTACAGCTCGCGCGGTCTCTGGAGCGTTCTCATGATCTGGACGCTCGGCCATTGGTTTGGCAATGCCGAGCGGCACCGCGGAGCGCGGACGATGCTCCTGCGCCTGAGCGGCGCGAGCCTCCTGGTGACCGCGATCTTTGTCGCGCTTGCGGGCGGCTGATTTTATACCCCGGCCCCGGCGGTGATGAAGCGCAGCCTCAGTGGCTTTGCGGCGTTTTCTCCGCGATCTGCGGCATGGCGGGATAGTCCAGCTTGATCACGCTCGCGACGGGATCGGGCGCGGCGGCGGGCACGGTAATGATCGTATCGCCATTGCTCGATGCCGTGGGCAGCGTCTGCCCGCCGGCAAGCAGCGTGGCGGATTTCGGCTGCGCGCCCAGGCCGGGTACGGTCAGCTTTCCATCTTGGGGCCAGTTGAACACCTCCAGGTAAATGGCGGCGCCGTCCGGCGTCACTTTCTTCGTGGCGCGTCCCCACGGGAGCCGGTCAAAGGGGCTTCCGGTCGTGCCGTAGATCGCCTCGCCGTTGGTCTTGAGCCATTTGCCCATCGCCAGCAGGCGATCCTGCTCCGGCTGCGGGATGACTCCGGTGGAATCGGGGCCCACGTTGAGGAGGTAATTGCCTCCCTTGCTCGCGATGTCGATCAGGTTGCGCAGCAGCACATTCGCGGGCTTGAAGTTCTGGTCATCCTTTTTAAAGCCCCATGTGCCATTGATCGTCATGCACGATTCCCAATCCCGCCCCGGGTACCCGCGCGCGGGGATGTGTTGCTCGGGCGTTTCCGTATCTCCCCGGTAGCCGCCGCCCAGCCGATTGTTCGTAATCAGGCCCGGACGCAATTGCTCGACTACGCTGTGCAGCTTCCCGGCGCGCTCCGCGTTCATATCCACCGGTGAATCCCACCAGAGCACGGCGGGGATATCCGGCCCGTAGTTCGTCAACAGCTCCCGCACCTGCGGCACCGCTATTTTATCAATATATTCATCCATGCTCCGCTGCTGCGCCGGGTCCCATTTTCCGCCGGCCGCGGCGCCGCCGTTGTTCCAATCCTGCGCCTGGGAGTAATAGAACCCCAGCCGCATCCCATCCTTGCGGCAGGCGGCGGCCAGTTCCTTGAGCGGATCGCGGTGGAATTTGGTGCGGTCCATGATGTTCCAGGTACTCGCCTTGGTGGAGAACATTGCGAAACCGTCATGGTGCTTCGCGGTGATGACGATGTACTTCACCCCCGCCGCCTTTGCCATGGATACCCACTGGTCCGCGTTGAATTTTTCCGGGTCGAATTGCGGCGCGAATTGCTGGTACTCCGCCATGGGGATCTTCGCGTAGTGCATGATCCATTCGCCGACTCCTCCCACCGGCTTGCCGTGGTAATAGCCCGCCGGCACGGAATAGACCCCCCAGTGGATAAACATCCCGAACTTCGCATCCCGCCACCACGCCATCCGGGCATCGAGCTGGGCTTTGGTTTCCGGGGGCGATTTTGGTGAGGGCGAAGGTGCCGGCGATTGGGCGAGCGCGCTGCCGCCCAGCAGGGCGGAAGCGAGGAGCGCGGGAAGAAATCCGGGACGAACCATGGTGATTTTCACGTTTTTTTGAGGGAAGGGGGAGAACGCCGGCGATCTCAGCGACCTCGGCGACTTGAACTGAGTCTGGGATGTGCCAACCCGAAAAAATGGCGGCGGTTGCGGCAATAGCTCGCCTGCCGGCCTTCACATCCCCCCCTTTCGAAACGGGGCCGCGATGAATTGGCGGGAAAACCGCGATTCCGGGGGGAAGTTTTACCAGCTTGGGCCGCCGGTGGGCTGCCGGCGTCCGCCCGGTCGCCAAGCCTGCGCGCAGCCGGGAATCGCGCGCCTCTTTGGAGTCCGGCGATCAGAGCCCGGCGGCGAGAAACTTGCGGGCGGCGGTGGTCAGCACATCCAGTTCTTCGTGAATGGATTGCGCGCGTTTGACCAACTCCTTGATCACCAGCCGTTGCGCCTCGGTGTCTCCCGTGGAAGCCAGCTCGGCAAACCACAGGATCGGGGTTAGATCGTTGCGAATGGAATGGATTGCGTGTTTTGCGGCGCTCATTTTCGAGAGAAAGCTAGTGCACTCTCCGTGCCATCGCCCGCGCGGGTGAATCCCGAGCCGCCCAAGGGTTTCCACGGAGTTACCGCTCGTGATTTCATTGCAAACAACTCGGCTGCCGATTAAAGAGGAAATGTGGCGATCCTGACGGAAACGAAACTTCAACTGGACAAGCAGTTTGGAGCGGGCAAGCCGGCGAATATTCCGCTGGGCGGAGAGGATTTATTCAGGGTCCGGGAGGCCTGTTCTTATCCGTTGGGCCGGTACCAGATGACCGTGGGATTCTACGATGGGGTGGCGCGGTATGTTTCCTTTGCCAAGGACCGGCTGGATGACCCGCACTTCAGCGAGCGGGATGCGGAAGTTTGCCTGGCCCTGATCGCTCCGCCGCCGCTGGAGTGGGCCGCGCTGGAAAACCCTGCCGTCACCGCCATCTCCGAGCACCGGATCACGCTTCAGGATTCCCGCGGGCGGGAGATCGAAATATTGGCCTGCTACCGCCGGACGCGCCCCTATTTCTTTGCGTATATCCCCGCCGGGGAAGAGGCGCAGCCGGCGCAGATCGATGCCCTGATGCAGAAAATGAACGCCGCCGCATCGCTGGAAGAGAAAGTGGACGCCATGGCCGCCGTGATTCGCGAGCTGGTTGCCCAAAAAGGCGGATGAAGTTCTTCTAAGGTCAATCGCGTATGTGGCATTGACTTTTTACAGGCGCCTTAGTTTCTCTGTGGGCCGGAACGCGAGATGAAACAGATTTTCTACGGGCTCCTTTTCATTATCGGTCTGGCCTTGATGATCGATTACTTCCGGCCTGCCCCTCCTCCCCCGGTCATCGTAGTTGCCACTCCCACGCCTCCTCCGCCTCCGCCGGTTCCCACGCCCAATCCCGCCAAAGGCGCTATCCAGGCCGCGGTTCAGATGTATCCGGACCTTGAGAAGAAGGGCTCGACCTTCAACCTCATGTTCATTGACGACGTGGACCACCGGAAGAAATCGGAACCGGCATCGCTGGTTCCCCCCCGATTGGCCTCTGACCGTGGCGGATGAAGTGGGCCACCGGCTCGGCATCACCCCGCTCCCGCTCAAGACCCCGCCGCCCACGCCGACGCCCAGCCCGACTCCCGCCGCGACGCCGAAGCCGACGCCGGGATATCAAAATCCCCTGAGCAAGGGAGCCTACGATCGCCGTCAAAGTTACCCCTCGACGATTCCATTCTATGGCTACCCGCCGGTTTACAATAACGGGAACTGACCGGCTTCCGATTGGCTCGTCACGGTTTGTCAAGGCAAGGCTCGGCGTTTGATTGACGCGGCGGCGGCGGTAGCGGCATGGTTGCCGCTGTGGATAGTTTGCGCGTCCGCCTGATGCTGCTGGCAGCGCTGGCACTGCTGCCGCTGGCGGGCCTGGTATTTTACAATGCGGTCACCCAGCGGCATGAGGCGGCCGACGCCGCGGAGGCGGATGCGCTGCGGCTGGCCCGCGTCTGCGCGAACAACGAGGAGCGCGCCCTCGATTCCGCAAACCGGCTGCTTGCGCTCATGGCGGATATCCCGGTGGTAAAGCAGTTGGATACCGCCGCCTGCCAGCCGCTTTTCTCTCGAGTGCTGGGCAATGAGCCGGGGTATGAGAACCTGGGCCTCCTCGATGCCCGCGGCAATGTGCTGGTGAGCGCGAACGCGGCCGAGCCCCGGCGCGCGATGGGTGGACGCGCCTTTTTCACGGAAATCCTCCGGCGGGACGAGTTCGAGGCATCGGACTTCGAGATCGACCCCGGAACGCGCCGTGCGGAGATGGTGTGCGGCGAGCCCGTATCCGGGGGAGACGGCAAGATCGAAGGAGTTTTGTATGCCGAGCTCGATCTCGCCTGGATGTCGAACCTGGGCCGGCGCCTCGATCTGCCGCCGGCCATTGCCATTTCTGTTCTCAGCCCGGATGGCATCGTCCTCATGCGCACCGCGGATGCCGCGCAGTATGTGGGAAAAATCGCGCCTGAGGGGGCGGCGGGCCGGGCCATCGTGGAAGGGCGCGGCGTTGGGATCGTCCACCAGGAGGGCTCGGACCACATCCGCCGGCTCTTCGCGTTTGCGCCGCTGGATACGGCGCACCGTTTGCACGATATCGTCAGCACGGGCATCCCGGATGAAATGGCCTTCCGCTCCGCGCGCGAGAGCGAGCACCGGCAATTTTTCATCCTCGGCATCTTCGCGCTGGCTGCATTGGCGGGAGCATGGCTGGCCGCGGATATCCTGGTGCTGCGGGGCGTGCGCCGCCTCCTGGACGCGACCCAGCAGGTCGCTTCGGGCGATCTCGCCACGCGCGCCGGGCGGGTGCACGGGGGCGTCGAGTTTCGAGAGCTGGCCGGCGCGTTCGATGCCATGGCGGCATCGCTCCAGCAGCAGAGCAGGGAGCGCGACGCCGCGGAGCGGGAGCTGGAGCGCCGCGTCGAGGAGCGGACCGCGGAGCTGGCGGCGCTCAACACCCGCCTGGACCTCGCTCTCCGGGGCACCAACGACGGCATCTGGGATTGGGACCTGGTGACCAACCATGTCTATTACTCCCCGCGATGGAAGGAGATGCTCGGCTGCGGGGAGGCGGAGATCGGTGATACGTTTCGCGAATGGGAAACCCGCATCCACCCGCTGGATCACAGCCGGGCGCTGGTCGCCATGCACGAGTACCTGGCCGGCAAGCGCCCGGCCTTTGAGCTGGAGTACCGGCTCCGGCACAGGGAGGGCACCTACCGCTGGATTCTCTCCCGCGGCGTGGCCGTGCGGGATGGCTCGGGCGCGCCCGTGCGCATGGCGGGGTCGAATGTCGATTTCACGGAACGCCGCCAGGCGGAGCAGGCGCTGCGGGAGAGCGAGTCGAAGCTGCGTGCCTTCATCACCAACGTGCCGGCGATCCTTTTTTCCATCGATCACTCCGGCATCATCACCATGGCGGAGGGGCGCGGGACCAATGTCCTGAGATTCTTTGAGGGCGGCATCGTCGGGCGCTCGGTCGCGGAATTGTACGGCGATGTCCCCGGCGTGGTGGAGAGCGTGAAACGGGCCCTGACCGGCGAATCCTTCTCCACCACCATGCATATCAGGGAGTTGCACTTCGAGGTGGCCTACTCGCCGGCGCGCGCTCCGGATGGCAGCGTGGCCGGAGTCATCGGCGTGGCCTATGACATCACCGAGCGCTTCCGGGCCAAGGAGGAGCTCGAGCGCGCGGCGGCGGAGTTGCGCCGGTCCAACGAGGAACTGGAGCAATTTGCCTACATCGCCTCGCACGATCTCCAGGAGCCGTTGCGGATGGTGGCCAGCTATACGCAACTGCTCGAGCGCCGTTACGCCGCGCAATTGGACGATACGGCGCGGGAGTTCATCGCCTATGCGGTGGATGGCGCCAAGCGCATGCAGCAATTCATCGCCGGCCTGCTGCACTACTCGCGAGTCGGCACGGAGCCGCGGATCATGGAGGAGGTAAACCTGGACGAGGTGCTGGACGCGGCGCTGGAGAACCTGCGGATGGCCATCGCGGAGAGCGGGGCATTGATCGAGCGGCAGGGGCTGCCGCGCGTGAAGGGGGATGCCCGCCAGCTCGCCCAACTCTTCCAGAACCTGGTGGGCAACGCCCTCAAGTTCCGCAAGCCGGGCCAGCCGCCGCACATCCAGATTACCGCCGGGCCGGCCGGCGATTTCTGGCAAATCTCCGTGCGGGACAACGGGATCGGCCTCAATCCGCAGTTCTCCGGGCGGGTATTCATCATCTTCCAGCGGCTCCATACCCGGGAGGAGTACGAGGGGACGGGACTTGGCCTTGCCATCTGCAAGAAGATCGTGGAGCGTCACGGAGGCCGCATTTGGGTCGAGTCGAAGGAAGGGGAGGGAGCCACCTTCTCCTTCACACTGCCCGCGGCTCTCCCTCATGAAACCGTCTCAAGCTGACGTTCTGCTGGTGGAGGACAGCGCTGCCGAGGCGCGCCTGGCAATCGAGGCGTTGCGCGAGGCCCATTTCCACGTGCGGCTGCACACGGTATCCGATGGCGCTCAGGCCATGGCTTTTCTCCGGCGGGAAGGGGATTACCGGGATGCGCCCCGGCCTCACCTGGTGCTTCTGGACCTGAACCTGCCGCGCAAGGACGGACGCGAGGTGTTGCGCGATATGAAGGAGGACGCCGAGCTGCGCCGCATCCCGGTGGTGATTCTCACCACCTCCCAGGCCCAAAACGATATCCGCCGCGCCTATGAGTTGCATGCAAATTGCTACATCCAAAAGCCGCTGGAACTGGACGGTTTCATCGATACGGTGAGATCGATCCATCGCTACTGGCTGCAATTGGCGGAACTGCCCGCCTGAAAAAATCTCTCCCATGCCCCAGCCCACCGAATCCCCCGTCCGCATCCTCCTGGTAGAGGATGATACCGGCGATGCCCGCCTCATCCATGAGCTGTTGCGCGATGCGCGCAGCCGGTTCGCAATCGACCACGTGCGCCGCCTCTCGGAAGCCGTCGAGCGCCTGAAGCAGGGAGGCATCGACGTGGTCCTGAGCGATCTCTCGCTGCCGGACAGCCAGGGCATCGGCACCTTCCAGCAATTGCATGCCGCCGCGCCTCATGTGCCGGTGATTGTATTGAGCGGGCTGGATGATGAAACGCTCGCGGTCGAGACGGTCGAGCGCGGCGCGCAGGATTACCTGGTCAAGGGCCGCGCGGATACCCACCTGCTCGTGCGCTCCATCCGTTACGCCCTCAAGCGGGCCGCCGCCGAGCGGGAGCTGGCCGAGGAGCGCAATCTCCTGCGGAGCGTGATCAATAATCTGCTCGATTCCATCTACGTGAAGGATGCGCGGGGCGTTTACCGCCTGGATAACCTCGCCCACATGCGCTCCATCGGCGCTCATCGTCCGGAGGATGTCGTCGGCAAGACGGTGTTCGATTTTTTCCCTTACGACGCCGCGGTCCGCTTCCAGGCCGATGACCAGGCCGTCATCCGCACCGGCAAGGCAATCGTGAACCGGCAGGAAGCCTTCAGCTCCGGCAACGGCGAGAAGCAGTGGCTCTCCACCACCAAGGTGCCGCTGCGCAATCACGAGGGGCAGATCATCGGGATTGTCGGCATCGGCAGGGATATCACCGAGCGCAAGCGGACCGAGGAGCAACTGGCCGTTTACAACGAGGAGCTGCGCGAGAAAAACATGCAACTGGAGGATGACCTGGACATGGCCAGCGAGGTGCAGCAGGCCTTTCTCCCCCAGCAATTTCCCACCTTTCCGGGGAACGCCCCCGGCGGCGAAAGCGCCATCGCCTTTTGCTCCCGCTACCTGCCGACCGGCGCAGTGGGAGGCGATTTCTTCCACGTCCTGCCGCTCTCGGACACGGAAGCCGGCGTCTTCATTTGCGATGTGATGGGCCATGGCGTCCGCGCGGCGCTGGTGACCGCCATCCAGCGCGCGCTGGTGGAGGAGCTATCGGACCTGGGCGACCAACCGGGGGAATTTCTCACCCATATCAACCGGGCGCTCCTCTCCATCCTCCGCCGGACGCGAACTCCCATGTTCGCTTCCGCGTTTTACCTGTATCTCAACGCCGCCACCGGAGAGGTCCGCTACGCCAACGCAGGCCACCCGAAACCACTCCAGATGCGCCGCGCCGAGGGCCGGGTGGATATCCTGAACGCAAACGGCGCCCGGCCCGGCTCGGCGCTCGGCGTCTTCGAGCAGGCGGTTTACAAGACCTTCAGCGGCCACGCGGCCCCCGGCGATCTCTTCCTGATGTTCACCGATGGCATCTTCGAGGTCGAGGGGCCGGCCGGCGATTACTTTGACCAGCAACGTCTCATCGCCTCCGTCGAGCGCCGCCTCGCCCTCCCTTCGGAGGAATTGATCGAGGCCATCGTGAATGAAACCCGGGCCTATTCCGTAAGGCATCAATTTGGCGATGATGTCTGTCTGGTCGGGGTCGAACTGCTGCGGCTTTTGGCAGGTTGAGACAGCGCGCGCCCGTACTAAACTGTTTACTTTCTTAGTATTCCACATGAGGCAAATGTCTCTTCCCATTTCCACATCGCTTCCGTAGGGTACCCCCAGGACAATGGCTGAATTTGAACGCTTCCGGACGGCAGAAATTCTCCTCATCGAGGACAACCCCGCGGATGTCCGGCTCATGGAGGAGGCATTCAAGGAAATCGCCGTTCCCCACCGTCTCAGCGTCGTCACTACCGGCGGCGGCGCCCTCCAGTTCCTGCGCAGGCAGGATGGGATGGCCGGCGCCCCGCGCCCGGACCTGGTGCTGCTGGACCTGATGCTGCCGGATATGCACGGCCTGGAGGTGCTCGCGGCCATCAAGAACGATCCCGCCCTGCGCCGCATCCCCGCGGTCGTCTTTTCCAGCTCCCAGGAGCGCGGTTCCGTGGTCGAGGCCTATAATTTAAACGCCAACTCCTACATCACCAAGCCGGTGGAACTGGCCGACTACATCCGCGTGGTCAAGGGCGTCGAGGAGTTCTGGCTTACCGTCGTCAAGCTACCCAGGGACTAAGTGATGGCGGAAGAGTACATTCGGGTCTTGCTGGTGGAGGATAACGAGGAGCACGCCGAGCTCTTGCAGCGGATGCTCATCGACTCGGACAACCCCATCTTCGAGGTCGCCAAGTTTTCCGCGCTGCGCCCTGCGCTGGATGCGCTGGATCTGCCCGGCTTCCAGGCCGTGCTGCTGGACCTGACTCTGCCGGATAGCGAGGGCATCCAGACCTTCCTCCGGATGCAGGCCGCGGCTCCGGACCTGCCCATCGTGGTGCTCACCGGCCTGGATGACGAAGCGCTGGCGGTGGAAACCGTGCAGCGCGGCGCGCAGGATTACCTGGTCAAGGGGCGCGTGGACG
>DATAXI010000234.1:0-26593 GCA_036266845.1 Chthoniobacteraceae bacterium | reverse complement strand
GATTACTCCGGCCGCTCGGTCATCGTCATCGGCCCCGATCTCAAGCTCAACCAGTGCGGCCTGCCCAAGAAGATGGCGCTCGTGCTGTTCGAGCCCTTCATCATCCGCGTGCTCAAGGAGCGTGGCTATGTCCACACCGTCCGCAGCGCCAAGAAGATGATCGAGCGCCAGACCCCGGAGGTGTGGGACATCCTGGAAGAGGTGACCAAGGGCCACCCGGTGCTGCTCAATCGCGCGCCGACTCTCCACCGCCTCTCCATCCAGGCCTTCGAGCCTCAGCTCATCGAGGGCGAAGCCATCCGCATCCACCCGCTCGTCTGCACCGCTTACAATGCGGACTTCGACGGCGACCAGATGGCCGTGCACGTCCCCCTTTCCGTGGAGGCGCAGATGGAGGCCCGCATGCTGATGCTGGCGCCCAATAACATCTTCTCGCCCTCCAGCGGCAAGCCCGTCACGACGCCCTCCCAGGACATCGTCCTCGGCTGCTATTACCTCACGCAAAATCCGCGCAAGGTGGTGGCCAAGGAAGGCGATAAGCCGGAGCGCATGTCGCTCTTCAGCGACGATTCGGAAGTCGAATTCGCGCTCGCCGAGAACGCCATCCGCATCCATGACCGTATCCGGTTCAAGAACCCGAACTTCGGGAAGGCCGGCACGGTTTATGGCGATTCCACCTCGAAGATTCTCGAGACGACCGCCGGGCGCGTCATCTTCAACCAGATATGGCCGGAGACACTCGGCTTCTTCAATAAGCCGTGCGGCAAGAAGCAGCTCTCCGACGTGATCTTCCGCACCTACCGCACCGCGGGCCATCAGGCCACGGTGGAGACCCTGGACCGCCTCAAGGAGCTCGGCTTCCGCTGGGCCACCCGCGCCGGCATCTCCATCGGTATCTCGGATATGATCATCCCGCGGGAGAAGCACATCGAGCTCGACAACGCCTACAAGCAGATCGCGCAGGTGGAGCAGCAGTACCGCCGCGGCATCATTACGGACGGCGAACGCTACAACAAGATTATCGATATCTGGACCCACGCGGGCGAAGAAATCGCGAACGTCATGTTCCGCACCCTCGAGTACAACGAGGGCCGCAAGGAACTGAACCCTGTCTCTCTGATGGTGGACTCCGGCGCCCGCGGCAATCGCCAGCAGATCAAGCAGCTTGCAGGCATGCGCGGCCTTATGGCCAAGCCCAGCGGCGAAATTATCGAGCGCCCCATTACCTCCAACTTCCGCGAGGGCCTCTCGGTGCTCGAGTACTTCATCTCCACTCACGGCGCCCGCAAGGGCCTGGCCGATACCGCGCTCAAGACCGCGGACTCCGGCTACCTCACCCGCAAGCTGGTCGATGCCGCACAGGACGTCATCATCACGGAAGACGATTGCGGCACCACCAACGGCATCGTCGTCCGCTCCATCTATGAAGGGGACGAAGAGGTCGTCGAGCTGAGCCAGCGCGTCATCGGACGCGTCAGTTGCGAGACGCTCAAGGACCCGGTCTCCGGCAAGGTGATCCTCAAGCGTGACCAGTTGATCGACGAAGTCACCGCGCAGAACGTGGAGAAGATCGGCCACGAGCAACTCAAGATCCGCTCGGTGCTGACTTGCGAAAGCAAGCGCGGCGTCTGCGTCAAATGCTATGGCCGCAACCTCGCCACCGGCCTCCCGGTGAAGCTGGGCGAAGCGGTCGGCATCATCGCCGCGCAGTCCATCGGCGAGCCCGGCACGCAGCTCACCATGCGTACCTTCCACATTGGCGGCCAGGCCACCACGCTCTTCAAGCAGCCCGTGGTCAAGGCCAAGAATGACGGCGAGGTCCGCTTCAACGAACTCCGCGCCATCCAATCCCTCGACGGCACCTGGATCGCGCTTTCCAAGAACGGCTCCATCACCGTCCACGGCAAGGATGGCCGCGAGCTCGAGCGCTACACGATCGTCATCGGTTCGGTGATCGATATCGGCGATGGCGGCCAGGTGAAGAAGGGCCAGGACTTCGTGAAGTGGGACCCCTACAACGTCCCCATTCTCACCGAGAAGGCCGGCAAGGTCGAATTCCGCGACATGATCCAGGGCGTGACGATCAAGAAAGAGGTGGACGAAGCCACCGGCGTCATGGGCACCGTGGTCATCGAGCACAAGGAAGACCTTCACCCGCAGGTGGTCATCACCGAGGATAAGGGCAGCGAGATTCTCGCCAGTTACTCGATTCCCGCCGGCGCACACATCGCCGTCGAGCAGGGCAAGAAGGTTGCCGCGGGCACCCTCCTCGCCAAGACCCCGCGCAAGATCGCCAAGACCAAGGACATCACCGGCGGTCTGCCGCGTGTGGCCGAGCTCTTCGAGGCCCGCCGCCCCAAGGATGCCTGCGAGATCGCACGCATCGATGGCATCGTGGAAATCGGCGGCACGGTCCGCGGCAAGCGCAAGGTCATCATCAAGGATGTCGAGACCGGCTCCGAGGAGGAGCACCTCATCCCGCTCAACAAGCACGTCATCGTCTTCAAGGGCGACCTCGTGAAGAAAGGCCAGCAGCTTACCGAAGGCCCGGTGGTCCCGCATGAGATCCTTGAGGTCTGCGGACCGCAGGAGCTTCAGGAGCATCTGGTCGGCGAGGTGCAGGAGGTTTACCGCCTCCAGGGCGTCGAGATCAACGACAAGCACATCGAGATCATCGTTCGCCAGATGCTGCGCAAGGTGAAGATCACGGATCCCGGCGATACTTCGCTCCTCTGGGGCGATCAGGTGGACAAGCTCGAGTTCGAGCGCGAGAACGCGGTGGTGGTCGAGAAGGGCGGCAAGCCCGCCGAGGCCAGCCCCGTGCTCCTCGGCATCACCAAGGCATCGCTCGAAACCGATTCCTTCATCTCCGCCGCCAGCTTCCAGGATACCACCCGGGTCCTCACGGAGGCCGCCACGCTCGGCAAGATCGACCATCTGCGCGGCTTCAAGGAAAACGTCATCATGGGTCACCTCATCCCGGCGGGCACCGGCTTCCAGACCCATCGCAATATCAACATCCTCCAGTTGGGCGAGCCCGTCGGCGCGCCCATCGCCTTCGACGAGCCCCAGCCCGTCGCCGGTTAACTGGCAGCGATATTTTTCCGTCCGCCGGGCGCGGCTCCTCTCCGCCGCGTCCGGCCCGGATTTTTTTTTCGGGACGGCGGGGGTTTCATGGAATGAAGGCAACGGAGCAGTTTCACTAAAACTGCTTTTCTCCGGACTTTTGCCAACTTCGGTTCCTCCTGTAAAATTCCCCGTATGTCCATATCCACCAAGACCGGCGACGATGGCACCAGCGCCCTGCTTTTCAACCGCCGCGTGCCCAAGACCGACACCCGCATCGAGGCGTGCGGCGCGGTTGATGAATTGAACGCCGCCCTCGGCATGGCCCGCGCCGCATCCGGTCCCGGCCCGCTGAATGAGGAGATTCTTCGCATCCAGAACGAGCTCGTCCTGCTGATGGGCGAGCTGGCCCTGCTGGAGGACGACCGCCCGCGCTACGAGAAATCCCAGGGGAAATACATCTCCGCCGAGGCCACGGAACGCCTCACAGCTCTGGTCCACGAAGGCGAGCGCAAGGTCTCCCTCACGGATTGGGTCATGCCCGGCGGCTCCCAGGCCGGCGCCGCCTTCGATTTCGCCCGCACAGTCTGCCGCCGCTCAGAGCGCCGGGTATTGAAGCTCCGCGATCAGCAAGACGCCGTAAACCCCGAGATCGTCCGCTACCTCAACCGCCTCTCCGATCTCTGTTTTGTCTGGGCTCGCGAGTCGGAAGCTCCCGCCCCGGGGAATCAAGGTAAATCAAGCCAAATCAAGGGGAGTTCCTAACGGCGCAGCCGCTTCCCAAATTTTATCGAGACATCCTCATGTTATTGTTCAAACGCCTGATTACGTTCGTCTTTGCCTTTGCGATCCTGTTTCCCGTCATCGACATCGGTGCAATGGTCGTGGGAGGAACAATCGCAGGGGGTGTTGCCGGCGCCGCGAGTCCCCAACAGGCGGGACCGCAGTCCAGCGGCACCTCCCAGAGCGATACCTTTTCATCCAGCTTCCAGAAAGGTTATCAACACGGTTTTGCCGCCGGGCGGGTCGCGGCCCTTCGGTTTCGGAGCGAGTATGGCCGCTACATCGCCCTGGGGGCGTTGCTGTTTTCCCTGTTCTTTTCCTATCAGCTTTCATTCGGCGGTGGATGTGTCTGGTGCAGAGCTTCCCGTCCGCCGCCGATCCCAAACCCGTAAGCAATGGGAATGCGAAACTCATCGGGCAGGTTGCGTATTCTCAGTTTTGGGAGCAACTGGCCTTTTTCCGCGTGATTTCCTGCCAAATCGCTTGCATTCCCCGGTATCCTGGGGCAGGTTAAGCGCCCTTTTCTACAAATTTAAGCACCCGACCCGCCCACTGATAACTCCTATTTTATGTCCACTGAACTGATGACCGAGCTGCTCGAAGCCGGGGTCCATTTTGGCCACCAGACCAAACGTTGGAACCCGAAGATGAAGCCCTATATTTTCGAGAAGCGCAACGCCATCTACATCATTAACCTGGGCGAGACGGTCCGTCAGCTCGACGTCGCCACCCAGTTCCTTTCCGATCTCGCCCGCCGCGGCGGCAAGATCCTCTTCGTCGGCTGCAAGAAGCAGGCGCAGGAAGCCATCAAGGAAGCCGCCACCGCTTGCGGCCAGTTTTACGTCAACCAGCGCTGGCTGGGCGGCACGCTGACCAACCTTCAGACCATCCGCAAAAGCGTCGGGCGCCTCAAATACATCGAGGAGATCGAAAAGGACCCGAACTATTCCAAGATGGGCAAGCAGGAACTCGCCGCTCTCCGCCGCGAGGGTGAAAAGCTGCGCCGCAACCTGGAAGGCATCCGCGATATGCAGAAACTGCCGGACGCGATCATCGTCATCGATACCACGCGCGAGGCCATCGCCGTCGCCGAGGCGCTGCGGCTCAATATTCCCACCGTCGCCATCGTCGATACGAATGCCGATCCCAGCCTCGTCAATTACCCCATCGCGGGCAATGACGACGCCATCCGCGCCATCCGCATCGTGCTGCAAAAGCTCGTGACGGCCATCGCCTCCGGCGGCAATGAATCCGCCCGCCGCGAAGAGGCTGAAATGGCCGGCGTAAGCGCCTGATTCGTGATTTGCCGGTTGATCCGGCTCCGGATTGGCCTGAAATTGCCGGGCCGCCTGCAAAACCACCCGCGGTCGCATCGCCATTGGCCCCGGAAGGCCAGTGCGGGATCAGAGCCTTGGGGGGGCCATACAAAGCGGCGCCTCAGGACCATCTCCATTTTAAAGAAACGAGCCCCGTCACGGGGCCACAGAAACTGAAACTACATCCAACCATTTCGTTAACCATGAGCGACGTAAATCCCCAACTGGTCAAAACCCTGCGTGAAAAAACCAACGCCGGCATGATGGATTGCAAGCGCGCCCTGGCCGAGGCCAACGGCGATATTGATAAGGCCGAAACGATCCTGCGCACCAAGGGCATCGCCAGTGCCGCGAAGAAATCCACGCGCGCCACCAAGGAGGGCATCATCGCCTCCTACATCCACCTGCAGGGCAAGGTGGGCGTGCTGGTCGAGGTTAATTGCGAAACCGATTTCGTCGCCAAGAACGAGAATTTCCGCGAGTTCGTGAAGGACATCACTCTTCACATCGCCGCGGCCCATCCGCTTTTCGTCACCCGCGATCAGGTGCCGGCCAACCTCCTCGATCGCGAGAAGGAAATCTATCGCGGCCAGGTCAAGGGCAAGCCCGAGAACATCACGGAGAAAATCGTCGAGGGAAAGCTGGAGAAATATTTCTCCACCGTCTGCCTCATGGATCAGGCGTTCATCAAGAACCCGGATGTCACCGTGCGCGACCTGCTCAATTCGAAGATCACCGAGCTGGGCGAGAACATGATCATCCGCCGCTTCACCCGTTACCTGGTGGGTGAGGATATCGAGACCACCGCCGCTCCCGTCCTCGCAGAGGAAGAACCGGCCGTCGCCTAAGCCTTACCGTCCGCGCCATCCCCATGCCCGTCGCCCAGACCAATGTGCTCGGCGGACCGCTGGAATGCTGCTGCGCGGACCCTGTCACCGGCTTTTACCGGGATGGCTATTGCCGCACCGGCCCCGGGGATGTGGGCCTGCACACAGTCTGCGTGGAGGTAACCCGCGAGTTCCTCGCCTTCTCCCGCAAGCGCGGCAATGATCTTGCCACCCCCGCGCCGGAATTTGGTTTTCCCGGCCTGGTACCCGGAGATCGCTGGTGCCTCTGCGTCACCCGCTGGGCGGAGGCGCTCAAGGCCGGCATGGCCCCGCGCGTCCACCTCGCCGCCTGCCACATCTCCGTCCTGGAGTTCGTGGACCTCGACCAATTGAAGGAATACGCCCTGGACCCGGGCGAATAGTTCAACCCGGCGGCCGATTACAGTTTCCCCGGCTCCGCGAGGAGCGCGGCGATGCGCGCCAGGAGACGGCCGGCCGCGCCGCCATCGAGGACGCGGTGGTCGAAACTGAGGGTCATGTTGGCTTCCATGACCGGGACAAATTGCTTCGTCCCGGCGTCCCAGCATGGCTGGATGCGGCCCGCGCCCATGCCGAGGACGAGCGTCTGCTCGGGGAGGGGAATGGGCGTCGCCCAGGTAAGGCCAAAGGTGCCAAAGTTGGTGACCGTCGCGATGGAGCCGCCGGTCGCGGTGGGCGGGAGGCGGCGCTGGCGGGCCAGCTCGACCAATTCGTTATACTTGGGAGTCAGCGCGGCGAGCGGGGTGGTATCCACCTTGCGCATGACGGGCACCAGCACGCCATCCTCCGCCTCGACCGCAAAGCCGACATCGATGGCGGTGGGAAGGACGATGCGATTGCCAACCAGCCGCCCGGCGGGCGCCGGGTTTTCCGCCAGCGCAAGCGCCAGCGCGCGCAGCGCGTAAAGGGCGGGACCGGGCTTGGGGTCTTGCGCTTTGCGATGAATGAGCACGGGATCGAGCACCACCGGCAGGGCCACGGTGGCGAGCGGACGGGTCCAGCTTCGGCGCATGGCATCGGCAACCGCCACGCGCATCGTGGAGGCGGGGCTCATCTTGTTGCGCTCAATCTGGGAAATGAATTTCTCGAAGTCCTCGATGGTTACGCGGCCCGCGGCGCCGCTTCCGGCCACGCCGGCCAGATCCGCGGCGTGCAGGCCCAGGTCGCTCATCCGGGCGCGCAGGCGCGGGGATAGATAGCTGGCGCCCGAGGCGTGCGCGGGCACGGGCAGGCCGCGCACGGTAGGTTTTACGGTATCCCGGGATGCGGTGGGTGTCCGCCCGGGCTCGGCCGGTTCCTCATGATGATTGTGATCGCCATTTTCATCGATCACGGTGGAGGGCGCCGGTTCGTCAAGGCCGACACGCGCAGCTTCCTCCGCGGTTGCCTCCAGATAACCGAGCACCGCGCCGACTGCGTAGCTTTGCTTCACCTCCACGGTCCAGGTTTGCACGCTGCCGCGGCATGGGCTGGTGACGGTCATCACCGCCTTGTTGGTTTCCACCTCCAGCAAATCCTGATCGGCGTCCACCGTCTCGCCCGGCTGCACGGTGATGTTCACAATCGTGGCCTCGGCGATTGATTCGCCAAGCTGCGGCATGATAATGGGAATCTTGGGCATGGGTGAGGGAGAAAGGTCAGCGGCGGAGCAGCTCGCGCACGGCCTGCGCGATGGTGCGCGCCGTGGGCCTGTGAGTGCCCCAGAGGTTGGGATGGAAAGGGACAGGCGTCTCCTTTGCATTGAGGCGCATGGGGGCTGTGTCCAGAAGGTTGTACCCGTCGCAGGCCACTCGGGCCACGACCTCGGCGGTCACGCCGCCCCAGGGCCACGCCTCGCCGACCGCGAGCAGGCGTCCGGTGCGGGCCACCGATGCGAGCACGGTGTCGGTATCCAGCGGCTTGATGGAGCGAAGATCAACGACTTCGATTTCCGTGCCCTCACGCGCCAGCTCCTCCGCCATCGCCAGCGCCTCGTGTACCATGGCGCTGTAAGTTACCACCGTCGCATCCCGCCCGGCGCGGGCAATGCGTGCCTTGCCGGTGGGCATCGCCTCGGTGGGCAGCGCATCCGCCTTGAGGTGGTAATAGAGATACTTGTGCTCGCAGAATATGACGGGGTCATCGATTTCCACCGCCTCAAGCAGCATGCTGTAGGCGTCTTCCACCGTGGCGGGAGTCATCACCACCAGGCCGGGATAGGTCGCGTAAAGCGCTTCCATGCTTTGGCTATGGAAAGGGCCGCTGCCCGGCGTGCCTCCGGAGGGGAGGCGGATGACGATGGGGCACTTGGTCTGCGTGCGCCAATAAAGCGTGGCGGCGTTGTTGACGATCTGGTTGAAACCGACGGTCGAGAAGTCCGCGTACTGCATCTCGATGATCGGACGCATCCCCTCGATGGCGGCGCCGATGGCGCTGCCCACCATCGCATCCTCGCTGATGGGAGCGTCCAGCACGCGCCCGGGAAACTGGGTGGCCAGGTATTTGGTGGCCTTGAATGCGCCGCCGAATGCCCCGACATCCTGGCCATAAATATAAACGCGCGAGTCTTCCGCCAGGGCGCGGGCCTGCGCTTCGCGGATTGCGTCCAGGTAGGTAATGCTCATCAGTCTATTGACAGCCGTTGTTGAAACCGTCGGCGAGATGCGGGGTTGCCAGTGCGCACCAGTCGTCGGCGTCCGGGTCCGGCGCCGGCTCCCGGCGGGCGGTGGCCACAGCCTCCTCCACCTGGAGTACCGCCTGGGCGCGCCAACGCTCCAGATCAGCCGCCGTTGCCAGGCCCCGGGCGAGGATCGCTTGTTCCGTCACCTGCATGCAGTCCGCGCCCGTTTTTGAGTTTTTCAGCGATTCCGGCACGTATTCGGCGGTATCGTGCTCGCCGTGGCCGCTCAATCGCAGCACGGAGGTGACGATCAATTGCGGCCCGTGACCATCGCGGGCGCGTTTCGCCGCGCCGCCGATGACTTCGAGACAGGCGGCAAGATCGTTGCCGTATTCGATGGTATGCCCCTCGATGCCGTAGCCCGCGGCGCGGTCCGCGAGGTTCTTGCAGGCAAACTGGCGGCTTGTGGGCGTGGAATAGGCGTATTGGTTATTGGTCACCACCACCAGCAGCGGCAGTTTTTCAATCGCCGCCTGGTTCATCGCTTCGTGGAATGCTCCGGTGGAGGTACCGCCTTCACCCAGCGATACGGCGCCGATCGCCGCGGTATCGCCCTTGGCCCGGCGGGCAATCAATGCGCCCGATACGACGGAAATCATTGCTCCCAGATGGCTGATCATCGCCATATAACCCTCGCGCGGCTTTCCCCGGTGCACGTTGCCATCGCGGCCCCGCATGGGTCCCAGCCGGGAGCCCATGTAGGTGCGGGTCGCATCCAGCAGGCTTTCGCCAAAAGCGAGGCGGCCCGCCTGATCGCGGATTAAGGGCGCGTAGATATCCCCCTTGTTCAAAGCCATGGCGGTAGCGACGGAAACGGCTTCCTGTCCTTTGCCGATAAAAACGCCGCCATAAATCTTTCCTCCCGCCAGGTAGAGACTGGCATACTTCTCGTCCGAAATCCGGCCCAGAAGCATCCAGCGGTAGGCGGTGAGGATTTGTTCGCGCATCGCGGGTTCGCCGGGAGGCGCGGCCGCGCCGGACATCATTGAACCGGGTCGGGAGACAGTTTGAAGCACATTGAGGAGTCTATGCGGCGAGTTTGCGCCCGTGCAATCGTTTCTTCACCTTTCACCGGGGGATGAAGAAGGGCCGATACGGAGGGTGGAGTGTCGAGGCGCATGGCTGCGTGGCGCCGTTTTTCATGGGTTAGGAAAACCATTGGCTTATAGGATGGCGTATTACAATTGCGATTTTTCGTCTTCCCTGGGTAATTCTGCTTATTTCCGTTTCCTCTACCAGTCCATTTTAGGAATGCCCTCATCAAGGCGTTGACTGTTTTCGATACCTCTTTTTTTGGTTATTTTGAGACGGCAAGCCAGCGGGGAGCCTTCATCTGAGGCTCGCATTAGCGGTGCGCCGCGCCTCGTCATAGAGAGCCTCCAGGAGGCGGGTCTGGGCGTGGATTTCCCACTCGGCGGCGACAGTGCGGGCGGCGTTGGCGCTCATGGCGGAGAATTGGGCGGGATCGGAAGCCATACTCAACATCGCCGCGGCGAGGTCCCCGTCGGATTGCTCTGGAACCAGGAGGCCGGTTTCGCCGTGGCGGACGGCTTCCGGGATGCCGCCATGCTGCGTGGCGGCAATGGGAAGGCCGGTGGCCATGGCCTCAAGAATCGTGTTTGGGACGCCCTCGCGGTCGCCATTGGGGCCGGTCACACTGGGATGGAGGAAGACGTGGGACTGGTAAAAGAGGTCGCGCAATTTCGCCTGGGAGACAAAGCCGGGGAACGAGACGGTGGAGGCGACGTTCAGCTCCGCGGCCAGGTCCCGCAAGGGCTCGGCGAGCGGTCCTTCGCCGGCAATGGTGAGGCGGGAACCGGGAAAACGCCTGTGAAATTGCGCGAACGCGCGAAGCGTCGTTTCCAGGCCTTTCTTGGGGATGAGCCGGCAGGCCTGGAAGAAACGCCATTGGCCATTCTCCGGCAGATAACGCTGGGTAAAGGGAAAGCGGTCCAGCGGGATGCCGGTCCGGTGAAGGCGTATTTTTTCCGGCGGGCAGCCTAGTTGGATGAGGTCTTCCGCAATGGCCTGGGAGCGCGGCAGGATGAGCGCCGCCACGTCAAAGAGACGGCGGAGCGGCCGGAGGTGGGAGCGTTTCACGACATCCACACCCGCGTCCGCGCCGTGGAAGGAGATAATGAGCGGCAATCGCGCCTTCTGAAGAAAAGGAAGCAGATGAACGCCGATATGGCCAAAATAAACATGCAGCAGCGACGCCCGGCAATGCCGCAGCGCGCCACCCAGCGCCCGCGCCTCCCTGCGCGAGATCAACAGCGGCCCGCCGAGCAGCGTCTTTTGCCAAAAGCGCCGCAGCTCGCGTGTCCATGGCCTGCGCAAGGAAATAACCGCCTCAAACGGGAAGCGCCCGGCGTTCTCCCGCCGCTGGGTCAGGACCACGGGCTGATACGCGCGCAATGCGGTGATCTGCCGGTAGATGTGCTCCATCTCCGGCTTTAGAAACGTCGCGCAGTATTGGGCCGCGATCGGCTTGCCTGTGGGATTCACGCACAGGCAGATTCCGGTGAAAAGCCGCCGGCTTGCAATGAAATTGAAACAAGCCTCGCCCGCCGGCAGGCCGCCCCCGCGCCTAGACTAGAAGGTAAAGGAAAGGAGACGAACCCCCGAGATGTAGGTGCGGGAGCGGTCGCGCGGACGGAGGGTCTGATCGTGATACTGCCGTTCCACGGTAAAATCCGTGCCGCGGCCATACCTGGCAGGAGCCAGCGGATTAAGCATCTCGAGCGGATTGCCGAGACGGAAGCCGCGCTGGAGGGCGCCTTCCGACTGCTCGCGGCTGACGGGCGGGAGCGTATTGCGCCTCATGGCCGTAGTCGAAATATTATCGCCTTGAGCGAGGGCCGGGCCGGCGATCAGGGCACTGGCGGCTAGGATGAGTAATGTCTTCTTCATGGCAGCATTTGCGGGTTGGTTTATCCCCGTCTGAAAAAAGTTTCGTTTGCGGAACCTGATGCGACCGTGCCGCGTTCGATTTCAGATTTCTTGGGTGGTTCTCGGATTGAAGAGAAACCGATCTGCCCTATGCTTTGCCGGCCTTTTACTTTTTATATGGAGCGCGAACTGACCATTCTCAACAAACTGGGGTTGCATGCCCGCCCGGCGGCGGAATTCGTCCGATGTGCCAGGAAATTCAGGGCCACCATCGTGATCCGGAAGGATGGGACGGAGTATTCCGCGGCCAGCATCCTGGATGTGTTGAGCGCAAACCTGGACTGCGGCTCCCATATGGTGGTGGCCGCCGACGGGCCGGATGCGGAGCAGGCACTGGGGGAACTGGGGAAGCTGCTGGAGCAATTTGCGGGGCAGGAGGAGAGCTGACGCCGGAAAAATATCCCTCGCCGGGACCGCGGGATTCGCGCCAGTATCGCAGGCAGTGGATTTTTTGGAAAAAGCCCAGCGCGTATTTGAGATCGAGCTTTCCGCGATCCGGGAAGCGCGGGAGCGGTTGAACGGCGATTTTGTAAAGGCGGTGGAATTGCTCATGGCCGCGGCCGGGCGGCGCAACAAGGTGGTGGTGGTGGGCGTGGGAAAGAGCGGGCACATCGGCGATAAAATTGCGGCGACGCTCACGAGCACCGGGTCTCCAGCCGTGGTGCTGAACGCAATGAACGCGATGCATGGCGATCTGGGCGTGGTGGCGGATGGCGACGTCATCCTGGCGCTCAGCTATTCCGGGGAGACGGACGAGGTGATCAGCGTGGTATCCGCGTTGCGGAGGTTTGACGCGAAGATTATTGCGATGACCGGCAATGCGCAGTCCTTCCTGGCGACGAACGCGGAGGTGCACCTGGACGTGAGGGTGAGCCAGGAAGCGTGCCCGCTGGACCTTGCGCCGACCTCCAGCAGCACGACGATGCTGGTGATGGGCGACGCGCTGGCAATGGTGCTGCTGGAGGCGCGCGGATTCGCCAAAGAGGACTTTGCCCGGCTGCATCCCGGCGGGATCATCGGGCGCTCGCTGCTCTTCAAGGTGCACCAGATCATGCGCGGGCCGGAGCGGATGGCTCTGGCGCCACCCTCCGCGACGGTGCGCGAGGCATTGCACGAGATGGCGCGGCGCAGGGCCGGCGCGGCGGTGATCACGGATGAGGCGGGACGGCTGGCCGGTATCTTTACGCATGGCGATTTTGGCAGGCACCTGCAAGATGACCCGGCCCTGATGGAGAAACGCGTGGGCGATCTCATGACGCGCAACCCAATTTGCGTGGTGGGCGATCAACTGGCGGCGGAGGTGTTGCGAATTCTCCAGGATCACGCAATCGACGATCTGGTGGTGCTGGATGGGGATCGGCGTCCCATCGGCGTTGTGGATTCCCAGGACCTGGCGCGATTTCGGCTGATCTGAAGCGGCTACACCTTGCAGATGGAAGCGTAGAATTTTCCGTTTGGATCGCGCGGGATTTCGTCCATGTAAACGATGTCCACCTGGTTTTCGTAACCGAACTCCTTGAGAAAAATCGCGCGGACTTCCGCGTCCACCTTCTGCGTGATCACCAGGTTTACCGTAAAGCGGTGTATC
The DNA here is from genome assembly GCA_036266845.1 of Chthoniobacteraceae bacterium. Lineage (GTDB taxonomy): Bacteria > Verrucomicrobiota > Verrucomicrobiia > Chthoniobacterales > Chthoniobacteraceae > DATAXI01. The sequence continues at coordinate 13,366 of DATAXI010000234.1, read as the reverse complement.
GCTTCCTGGATGACCTGGTATTGGCGGATACCGGGGAGATCCTCGAAGGCATCCGCAAAAAAGGCGAACGTTTCCCGACGTCCATCGCGGTGCAGGAGGGCTCCGCGCACCTTGCCAAGCACCTGGCTGAACGCGGGCAGCGGGATTTTCCCGCATGGACATTGGCCGAAAGAGGCCAGATCGCCCAGCGCGTAGCGGATGAAGGGCATCTGGCAATTGTAGTAATCCGTACACACCAGGCGGCCCACCTGGCCGAACGGCACCGCTTGCCCGCCGGCATCCACGATTTCCACACCCAGCTTGTGGCTCATGATGTGCTGGAAATCCGGCTCGAACGGGCATTGGCAGGAGATGATGCCCAATTCCGTCGCGCTATAGGTGATCCAGATCAGCGCGTTGGGGAAGGCTTGCCGGATCAAGGCGCGCTGGCCTGAGTCCAATGGTTCCGACATCAGGAGGACGCGGTGTACGGACGGAAAGCTGATCCCCTTGTCGCCCAGGTATTGGGCGAGCAGCTTTGCATTCGATGGATAGGTGAGGATGGAAAAGATGTCGTGGCGGGAAGCAAAATCCCGGATGCCTTCCGCCTGCTGAGGGATGGGCGTTGAAATGGGAATCAGATTCTTCCTCGGGCGCCATTCCAGCGGGTAAAGGATCGGCAGCCTCGGCATTGGACCGCCCAGCCAGCGGAGGATCGTCATGTTGTCCCGGATCTCCATTTTGCCACGGTCCGGTCCGCTGGCCACGTTTACCGGCATTCCTGAGGAGCCGGACGTCATGCCGGCAACGGGGTGGCCGTTGAGCAACTCGGTATTATTTTCGAGCACCATGCGGCGCGTCATGATGGGGACCGGGCCGCCGGGTGGAATCCACCGGGCGTAAAAGGGATTCGTCCGGCGCGCGAAGCGGACGATTTTCTCGAATTTCTCCTGGTCGATGAATCTCACTGCGGCGTGGCGAGTGTGGAGGAAGGGAAGGGGATTGGTCTATGAGAATCCCGGCGCCCATTTTTCTGGAAGGTTCGCGCATCGCAATCTTCTCAAAAAGGGACGCACCGGCACTCCTTCATGCGATTGAAAATGTCGATGAGCACCAACGTCCGCCGCCACTCTCCCATGGTTGCGGAGAGATTCATTCCTTGCCAATCATGAGATGAAGGAAATTGCGCGAATCCGGCAGGTTTCCACCACCGCCTATACCATCCCCACCGACCGCCCCGAGAGCGACGGGACGTTCGAGTGGACTTCCACCACCATGGTCCTGGTGGAAATTCTGGCGGGTGACAAATCAGGCCTCGGATTCTCCTACACCGACGCCACCGCCGCGAAACTTGTCCAGTCGGATTTCGCTCCTCTTATCACCGGCCGCAACGCCGTTGATATCGCGTCCGCGCATGGCGATATGGTGCGCCGCGTCCGCAATCTGGGCCGCCCCGGCCTTGCCGCGACCGCGATCTCCGCCGTCGATAACGCTCTCTGGGACTTGAAAGCGAAGCTGCTCGGCGTTTCGCTTCTCGATCTCCTTGGCGCGGCGCGCGAGGAGGCGTTGATCTACGGCAGCGGCGGTTTTACCTCCTATGACATTCAGGAATTGCAGTCCCAGCTTTCCGGCTGGGCGGAGGAAGGCATCTCCATGGTCAAAATGAAAATCGGGCGTGACGCAGCCGCGGATATCGAACGGGTTCGCGCCGCTCGCGAGGCCATTGGACCCAGTGTCCGCCTGGCCGTGGATGCCAATGGCGCCTATGGGCGCAAGGAAGCGCTCGCACAGGCCCGGCATTTTGCGGAACAGGATGTCTGCTGGTTTGAGGAGCCCGTTTCCTCCGACGATCTGGAAGGCCTGCGCCTTATCCGCGACCGCCTCCCTCCCGGCATGCGCGTTGCCGCCGGGGAGTACGGCTACGATGCGGATTACTTTCGGCACATGCTCGCCGCCGGCGCGGTGGATGTCCTCCAGGCGGATGCGACCCGCTGCCTGGGCATCACCGGTTTTCTCGAAGCGGCAACGCTCGCCGCGGCGCATCATGTCCCGTTTTCATTTCATTGCGCCCCGGCGCTTCACGCCTCGCTGGCATGCGCGGTCCCGTCCTTCTGGGTCGGCGAGTACTTTCACGACCATGTCCGCATCGAGCAAATGCTCTTTGATGGCGCGCCGCGCCCCGTCCATGGCGCGTTGCGGCCCGATAGGTCCCGTCCCGGGCTCGGCCTCGATTTTAAAAGAAGCGACGCCGCGCGCTATGCGCAGTGAGCGTTTTTTCACCAGCCATGACCAACATACCCGCCATCCTCACCCGCGATGCGGCCCTGGCCGACGCGCACATCCGCGAGGGCCGTTTCCAGCGCAGCCTTTCCCTGCTCGCGGGACTATCCAGCATCCTCGCTGGCCTCGAGGTTTCCTACGAACATTACCGCGGCAGCTATGGCCAGCGCATCATGTGGACGCCCGTTGCCCTCAGCGGCGCCATGACCGGCGCGGGCGTTGCCGGGGCCGTGAGCCCGCGCACCGGACGCCGGGTTCTGCGCTGGGTTTCCTTCGTCACGCTTGCCGATGGGTTGATCGGTTTCCTCTACCATATCCGTGGCATCGCGCGGAAGCCCGGCGGCTGGCGCGAAACCGTCGCGAATATCATCATGGGGCCGCCGATTTTTGCCCCGCTTCTTTTTGGCGTGAGCGCGTACCTTGGCCTTATCGCCTCCTACCTGCGGACGGAGGAGGAGTCGGAGTTCTCGCTCTCCACATTGCTGGATGTGACGAAGCTGCCCGTCAGCAGGCAGTGGCAATGCCAGCTCCGCATGGGCCGTTACCAAAAGCATCTTGCCGTGGCCACGATCCTTGGCGCTTTCTTCAGCGGGTTCGAGGCGCTGTATTCGCATTACAAAAATAATTTCCGGTACGCCGCGCAATGGACACCCGTCATCATCGCGCCGGCGCTCATGGCCGTTGCCGGCGCATCCATTCGCAGTCCGCGCATTGCCCGCACCTGGCTCCCCGCCCTCTCGCTGCTTGCCATCGCGGATGGAGCCATCGGTTTTGGCTATCACGTTCGCGGCGTGCTTCGCCGCCCCGGCGGCATCAAGAAGCCGCTCTACAACACCATTTACGGGCCGCCCATTTTCGCGCCGCTGCTTTTCGCCGCATGCGGCGCGCTCGGACTCCTGGCCGCCCTCATGCGGAGGGAAAAATGAATCCTGATTCCGGCAACCATTCCCCGGCCAGGGAGGATCATCGGCCCGTCGATCCCGCGACCGGGGAGCCGCTTCCCGCGCGCGAGCAGCCCGGTTACTACCCCGGTTTTCGCACGCTCGATCAGCAATCCCATTGGGACGCGGCCACGCGCAAAAAAATCATCGAGCGCGTCCACACGATTCCGCCGATCCGCTTTTTTACCGCGCCGGAGGCGGAAATGATGACCGTCATCGCCGAGCACATTCTCCCGCAGGATGATCGTCTTCCCGCGCGCCGCATCCCGATCGTCCCCCGTATCGATGAGCGCCTCCACACGGGCCGCATTGCCGGTTACCGGTTTGCAAAAATGCCTCCGGATGGGGATGCCTACCGGCTCGGGTTTCAGGCGATCGAGCAGATGTCCCGCCATGCTCATGGCAAATCCTTCATCGCCATCGCCTGGCGCCAGCAGGCGGAGTTGCTGCTCTCCATCCATGATGCGAAGCCAATGCCGGGCGCGGAGGATGCCTGGGCGCGGATGCAGGTTCACCGTTACTGGGCCATGCTTGTCCACGATTGCGCCGCCGTTTACTACGCGCATCCCTGGGCGTGGGACGAGATCGGTTTCGGCGGTCCCGCGTATCCGCGCGCCTACTTCCGGCTGGAGAACGGCGAGCCCGAGCCATGGGAGGTCGAGGAGAGCCGCTACGAGTGGGAAGCCCCGCCGGGGGCGCTGTCCGATCCCGCGGGCGGCGGCACCGCAGCCCACTCAGAGCAGCCTCCGCTGGGGCAGGGAGGGACTCACTGATGCTCACCATCGACAGCGTCTCCGGGCCCAGCGCGGATCATCATCTCGGGCCCATGCAGGTCCTCGATTTTCCCATGCACCGGTATCGCGACGGGGAGGTGGTCGATTACGTCATCGTCGGCGTAGGCGCGGCCGGCGGCGTTCTTCTCCAGCGCCTCGCGCGTGCCGGCTTTAGCGTCATCGGGCTGGAAGCCGGGCCTTTTTGGGATACGGAGCGGGATTGGGTCAGCGATGAGAGCGGCTCCCACCAGCTCTATTGGGAGGATCTCCGTATCACCGGTGGAAAAAATCCGCTCGCCCTGGGCGCCAACAATTCCGGCAAGGGAGTCGGCGGCGGCACGGTGCACTGGGCCGCGTTCACGCCGCGTTTTCATCCGTCCGACTTCGAGGTCCGTTCCCGGGACGGCCTTGGCGCCGATTGGCCCATCTCTTATTGGGATCTCAAGCCCTACTACGAGCTGATGGAACGCGAAATGCCGGTCGCCGGCCCGCCATGGTTTCCCTGGGGCGATCCCCACGGCTACCCCTTCGGCCCGCATCCCATGGCCGGAGTGGGCAATACCCTTGCCCGCGGCTGCTCGCGCCTGGGCATCCCCGTCAGCGCCGGCGGCCCGGTCGCCATTCTCAGCGGATCGCGGGGCCAGCGTCCCCATTGCATTTACCGCGGCTTCTGCCTTCAGGGCTGCAAGGTCGGCGCAAAGGCCAGCACACTCATCACCCACGTTCCCGATGCGATCGAGCATCGCGCCGAGATTCGCGACCGGTGCATGGCATCCCGCATCCATTTCGATAAATCCTCGAACCGCGTGACCGGCGTCGAATATTTTGACCGCGACGGACACAGCCTTTTCCAAAAAGCGAAAGCGGTGATTGTTTCGGGCTACGCGATTGAATCGCCGCGCCTGTTGCTGGCATCGGCGTGCGACGGACAGGAGCACGGGCTCGCCAATTCCAGCGATACCGTTGGCCGCTACCTGATGGCGCAGGGCGGCAATGTGATCCTGGGCCGCTTTCCCCAGCCGGTCCGCATGTACAAAGGTCCCCCCGCGCACGCGATGACAGAGGAGTTTTACGAGACGGATCCCAAACGCGATTTCGTCCGCGGCTTCGCGATTCAAACCGTCGGCCCGCTGCCCATCGCGTTTTCCGGCCAGATGATGGCGGCCCGCGGCGCCTGGGGCTGGGGACTCCGGCGGGCGATGATGGATTACAATCACTGGTCCTCATTCGGACTGCTGGGCGAGATCCTTCCATGGCCGGAAAACCGGGTCACACTGGCCGCGGAGAAAGACCAGTTTGGCCTGCGCGTTGCGCATGTTAATTTTGACCTGCACGAGAACGACCACAAGCTCATCGAGTACGGAAAGAAAAAGGTCGAGGAAGTGATGGTCGCCGCCGGCGCGGAAGAGATTGTGCAGGAGGCGCGCTACGCCCATCTGGTCGGCGCATCGCGCATGGGCAAGGACCCGGCGGCAAGCGTCGTGGACGGTTTTTGCCGGAGCCACGATATCCCGAACCTCTTTGTGTGCGACGGCAGCGTGCTGCCCACCCAGGGCTCCGCAAATCCCGGCCTGACCATCCAGGCCCTCGCGGCGCGCACGGCCGATTACCTCATCTCCCAGGGCGCCGCCATCTTCACCAGCCAGGAGCGCGATATGACGCCGCCGCCGGTCCGCCATGAATTCTCTCCTCCCGGCACCTTCAGCACCGGCGTGCCCCGCCTCGCTTGAGCAAGCTTTCCCTGGATTTATGCCGCTCCGGCGTCGCGCCGGGTGCATCCGGGAGATTGCTTCAAGCGTTTCGCGGCGGCGCGTTGCCCCGTTCCGAGAGGGCTCCGTGGTTTTTCGTAAACATCCCCGATAGATCAATACGGGGCTGCCCCAATTGCAGCCGGCCACGAGTAGGGACATTCTATGCGATATGGCCGATGCTCCAGCAGCAGAAAGTTACGCCGAGCTCCACCGGGAGCTTGGCGAGGTAAGGAAGGAAATCAGCGCCCTGGTTCAGACGGGGCCCGATAGTCCGAATGTTCGTCAAGTCCGAGAACGTCTCCAACGCCTTACGGAGCGCATCAAAATGCTGGGACTTTCCTCGAACTCACATGATTACGTTAAACAGGAAGCGGTTTCCGAAAATCATTAACACGAATGTCCCTCGCACGGCGCGGGATATCCCGGAGTTGATCGAAGCGGTATTGATCCAGGCAACGAAACTGCACTTCGCGGGAGCCATTCCCTCGAGCCATTTCAATGCGCAACTGAAACGGCTCCTCTCGGAGGAACTTCTGCCCCGGGGATTTTCCATGGAAATCGAAACGACGCCGAGCGGCCGATCCAGGATCATCCTCAAGGAAAAGGAAGGCGGCACCATCTGCCGGGCATACGAGAGCTGAGCCGCCGGAGCATTCGCTTCAGACATTCCTCGCTCGAATCGATCCCAGGGGTTAAGGTTGGGGTATGCCAGAGTCTGCGCCGCCCCAGCCGCCTCAAAATCCGGAATTGCCGCCGCCAGCCCCCGTCAATGGCGAAGTGGCGCGGGCGGACGGTCTTCCTGCGATAGGGCCGGACTTTATCGAAGAGGATTACCCGGAGCTCATCGACGATATCGTCCCCACCAAGGGGTACCAGATGACCCCGATGATCGGCATCGGCGGGTCCGCGGGCAGCATACCCGCCATGGAGCGGTTCTTTAAGAGCATCACGCCGGAATCCGGCATGATTTTCGTCGTTATCCTGCATCTCTCGCCCACGCACACCTCCTCTCTGGCGGAGATGATCGGGCGATGGACTTCCATGAAGGTGGTCCAGGCGGAGAATGGCGAAAAAGTGGCGCCGAACACGGTCTATGTCATTCCGCCCGGCAAATTTCTCGCCACCGTCGATGGCCATCTCCGCCTCACCGAGCTGCAGGGGGATCGCGGCAAGCGGGTTGCGGTGGATCTCTTCTTCCGCTCTCTCGCGGATACGCACGGCCCCCATGCCGCGGCCATCATTCTCTCCGGCGCGGACGGCGATGGAGCCCTGGGGCTGAAGCGAATCAAGGAGCGCGGAGGCCTTACCATCGCGCAGGACCCCGATGAGGCCGAACACCGCGGGATGCCCCGCTCCGCCATCGATACCGGCATGGTGGACTGGGTCCTCGAAGCGTCTGAAATCTCCGGGCGCCTCGTCTCCTACTTCAATCAGGAAAAAGAGCTCAAGCTTCCCCCGGAGGATGGACCGCAGCCCGCGAAACCCGCCGTGCCTCCTCCGGACCTGGATGAAGTTGCGCTGCGGGATGTTCTCTCGTATCTCCGCTCCCGCACCGGCCGCGATTTCTCTTACTACAAACGGGCCACCATCGTGCGGCGCATCTCCCGCCGCATGCAGGTCAATGGCGTCGAGGACGTTCCAAATTACCTCAGCTTTCTTCGCATGCATCCGGGCGAATCCGGAGCGCTGCTTCAGGACCTGCTCATTTCCGTCACCAATTTCTTCCGCGACCGGGACGCCTTTGAGGCGATCGAACTTCGCATCCCGGAATTGTTCAAACACAAGGGACCCGGCGACGCCGTGCGCGTGTGGGTGCCCGCATGCGCCACCGGAGAGGAGGCATACTCCCTGGCGATGCTCCTGCTCGAGCACGCCCGCAAGATTGAGCATCCGCCCGTCCTCCAGGTCTTTGCGTGTGATCTGGACGAAGATGCGATCCGGAAGGCGCGCATCGGCATTTATCCCGAGTCGAGCGTCGCCGATGTGAGCGATGAGCGTCTGAGACGTTTCTTTATGAAGGAACACACCGGCTACCGCGTCCGGCGCGAGCTGCGCGAGATGGTCCTGTTTGCCACGCACGATCTCCTCAAGGATGCGCCCTTCTCCCGCATGGACCTCATCTCATGCCGGAACCTGATGATATACCTCACGCGCGAGGCTCAGTTGCGCCTGCTGGATATATTTCACTTTGCGATGAAGTCCCACGCCGTTCTCTTCCTGGGTTCGTCGGAATCGATTGACGAGAATAGCCCGCTTTTCCGGGTCCAGGACAAGAAGCACCGGATTTATGTGCAGCAGCCCGTTCCGCGCACCAGCCTGCCCGTGCCCAAGGGGCCGAGCAATATCCTGCGTACGCTGGAGGCGCGGCAGCAGGAGCGGAACACTCCGGTGATCCCCTCCCGCTCGTTTCTCCAGGGGCTGGCGATGCCATTCCGCGCGGAGAAGCCGCCGGGCGAGCATCGGGGCACGATTGGGGATCTGCATTTCAAGCTGATTGAGAAATTTTCCCCGCCCTCTGTCATCGTGAATGCCGATCATGATATCGTGCATCTTTCCGAGCATGCGGGCGCTTTTCTGCACTTTGGCGGAGGGGAGCCCACCGCCAATCTATTGCGCGTGGTCCATCCGATGCTCCGCATCGAGCTGCGCGCCGCGCTCTTCCGCGCGATGGATACGGGGCAGCCTGTGGAGGTCTTCGGCCTTCCCGTGGATATCGGCGGCGCCTCCAGCGCCGTGGATTTGCGGGTCGCGCCAGCGGGGGATATCGCTCCGGGCTACTCGCTGGTTACTTTTGAAAACAGGCCTCCCAGGCCGCTGGAGCTGCCCGGACCCCGCGCCGCGGAGGAAGGCATGGCGCCGGAGTCCGTGGTCCACCATCTGGAGCATGAGCTTGATCATGTGAAAAATCACCTTCGCGACACCGTGGAGCAATACGAGGCCAGCACGGAAGAGCTCAAGGCGAGCAACGAGGAACTTCAGGCCATGAACGAGGAACTCCGCTCCGCCACCGAGGAGCTGGAAACCTCCCGCGAAGAGCTGCAGTCGATCAACGAAGAACTCACGACCGTAAACCAGGAGCTGAAGGGCAAAGTCGATGAGCTGGGCCACGCAAACAGCGATTTGCAAAACCTTATGGCTTCAACGGCCATTGCCACCATCTTCCTCAACCGGACGCACCACATCATGCGCTATACGCCCAAGGCCGTTGAGCTGTTTCACCTGATTCCGACAGACCTGGGCCGTCCGCTGGACGATCTGAAGCACCGTCTCGATTACCCCGAGCTTACCACCGATGCGGACCAGGTGCTGAAGTCCCTGGTTCCTGTCGAGCGCGAGGTACGCGATGGCGGCCGGTGGTTCCAGGCGCGCCTTCAGCCTTACCGCACCCTGGAGGATCAGATTGCCGGGGTCGTCCTGACCTTTGTCGATATCACGGAAAACAAACGCTCGGCTGCGGAACTTCTCACTCGCAATGATGAGCTTGAGCGCTTCAACCGGGTCGCCGTCGGCCGGGAACTGCGGATCGTGGATCTGAAAAAGGAGATTAACGATCTCCTCACGGTCCAAAGCCGGGACCCTCGTTACACGATCATCAACGAGGAGACGAAAGAAGCCGATCCGTCCGCACCGTCGCAGCAAAGTTAAAACTGAGGGTTCCCGTGGAGCACGCCGCAAATTTAATTTCTGGGCAAGCCGGGGCGACGTTGCAACGGGCGCTGGATGAAATTAAACGGATCCGAAGCGAACTGCGCCTGAGCGAGGAATCGCGCCGCATGGCCATGGAGAGCGGGCGCATGGGAGCCTGGCAATGGGATCTCCGCGAGGGGCGCATTAGCGGGGATGCTGTATTCATCGACCTCTTCGCCCTCCCGCCCACGGCGGAGCCCGTTTCCCTGGAGTCGCTGACGCGGTGCATGTCGGCTGCCGGTGTCAGGGAATTGAGAGGCATTGCCGCATCCGGCCTTCCGTCCGATGGCCGAATCCAGGGGGAATGGCATCTGGAGTGCGGTCCCGCGGCAGGCAGGTGGATTCGCTGGCGCGGACGCGGCAGCGCCACCGATGCCGGCATCATCATTGGCGTCGCCTTTGATGCGACAGATCGCAAAACCTCCGAGCAAGCGCTGCGCGAAACGGAGGATCGGCTTCGCAATGCCAATGCCGTCCTCGCGACTCGTATCAAGGAGGTTGAGGCCGCCAATCGTACCATCCGGCAGGCAAAGACAGCCACGCTCAATCTGCTGGAAGACGCGGTCGCCGCGCGGGATACGCTGCTGGCGGAGGTGACCGAGCGCAAGCGCGCGGAGGAAGCGCTCCGGTCGAGCGAGGAGCGGTTGCGGACGGTATTCAATTCGATGGGCGAGGCGTTTGTGATCCAGGAAGCCGTGTCCGATTCCCAGGGACAGGCGCACGATTACCGCTTCGTAGAATGCAATCCTGCATTTGCCGGCCAGACGGGCATCCCAGATCCGTGCGGCCATACCCTGCGGGAGATCATGCCCAATCCCGATCCGCTCTGGTTCGAGAACTACGGGGAAGTGCTCCGCACCGGGCAGCCCGCGCATTTTCAGGCGTATGTCCCTTCTCTGGACCGCTGGTTCAGAGTCTCCGCTTCGCGCATCGGCGGTCCCGGCAGCATCCGTCTCGCAATCGTTCTCTCGGATATCTCCGAATCAAAAGGCGCGGAAGCCGCATTGCGGGAAAGCCGCGAGCAACTGCAAGCCGCCCTGGCGGAGGCGGAAGCCGCGCGCGCAAAGGCCGAGGCCGCCGGCGATGCCAAAGATCATTTTCTGGCCGTCCTCTCCCATGAGTTGCGGACCCCGCTCACGCCGGTGTACATGGCCGTACACTCGCTCTTGCGCGAGAACGGCCTGCCGCCGGACGTGCGGGAAAGCCTGGTCCTGATTCAGCGCAATATCCGGATGGAGTCCCGCCTCATCGATGAGTTGCTGGATATTACCCGCATCGAGCGCGGCAAGATGGAATTGCTGTGCGAGCCCCTCAACGTGCAGGCCACGCTCAAACAGGCGATCCAGGTCGCCGCGCCCGATATGGAGGCAAAGGAACAACTGCTCACCGTGGTTTTGGATCCGGCGGAAGCGGTAATCCAGGGGGATTCCATGCGGCTTGAGCAGGTATTTTGGAATGTGCTCAAAAACGCCTCCAAGTTTACTCCTGAAAAGGGAGAGATTTACGTTCAATCCCAAGTGGATGCGGAGCAGATCACCATCACCATTCGAGATAGCGGCAGGGGGATCGATCAGGCTTCGCTCCTCAACATTTTCGACCCATTCACCCAGGCGGACCTTTCCATTGCCCGGGAGTTTGGAGGCCTCGGGTTGGGGCTGTCGCTGGCCCGGGCGATCGTGGAAGGGCACGGAGGAAGTATTGATGCGCAAAGTGACGGAAGTGGACAGGGTTCCATTTTTTCGATTCGGCTGCCTCTTTCCCGCGAGGGCTCGCCGGCCAAACCCGCGGGTTCAGCTTAAATCCCACATCCATATCCCGGGTTCAGCTTCGAAACAGTGTTGATGATGAGTTCTGGTTCAGGTGGAGGAAATCGCCGGCTGCGTATTTTTCTCGTGGAAAATCATCAGGATACCTTGATCGGCCTTACCCGGTATCTGGAGCAGATGGATCATGAGGTTTTTAGCGCCAGCACCATGAATGAATCTCTCGCGGCGCTCCGGAAAATCCAGATCGACATCCTGCTTTCCGATATTGGCCTGCCGGATGGCAGCGGCTGGGAACTCCTCCAGCGGGCGAATCTCCCCGAGTCTGTGTACGCCGTGGCCATGAGCGGATTCGGGATGAACGCCGACCGGGCACGCAGCAAGGCCGCGGGCTACCGGAGACATTTGTTGAAACCATTCGATCCGCAGATTCTGGACGAGATCCTTGCCGAAGTAGCATTGGAGCAAGGCCTTCCTTGAGATACTATACGGTCCATAAGGACGCTCGGGGTTTTAGCTTACAGGCTTGTCGGTAAACTCCCTATGGTAGGCATTTTCACGTAAATTGAATGCGGGAAGGCTGGATTCCGCCGCTCGAATTTGTAATGCATTTCAAACGCGATGGTCCCAGTGACGATCAGAGAACCCACTCCCGGAAAAACCGAGGCTCGGCGCCGCGGCCCTGAAGTGCGGACCGGAGGAAACGGCGAAGCGCGCGACAAGGTACTCGCGCTGCTGGATGCCATCGATCTGGAGCGCGAATGGTTTGGCCGCACGATGCATGAATCCCTGTGCCAGAGCTTGCAGGGAGCCGGATTTCTGTTTCGGGTTCTGAAGACCAGGCTCAAAGCGGCTGAAGTCCCGCTGCCACCGGAGATGGACGATTTGGAAGCGGCGCTTCGGCGCGCGGCGGCTGAAGCGCGCGAAATCTCGCTGCTGATCGGCGAGCCGCCTGTTTCAACCACGCCGCCGGTATCCGCCCTCGCGGACCTGGCCGAGCGTATTTCCGAAAAAATTCCGTGCGATTTTCTTTGCGATGACTTCATTACAACGATGGACCCATTCCTCGCCGGACAGTTGATCCGCATCGCCCGCGAGGCGGTCCGGGCGTCGCTTTCCGCCCGGGATATCTCCAGGATGACGCTCTCGCTGAGCCATGAGAGGGATGAAGTGATCCTCACGCTGGAGCATGATGGAGATTTCGCCGCCACGGACCAGACCCTGCCCGCAGCCACCCTTTGGCATTTGCCGGGAATCCGGGCCGGGGCAATTGGAGCAACCCTTACGCTAACGCCCCGGGCTCCGCTCGGCGTGAAAATGAAATGCAAGCTTCCGATCGAACCATGACGCACCCGGTAAAACCGCTGGTCCCGACGGAAAAGAAGCGGGTCTTCATCGTCGATGATCATCCCATTTTCCGCAAGGGCCTGGAGATGCTCATTTCCATGGAGGCCGATCTGACGGTATGCGGGGAGGCGAGCGAAAGCCGCCTGGCCATCGACGCGCTGCGGCAGATCGAGGCGGACGTGGTGCTTGTGGATATCTCCCTGCCTGGCGCCGATGGCATCGAGCTGGTCAAGCATCTGCGGGCGGAGCATCCGAAACTGCCAATCCTCGTCATCACGGCATATGACGAAAAGACTTACGGACTACGCGCATTGCGCGCCGGCGCCACCGGCTACTTGACCAAACGGGAGGGGGAAACGCATCTGGTCGCCGCGGTGCGTTCGGTATTGAGCGGGAAAATCTGGGTGAGTCCGGATTTCAAAGGGCAACTGATCTATAAGATCGCGCTGGGCGCCGTGGATGGAGATTCCCCGCTGGATGCCCTGTCCGACCGGGAGCTGGAGGTGTTGCATTTGCTGGGAGAAGGGAAGTCCAGCCAGGAAATCTCGGAGAAGCTGAATCTCAGCATCAAGACCATCGAAACCCACCGGTTGCACATCAAGCAAAAGCTCGAACTGAAGTCCTCCTCGGACCTGGTGCGCTTTGCCCTGGAGCTAAAGCGGGAGGTATAAGCCCGGCGGCTACTGGAGGCCTCCCGAGAGCAGGTCGGGTGGAAGGTAATCGAACTGTGCCGCCATTCGAGTCGTCGCGGATTTTGGAGAATCGTAGCCGGCTCCGTCAATGTTGACGGGGAGGATGGTCCGGTTGCCGGGAGGTATTGGCGCAGGGAAGTAGCCCGTTTAGCA
>DATAXI010000217.1:0-9867 GCA_036266845.1 Chthoniobacteraceae bacterium | reverse complement strand
TGGCTCAACTGCGCAGCCTCGATGCCGGCAAGGGCGAGAAAATCCCCCTGCTCTCCGAGGTGCTGGACACGGTCAATCGCCGCGCCATGGTGAATATCGAGCTCAAAGGGCCGCGCACCGCCATCCCGGTGCTGGCGCTGTTGCGCGAGTACATCGCAGCCGGGTGGTCCCCACAGGATTTTATCGTCTCCTCATTCCGGCGGCTGGAACTCGGGCAATTGCGCGGCAGCGGGTTGCGAGTGGGGGTGCTCTTCGCCCGTTCGGCCCGGCGGTTCCGCCCCATCGCCACGCGGCTGGGCGCGTGGTCCGTCCATGTCCCGCTGGCCCACGTGAATCCCCGCCTGGTTGCCCGCATTCATGACGATGGGCGCAAAGTCTTCGTCTATACCGTGAATACCCGGGCCGCCATGGAGCGCCTGGATGCGATGGGCGTGGACGGCTTCTTCACCGATTTTCCCGACCGCTGGACGGCATAACGCCCGCGAACTCCGCCAGCCCGTCGAGCGTGCGCCCCGGGCGCTCCACCCGGTACACGCGCATCCCCGCGGCTGCCGCTCCCCGCCAATCCTGCTCCGGATCGTCCCCCACGTAAACGGCGTCCGCCGCTTGCGCATCCAGCCCCGCCAGCGCCATGGCAAAGATGCGCGGGTCCGGCTTCTCGAGTCCCACCTCGCTCGAAATGGTCACCGTCTCGAAGAACCGCCGGATGCCCAGATGCTCCAGCACCGGGTAGAGCCGGCGGTCGAAATTCGAGATAATCCCAAGCCGGCGCCGGCCATCGAGCGCCTCCAGCACCCCCAGCGCCTCCGGGTAAAGCGCCCAGACCCCGGGCTCCGCAAAATGCGCGTACAAATCCTCAAACATTTGCTCGAAACGCCCATCCTCCGGCTCCTCTCCGCACTCCAGCCACACCCGGCGGACCAGCGCGCGCCACCATCCTTTATCATCGTCCACCCGTCCGACGCCGGGATTTCCGCCAGATTTTCCCATGGGCATCAACGCGCGAAATGCCCGGCCAAAGGCCTCCCCGAGGCTCCGCTCATCGAGTTCCATCCCGTGCCTCTGCCCGATCTGCCGGTAATGCCATCCCACCCCGCGCGGCAGATAAATCAGAGTTCCCGCAGCGTCGAAAAGAATCACCCTGGCCATTGCAGTCATGCGTAGGCCGGCACAGGCTCCCTGCCAAGCTTGACGTAACGGCGCTTTTGGATGATTATCTTTAATTCCTGCAGCCGAGTGAGTGGGCTTACACCCCACTTTTTTTTGTCCCTGCGGGTCCCGATACGATTTTTTTATGAACAGCGACCTGGTTTCAGCTCTCGATTATTTTGAGCGCGAGAAAGGCATCAAGCGTGAGATCCTCATTGAGGCCGTCTCCAACGCGCTCCTTTCCGCGTCCAAGAAGGCCATCGGCCCCGCCAACGACCTGCGCATCGAGATCAATGCCAAGACGGGCGAAATCAAGGCCATGGCAAAGCTTCGCGTGGTCGATTGGGTCCGCAACGAGTTTGATGAAATCGCCCAGGCCAAGGCCCAGAAAATAAAGGCCGACGTTCAAATTGGCGAGCTGATCGACGTGGAAGTGACCCCGCGCAACTTCGGGCGCATCGCCGCCCAGACCGCCAAGCAGGCCATGATGCAGCGCATCCGCCAGGTGGAGAAGGAGATGGTTTACGATGAATTCAAGGACCGCGCCGGGGAGATCGTCAACGGCACCGTCCGCCGGTTCGAGCGTTCCGACGTAATCATCGATCTCGGCAAATTCGAGGCCGTCATGCCCTCGCGCGAGCGCGTGCAGACGGAGGATTACAATGTCGGCGACCGCCTGCGCGCCTATGTGGTGGCCGTGGAGAACACCCCGCGCGGGCCGGAGATCATCCTTTCCCGCAGCCATCCAAATTTTGTCCGCCGTCTCTTCGAGGTCGAGGTCAGCGAGATCGCCGACCGCACGGTCGAGATCAAGGGCATCGCCCGCGAGGCCGGTTACCGCACCAAGATCGCCGTGCACAGCGCCGATGATAAAGTGGACCCGGTGGGCGCGTGCGTCGGCATGCGCGGATCGCGCGTGAAGAACATCGTGCGCGAGCTGAACAACGAAAAGGTGGATATCATCCGCTGGAGCGCCGATCCCAAGGAATTTGTCCTGGAAGCGCTCAAGCCGGCCAAAATCAAGAGCGTCTCTTTGGACCCGGACAAGAAGGTCGTCAACATCCGCGTGGATGAGGACCAGCTCTCCCTGGCCATCGGCAAGCGCGGCCAGAACGCCCGCCTCACCTCCCGCCTCCTCGGCTGGGACATCAATATCGAAAAGGACGAGAGCGCCACGGAAAAATTCGAGGCCCGCGTCGGCCAGGCGGCCAAGGGAATTGTCGATTCCCTCGGCATCGACATGGAAACCGCCGTCAAGCTGGTGCGCGGCGGCATGGGCACCCTGGACGTCCTCGCCACCGCGGAGCCGCAGGACCTCGCGGACGCCGGGATCGACCTGGAAAAAGCCAACGAAATTCTCGACGCCGTCCGGCGCGCCCACGCCCAGCATTAACACTTTTTAAATGGCAACCACCCGAGCGACTCCCAACCACAAGCCCCAAGCCCACAAGGGCGACGGGCCGGCCAAAACCGGCGCAGCCGGGAAGAAAGGCGCGCAGCCTCCCGCCAAGGAAGCCGCAGCGCCCGCTCCCGCCGTGCCCAAGGCGCCCAAGGAAGTCGTCTCGCTCATCGACGAAAAGCAAAAGCCGGCCCGCAACCGCTCCGCCGAGAGGGAAAAGAGCGGCCTTCCGCCCATCGGCGCGCGCCTGCGTCCCATCACCGCCACCGGCGTACACACCGCGCCCGCGCCGGAACCTGAGGCCGCTGTCTCCCAACCCGCCGCCGCTCCTGAGCCCGCGCCGGCCGCCGTGGAAACCGTGGATGCCGCGGAAGCGGAGAATCCCGCATCCGACGAGAAGATCATTCACATCAAGCCTCCGATCATCATCAAGGAGCTGGCCACCCAGCTTGGTCTGCGCCCGCCGCAGATCATGAAAGACCTGATCGATCTCGGCATCTTCGCGAACATCAACCAGTCGATTGAACCCGACGTGGCCGCCGCCGTTTGCAAGAAACACGGTTTCACGTTCGAAAAAGAGAAGCGCGAGAAAGGCGCCGGCGTCCACAAGGTGGAGGTGGTGGTGCAGGCTCCCAAGCCGCCGGAGAAGCCGCGCGAGGAAGAGCTGAAAAACCGGGCGCCGATTGTGACCTTCATGGGCCACGTCGATCACGGCAAGACGTCGCTGATGGATCACATCCGCCAATCCCGCGTCGCCGCGGGCGAGGCCGGCGGCATCACGCAGCACATTGGCGCGTACCGGGTGGATTACAAGGGGCAGCATATCACTTTTCTCGATACGCCCGGCCACGAAGCCTTTACCGCCATGCGCGCCCGCGGCGCCACGGTCACGGACATCGTGGTGCTCGTCGTTGCCGCCGATGACGGCCCGATGCCGCAAACCCTGGAAGCGCTGGCCCACGCCCGCGCCGCCAAGGTGCCGATCATCGTTGCGATCAACAAGATCGACCTGCCCTCCGCCAATGTGGACAAGGTGAAAGGCCAGCTCCAGGAGAAGGGGCTCGTGGCGGAAGATTGGGGCGGCGACGTCATCATGTGTCCTGTTTCCGCCCTCAAGGGTACGGGGATCGAGCACTTGCTGGAGATGATCCTCCTGCAGGCGGAAGTGCTCGAGCTGAAGGCCAGCCCCACGGCTCCGCCGCGCGGCACGGTCATCGAGGCGCAGATCGAGCCCGGGCGCGGTCCCACAGCCACGATCATCGTCCGCATGGGCACCTTAAAAGTCAGCCAGGCATTCATCTGCGGCCATTTCAGCGGCAAGGTGAAATCCCTCATCGACGACAAGGGCCAGCAGATCAAGGAAGCGGCGCCTTCGACCCCGGTCAAGGTACTCGGCTTCGCCGGCCTGCCTTCCGCCGGCGATGAGCTGCTGGTCATGGAAAACGAGCGCGATGCCAAGATCCTCTCCGAGGAGCGCCTCGATGCGCAACGCAAGGTGAAGCTCGCGACGCCCGCGCGCCCCACGCTGGAAAATATTTTCGATACCCTCGCCGCCGGCCAGCATCCGGTTCTCAGGATGGTGCTCAAGTGCGATGTGCAGGGCTCCATGGAGGCGCTGCTCCACTCGCTGGGCAATATCAAGAGCAAGAAGATCGACCTGGATATGATCCACGCCGCGGTCGGCCCTGTCACGGAATCCGATATCCTGCTCGCCAGCGCTTCCAATGCCGTCGTCATCGGTTTCAACATCAAGGTGGAGAACTCCGCCGCCGGCGCCGCCAAGCGCGAAGGCGTCCAGATCAAGCTTTTCTCGATCATCTACGAGTTGATCGACCAGGTGAAGGACGCCATGGCCGGACTGCTGGAGCCGGAAGTGCGCGAGAGCGTCATCGGCCACGCCGAGGTCAAGAAAGTATTCGATCTCTCCAGGGGCAAGGTCGCCGGCTGTCTCGTCACCGATGGCCGCATCGCCCGCAGCGCCCGCGCCCGCGTCACGCGCGGACGCCAGCCCATTTACGATGGCGGCCTCTCCACGCTGCGCCGTTTCGAGGACGATGTGAAGGAGGTCCGCAACGGCCTCGAGTGCGGCATCAAGCTCGGCGATTTCAACGAGTACGAGGTCGGCGACGTCATCGAGTGCTATAACCTCGAAAAGTTCCCTCAAAAGCTGTAACCGAGCGCCCCTCCCGGCATCGGTCCCTTCCAGCGCGGCATACGCGCCGGGCCGTCCGGGCGTCCCATCCATGAAACATCGTCTCGAACGGGTCAACGAGGTTATCAAACGCGAGCTAAGCGAGATCGTCCGCCGCGAGGTGGTCTTCTCCGCCCCGCTGGTCACCATCCAGAGCGCGGATATCACTCCGGACCTCAAGACCTGCCACATTTACATCAGCGTGATCGGCAACGAGGCCCAAAAGCTGGAGGTCATCACGCGGCTGCTCGATAAGCGGAAGCATCTTCAGCAATTGCTCACAAAACGCGTGGTCCTCAAGTACACGCCCCAACTGCATTTCCAAATCGACAAGGCGCTGGAACGCGGCGACCGCGTCATGCAAATCCTCGACGAAATCGAACTGCCGCCCGAGCCCGATGACGAAAAATAACACCACCCTCGCGGATATCGCGGACCTTCTCCGGGCGCACCGGAGCTTTACGATCATGAGCCATGTCCGCCCCGATGGCGACGCGCTCGGCTGCATCATCGCGCTCGGCTTGAGCCTCCGCGGGATGGGCAAGGAAGTGACGCTTTGGAACGAGGATGGTGCCGGCGAGAAATTCCGCTACCTGCCAGGCTGGGAGATGATCTCGAAGCCGCCCGGCGAGCCGGTGGATGTGGAAGTGGCGATCGCGCTGGATACCGCCAATCAGGTGCGGCTCGGCACGGCGCTCGGCGCGGTCAAATCGGCCAAACTGTGGATCAATATCGATCACCACATCAGCAACGAAGGCTATGGCGATTACTCCCACATCGACGCCACCGCTCCGGCGAGCGGCCAGATCATTTACGAGTTGATCCGGACCGCGGGCTTTCCCATGACAAAAGAGATCGCGGACAATCTTTTTGCCGCCATCTCCACGGACACCGGCTCCTTCCAGTATCCCAACACCACCGCGCGGACCTATGAAATCGCCGCGGACCTCATCCGCGCCGGCGTGAAGGTGGGCGATCTCTCGCAGAAGATGTATGAGAGCCATCCGCTGCGCCGCGTTTATCTGCTGCGCGCATTGCTCAACGTGCTCAAGATCGCCTGCGAGGGACGCGCCGCAAGCTTTGCCCTTACGCAAAAAATGTCGGATGAGCTGGGCGTGGTGCCGGACGATAACGAGGGACTCATCGATACCATCCGGGGAATCGAGGGCGTCGTGGTCGCCGCGTTCATCGAGGAGCTGGCCGGCGATGGGAAGGTGCGCATCTCGCTGCGCTCGAAAGACCCGCGCGTCGATGTCTGCAAAATCTGCAAGCTCTTTGGCGGTGGCGGCCACACGCTGGCCGCGGGCGCGCGCATCCGCGGCGCCGTGGAGGAAGTGGAGGCCAGGGTGATGGCCGCGATTTGTGACGAAATTCATCATGCGTACCCAAACTGAGATAGATGGCGTGCTGCTGGTCGATAAAGCCCGCGGCATGACTTCCCACGATGTCGTCGCGCTTGTCCGCCGCCGGCTGGAATTTAAAAAAGTCGGCCACTGCGGCACACTCGATCCGCTGGCCACGGGCCTGCTCATCGTAGTCCTGGGCCGTGGCACAAAGATCCAGGACCTGCTCATGGCGGAGGACAAGGAATATGTCGGCACCATGTCGCTGGGCGCCATCACCGACAGCCAGGATGCCGACGGCCAGATCACCGAGTCGCGCCCCGTCCCGCAGTACACGCCCGAGCAAATCGAGGCGGCCTTTGCCAGGTACGACGGCGATTTCTATCAAATGCCCCCCATGGTTTCCGCGATCAAAAAAGATGGCGTGGCCCTCTACAAGCTGGCACGCCAGGGCAAGACGGTGGAGCGGGAACCGCGTTTCGTCCACGTCTTCGCGCACGAGATTCAGGGCGTCCGCCTGCCGGAAATCGATTTCCGCGTGGTATGCAGCAAGGGCTTTTATGTGCGCACCTACGCGCATGACATCGGCATGGACCTTGGCAGCGGCGCGCATCTCAAATCGCTGCGCCGCACAAAGTCCGGCCGCTTCAACCTGGATCGCTCGATCACGGTGGAGGCACTGAGCACCGGCAGCGCGGAGGCAATCCGCTCCCAGGTGCTCTCGCTGCCGGAAGTCTCTCGACTGCGCGGGGCCTAGGCGGGTTAAATTCAAGGCCGGAAATGCTGAACGTGCTGCGCTCCATTCCCGATCTCGCCACGCTGCCCGGCCCCATCTATCTGGCCATCGGCGTCTTCGATGGGGTTCACCTGGGACATCGCTCAGTGCTGCTGCGCGCCCTCACGGATGCGCGCAACGGAGCCGGCACGGCTGTCGCCGTCACCTTCGATCCGCATCCCATCAAAATCCTGCGTCCGGAGAACGCCCCGCGCCTCCTGACCGCTTCCGGCCATAAGCTGAGCCTCATTCGGGAACTCGGCGTCCAATCCGTGCTGGTCATCCCTTTCACGAAAGAATTCGCCGCAACGCCGCCGGAGGATTTTGTCCGCCAGTTGCACGCCGCCGGCCAGCCGCTCAAGGAAATCTGCGTTGGGCACGAATGGAGTTTCGGCAAGGGGCGCGCCGGCAATCTGGATATGCTCGGGCGCATGGGCGATTGCCTGGGCTTCGATGAAGTGGGAGTGCCGGCTGTGCAGGTGGATGGCGAGATCGTCTCCAGCACCGCCATCCGCGCCGCCGTGGAAAACGGCGATCTTCCCCGCGCCGCGCGCTTGCTGGGCCGCGAATACTCGATTCTCGGCACCGTCACCCGGGGCGAGCGCCTCGGCCATCAACTCGGCTTCCCCACCGCCAACCTGAGCGCCCACAACGAGCAATTCCCGCCCAACGGCGTCTATGCCGTCACCGCCCAATGGAACGGCCGCCCGCTCAAGGGCGTCGTCAATCTCGGCATCCGTCCCACCATCGCCAGCGCAACAGGCGAGCGCATTCTCGAATTGCACCTCTTCGACTTCGACCAGCAAATCTACGGCGAGGACATCGAAGTCACCTTCCGCGCCTATCTGCGCCCGGAGAAGAGATTTGATAATCTGGACGCGTTAAAATCCCAGATTGGTCACGATGCCGCCGAGGCCCGGCGCGCCCTTTCCTAGAACTCCCTTCGGCAAATCAACGACCCGGGACACTCGTGAACCCGCTTTTTAAAAACTTCCTATCTCCGAAGCCGCAGTAGCGTGCGCGCCTCAGGCAGCCCCGCGGCCAGGGTAAGGCCCGCGTAGATGATCCCGAACGCGGCGAGAATTGCGGCCAGGTTGAGCCAGCGGAAACCGAGATGCACAAAGTGCGCAACGCCCCAGCCCGCTCCGCACGCCACCAGCGCGGCAGCCCAAATCTTGGAGGGGTAATGATTCGGAAGCGCGGTGCTGCCAATGCGTTTTTGCAATGCCCGGCGCAGCAGCAGAAACTCGACCCAGCCCGCCAGGCCCGCCGAGAACGTGAGGCCCACGGCGCCCAGCCCCAGCTCGATATTCATCCCGTGCGGATTCGGTTTCGGCAAATGCAGCACCTGAAGCAGGAAATGATTGAGCCACGGCCTCAGCGGGAATGCGAACAGGTATCCCAGCACCGCGGTGAGCGAGACGCGAATCAGCGCAAACCAAAGCGGAGTCCGCGTATCGCGCAACGCATAAAACGCGGATGAATAAAGCCGGCCCCAGGTGGAAGCAAGCAGCCCCACGGTCGATCCCATGAGGATGTACCACACATACAGCGTATCCTGCGGGCCGAAATGACCGGTCTGAAACAGCGCACCGACGAAATGCCGCCCAAGCACGAGGAAACCCGCCACGCAGGGGATGACGTAAAACGCGATGTTCCGTTTCCCGGCCACAAGGCGGGTGCGGAGCTTCGTGTAAATCTCCTCGCGCGTGCCGGTGGCGCTGGACATCTCCGGCAGCTCCGCCGCCGCCACCGACATGCCGAAAAGGCTGACCGGCAGCGTGTATAGAACCTGCGCGTAGGCGAGCCCCGCCACGGCCACCGCTCCCAGCCAGCTTGCGATGAAGGCGTCGATAAAAGCGCTCAACTGCACCACGCCGCGGCTTACCACCACAGGCCCAAGGCTGCGAAACACCTGCCGGACGGGCTCCAGCCCCAGTTGCAACCCAAAGCGAATGCTCGATCCAATGGACTTGCCGCTCGCCGTCTTGCGGCCCCAGATAAAGGGAAGCTGGACCGCGAATTGGCAGAACGCGCCAACCACAAATCCCCACGCGAGGATCACCCCCAGCGACGCCTGCGAACGCCCCGCGCCAAACGCGACCAGCGTGGTGATCATCGCCACATTCCACAATACCGGCGCAACGTAGGAGATGAAGAAAAGCCGGTGGCTGTTCAGGATGCCCAGGCACCACGCGGAGAGCACAAAAAGCCCCACACCCGGAAACATGATCTGGACCAGGCGCACCGTGAGCGCCCGGACATCGCCGCTGAAGCCCGGCGCGACCAGGTCCACCAGCACCGGCGCAAAGAGCACACCCAGCAACACCACGGCGCTCACAATCAAAATCCAGAGGCTCGCGACAACGCCGGCAACCTTCCCCGCCATTTCCGTCTCCCCATCCGCGATCAACCGCGAGTAAACGGGAATGAACGATGCCGAGAGCACACCTTCGCCCAGCAGATTCTGGAGAAAATTCGGCATCCGCATCGCGGCGCGAAAAGCCCCCGCCACCGCGGAAGCGCCGAAGTAATGCGCGAAAACGCTTTCCCTCACCAGCCCCGTGAGGCGGCTGAGCAGGATGCCCGCGCCCACGAGGAACGCGGAGGCGCGCGCGGGCCTGGCCGGGCTTGCGGGCTGTGGCGGGGAGGCAGTCATCAATGTCCGGCTTTCCATAAACGGGAAATGCCGTTTGCGAAACCAGAAAACTTACCCGCGAAATAGCCGGCTCCGGAAATTGGAGCCCAGATGAGAAGGAAGGGCAACTCGCCCGCCCCCGCCAACTTCCGCTCCGCCCATCCTCCTAATGAACCACTGATTAAGTAAAGAACCTCGGGGCAAGCCCCGAGGCATTTCAGATATGATTTCAGTTTTCCATTACCGTGAAGCGGACGGAGGCATCTCGGCCGACAAGATGCCCAAGGCTTTTTTTAAAATGTCCCTCTGACGGCTGACGTACTCCAACTCCTGCCGAAGCCGGCGCAGTTCGCGCTGCTCGGGGTTTTCCTG
>DATAXI010000204.1:0-23292 GCA_036266845.1 Chthoniobacteraceae bacterium | reverse complement strand
CAAGGGGGCTCTTGCACCCCTCCGGGGTGCTGCCGTAATTCTTCGCACTACCGGGGGTATCGCTTCGCTCAACCCCCGGCTACCGATCTTTGAACCCTTCGGGTTCATTTAATCAGTGGTTCATTAGGGATGCTCTTAAAGTCAGTGGTTCATTCCCTTTGGGTCCGATACCCCGAAGCTTGCTTCGGCTTTGTCGTTTTCGTGTCTGAAATCATATCTGAAATGCCTCGGGGCTTGCCCCGAGGTTCTTTACTTAATCAGTGGTTCATTAGGGATGCTCTTAAAGTCAGTGGTTCATTAGGGATGCTCTAAATCGGCGGAATATCCATCGCCTTGCCGTCGATGGTCAGCTTCACGACGGTATCCGGGCTGGAGGGATTGGCGCAGGTCAGCGTGACTGTCAGGCCGGCGGGCGTGTTCAGAGCATCCGCGTTTCCACCGCCCAGAATCGACGCCGATTTCACGGCCACCGGAAGCGCTGGGAGCGTCAGTTTTCCGCCGTTCGTATTGAAGAGGTGCAGGTAGATGACGTCAGCTTTCCGCGTGGAAGCGTAATCCTTGGTCGGTTTGTACGGACCGCCACGCGTCCCGTAAATGCTTTCGCCGTTTGCGGCCAGCCAGTCGCCGATCCCTTTCAGCACCCCGGCCTGCCCGGGATCGATGATGCCGTCCGGGCGCGGCCCGACGTCCAGCAGCATGTTGCCGTCCCCGCCCGCGGAATTGGCGAGCATCCGGATGCACGTTGCGACTGGCTTCACGCCATCCTTCGCCCCGGCCCAGGACCAGTGGCCGTGGGCGGAGACAGTCATGCAGGATTCCCACGGGCGATTGATGTCAAAGCCGCCGATGTGCTGCTCCGGCGTTAAGTAATCGCCGCCGTCGCCGGCACGATTGTCCACGAGGATATCCGGCTGGAGGCCGCGCGCCACCTTGATCGCATCCGCGCCGCGCTTACCGTAAATCGCGTTCACGGTTCCATCGGAGTCATACCAGATCGTGATGAGCGGCCCGTAATTCTTGATCAGTTCGGTGACCTGATTCTGGAGATAATCCTGGTAGGCATCCAGGTTGTATTTCTCGCGCAACGGGTGGCCGCGTCCCACAAGGGCGTAGGGCCAGTCCGGGTTGTGAACATCCGGCACGGAATAGTAAAACCCGAGCGCGATGCCCTGTTTTTTGCACGCCTCGGAGAGTTCCTTCGCCACATCGCGGTGAAAGGGCGTGTGCATGATGTCGTAGTCCGTGTACTTCGAATCCCAGAGGCAAAAGCCGTCGTGATGCTTCGCGACCAGCACAATGTATTTCATCCCCGCCGCCTTCGCGATGCCGACCCATTCATCCGCATTGAACTTTTCCGGATCAAAGGTCTTATAGAGATTATCGTACTGCTCGACCGGTATCTGGCCTTTGCCGGGTCCGCGCGACCAACTGATTTCCTTCGCGGTCTGCGATACCGGTCCCCAATGGATAAACATCCCGAACCGGAGCGATTGCCAATGCGCGACCGCGGCGGGATCCGCCGGCGGCCAGTCGGCGGCTTTTAACGCGCCGGTTGCAGGGAGGATGAAACACAACGCGGCAATAAGGTGTCGGAACATAGGGAAACGAGGGGTGAAAATGATGAGCCGGGACTTCAAGTGGAACTTTGAGCAGTTTAAAAAACCAACCCCGGCCCCGCGCATGAATCGCGTTTTTTTTTCGGGCGCTTACAGCTTCCCGGCCTTGCCCTTGAGCAGCGCTTCCATATCTCCGCGGGAGCCGCGGAAGCAGACCATGAAGCACTCTTCATCGTGCTGCTGCACGGCGGCCACCCATTGGGCATCGGTAAAGATGTGCCACTCGTCATTCGGCAGGGCTACGCCAAAGTCCTCCGCCTTGAAGCTGAAGAAGATCATGTTGTTCTCTTCCACAGCCACCTGGGCCACCGGCTCGCCATCCTGCTTGAAGAGACGCGCGCCGATAGTCTGGTAATTTTCAAACCCGGCGGGCAGGAAATAATCCTCGAAGCCGTACTTGTCGAAAAACCAGTCATTGAGCGCGCCGGAGGGATCCTTCTTAGGCTCCATCTCCATGCCGGTCATCTCGTCATTGACCTCCACCATGCGGACCATGCTGTCCTTGCCGGGGAAGGAATGGGCGCGATTCCAGAGCGTGAGGCCGCCCCATCCCAGCAGCGTCAGCGCGGCGATGCCGCAAGCCAGCAGGACCGGTTGCGTGAGTGCGGCCTTGCCGGAGAGCGGGCGCGCGCTCTCGGGCTGGCCCGCATCCAGGCGGGCCAGGAATGCTTGCGGCAATACCAGTTGCTCCACCGCGGCCAGATTGCGGTGGTCGAATGCCCGCTGCCTGGCCAGCCGCTGCTGCAGCGCCGGGTCTTTTTCCGCCAGGCGCACCGCCTTGGTAATGCGCGGGTCTTCCGTGCCGGGCAGGCCGGCGCAATGGCATGCAAGCAGCGTCTCGGCTTCCGCGTTCTTCACAGGGCCGGTTCCAGGGTGGCCTCGCCCAGCTCCAGCCCGTCGCGGGAGAGGCGTTCCCGGGCGCTCTTGAGGGTGCGGCCCAGGTCTTCGAGGGATATCTTCAGCGCCTCCGCCAATTCCCGGGCCGGCAGCAGCCCGGTATAGAGCCCGGCCATCGCGGCGCGCTCCTCTTCCGGCAGGACGGCGATTGCGCGTGCGATCCCGCGGCCCTCCGCCGGCGCGCTCGGGACGGCGGCCTTTGCCTTCTGGCGCAGCGTGCCCAGAATGCAGGCCATCCGGCTCTGTTCGTTGCGATAACCACCCAGACGCGCGGCGCACTCGGCGCAGGCGTCGTACAAAACCTGTTGGGCCACTCCCTCATCCCCTGTCAACAGCAGGGCAAAGCGGAACAGCCGCGTCAGGTCCTCGGTCGAAAAGGGGAGGTCCAAGCCCCGCAATCTAAAATCGCCCGGGGCCATTCACAAGCGCTCTTTTCCTTTCCAATGGCGTTCCCAGGGCTTGATCACCACCCGGTTTCCATGCAGGTTGCTACCCCTTCGCAATGGCAGACCATCCCAAGACCGCACTTTTCATCTGCACCGGCAATATCTGCCGCAGTCCGATGGCGGAGGGCTTGTTTCGCAAGCTCCTCGGCGGGCGGGCGGATGTCCGGGTCATCAGCGCGGGCGTGAGCGCCATGCGGGGCCAGCCCGCGAGCCTTCATACCGTGGAGGTGCTTAAAAGGATGGGGATCGATCTTGCCGGCTTCCGCAGCCAGCCGCTGACCGATTCGCTGGTCGCGCAAGCCACATGGATCTTTGCGATGACCCGGTCCCATCTGGATACCATCCACCTCCTTTTTCCCGAGGCGGCCGACAGGGCTTTCCTTGTCTGCGAGTTCGATGCCGATCTCGCCGCGCGCTCGCTCGATATCCCCGACCCCATCGGCCTGGGGCTGGATGCGTACGAGCGCACCCGCGACATTCTCAACCAGGCGCTGCCGAGCGTCCTCCAGTTCATCAGCCAGAATCCAATGATCACCCAGCATTCCACCCCTTCCCACGGCTCCGCAAATCCCTCGCTTGCCGAAGTGGACCCGCAAATCGCCGATGCCATCCGGCACGAGGCGAGGCGGCAGTTCGAGAACATCGAGCTTATTGCCTCCGAAAATTTCACCTCCCGCGCCGTCATGGAGGCGCAGGGCTCCTGCCTCACCAATAAATATAGCGAGGGCTACCCGGGCCGGCGCTGGTATGGCGGCTGCGAGTACATGGACGTCATCGAGCAACTCGCCATCGACCGGGCCAAACAAATCTTTGGCGCCGCTCATGTCAACGTGCAGCCGCACTCCGGCAGCCAGGCAAACATGGCCGTCTATTTCTCCGTCCTCCAGCCGGGCGACCGCATCCTGACGATGGACCTCTCCCACGGCGGCCATCTCACCCATGGCAACAAGGCGAACTTCTCGGGGCGTTTCTTCGAGGTGTCCCATTATGGCGTCCGGCAGGATACGGAGGTGATCGATTACGACGCGCTGGAGAAACACGCCATCGAGTTCCGTCCAAAAATGATCACGGCGGGCGCTTCCGCTTACCCGCGCATCATTGATTTTGCCCGGATGCGCGAGATTGCCGATAAGGCAGGGGCGCTTCTTTTTGTGGATATGGCGCACATCGCGGGTCTCGTGGCCGGTGGAGTCCATCCCAGCCCGGTGCCGCATGCGCACTTTGTGACCACCACCACGCACAAGAGCCTTCGCGGGCCGCGCGGGGGGATCATCCTGTGCCAGGAGCAATTTGCGAAGGGCATCGACGCCCAGATGTTTCCCGGCATCCAGGGCGGGCCGCTCATGCACGTGATCGCGGCCAAGGCGGTGTGCTTCCTGGAGGCGCTGCAGCCCGGTTTCCGCGATTATCAGCGACAGATCGTCGTGAATGCGAAGGCGCTGGCGGCGCAGCTCATTCACCACGGCTACCGGCTGGTCAGCGGCGGCACGGACAACCATCTCATGCTGGTGGACCTGCGTCCGTGCAACCTGACCGGCAAGGATGCCTCGGATGTCCTCGACCACGCCGGCATCACGGTGAACAAAAACTCCATCCCCTTCGATACCGTCTCCGTCTTCAAGGGCGGCGGCATCCGCGTCGGCACACCGGCGGTCACCACGCGCGGCATGCTGGAGGAGGAGATGATGGACATTGCCGATTTCATCCACGAGGCGCTCGGCGGCGCGGGCGACTCCTCAAAAACAGCCGCCGTCCGCGAGCAGGTTCGCGATCTCACCCGCCGCTTCCCGCTCCCGGGTTGATTATTTCCTTTATTCGAGAGACCAGATCCGAACCAGCCTGCCGGCGCAAAAACGGTTTGCATCCGCGCCGGATTCGGGTTGTGGTTCTCCACCCGTCCTATGCCTAACGTACGCAGAGTTGTCATTACCGGCCTTGGGGTCATTACCCCGGTCGGCATCGAAGTCCAGGAGTTTTGGAACAACCTGAAATCCGGTGTCAGCGGAATCGGGCCGATCACGGCCTTCGATGCTTCCGAGTACGACTGCCGCATCGCCGGTGAGGTAAAAAACTTCGAGCCGGCGCGCTATTTCAAGAACGCGAAGGATGTGCGGCGGACGGACCGCTACACGCAGTTTTCCATGGCCGCGGCCAAGAACGCGTTGATCGACGGGCAGATGGATCCCGCGCACCTGCCGGACCCGGCGCGGTTCGGCTGCATCATCGGCAGCGGCATCGGCGGGCTCAAGTCGCTCTCGGATCAGCACACCATCCTCATGAACAAAGGGCCGGGCCGCATCTCGCCGTTCATGATCCCGATGATGATTTCCAACATGGCCAGCGGATTCGTTTCCATGGAGTTCGGTCTGCAAGGGCCGAATTTTGCGACGGTCTCCGCCTGCGCCACGGCATGCCACGCCATTGGCGAGGCCTGGCGGATGATCCGCTTCGACGAGGCGGACGCCTTTATCGCCGGCGGCGCGGAAGCGGCGGTGGTGCCGCTGGGAGTGGCCGGTTTCGCCGCCATGAAGGCCCTCTCCACGCGCAATGACGAGCCCGAGCGCGCCTCGCGTCCCTTCGATACGGACCGCGACGGATTCGTGATGGGCGAGGGGGCGGGCATCGTATTGGTGGAGGAGCTGGAGCACGCACGCCGCCGCAATGCGCCCATTTACTGCGAGGTTGCCGGCTATGGCCTGAGCGCCGATGCCTACCACATGACCTCTCCGCTGCCGGACGGCGAGGGGGCGGTGCGCTGCATGCGCATGGCTCTGGAGAAGGCCGGCATCACACCGCAGCAGGTGGATTACGTGAACGCCCACGGCACCTCCACCGGAGTCGGCGATATCTGCGAGACCAAGGCGATCAAGACGGTTTTTGGCGATTACGCGAAGAATGGCCTCGTGGTCAGCTCCACCAAATCGATGACCGGCCACCTGCTTGGCGCCGCCGGCTCCGCGGAAACCGCCGTCTGCGCCCTGGCGATTCGGGATTCCATCATCCCGCCCACCATCAATCTCGACAACCCGGACCCCGAGTGCGACCTCGATTATGTCCCGCACACGGCGCGCGAGAAAAAGGTGCGTATCGCGCTGAACAATTCGTTCGGTTTCGGCGGACATAACGCGACCATCGTTTTCCGCGAGTACGTGCCGTAAAAAGGGAGCGTTCCGCGGCGCGGAAAGCAAATCGGCACAACGCCGCGAAATTCGGCGGGACGCCCCGGGATCACACCGGGATTGACTTATTGAGGTATTTGCGGGCAAATGTGGCCGCTGAATGATAAAACGATTTATCACGGGAGGTGACGCTACTCGGATTTCCGCTGTAGTGCGCCGCCCGGCTCCCCAAAATATCACTGTTGCCTTCCCTGGGATCTCCGGCTTAAAGCTAATGGGAACGGACGGTGGCAAAACCCCGAAAAAGACCCCCAAAACCTCATTTGGCCTCCGTTCGAACGGCATCCACCCCAAATCCATGAAAGTATTGACCTCCCTCGCGGGTATCGTACTCGCGTGCGTTCTGCTCGCGGGCTGCAATCAACAAAGCGGCACCTCCTCCGGCGCTGGAAGCGGCGGCCCCAAGGCGCTGAATCTCGCGTTCGTTACCAATAATTCGGCCAACTTCTGGACCATCGCCCGCCGCGGCACCGAGCAGGCGGTGAAGGATGTCCCGAATATTACCGTCCAATTCGAGATTCCCTCCGCGGGCACCGCGGCGGAACAGAAAACCATTATCGACGATCTGCTGGCCAAGGGCGTGGATGGCATCGCCATCAGTCTCATCGACCCCGCCAACCAGGTGCAGATGATCAACGATACTGCCAAACAAGCGCTCGTCTTCACCCAGGATAGCGACGCGCCAAACAGCGACCGTACCTGCTACATCGGCACGGATAACAAGGCTGCGGGCCGCCAGGCCGGTGAAGAACTGAAGAAAGCACTGCCGAACGGCGGCAAGGTCATGGTATTTGTCGGCAAGAAGGACGCGCAGAACGCGCAGGATCGCTTTGAGGGAATCAAGGAGGCGATTGCAGGCACGAAAATCCAGATTCTCGATATCCGCACGGACAACACCGACCCCGTGCGGGCGAAGGCGAACGCCGCCGATACGCTGGTGACGGTGCCGGACATCGCCGCAATGGTGGGCCTCTGGAGTTACAATGGCCCCGCGATCCTCAACGCGGTCAAGGATGCCGGGAAGGCCGGTCAAGTGAAGATTGTCTGCTTTGACGAAGAGCAGGAGACCCTGGCCGGCGTCAAGGCCGGCTTCATCCAGGCGACTGTGGTGCAGCAGCCTTACGAGTTCGGACGGCTGGCGATTACCAATATGGCGAAATATCTCCGCGGGGACAAATCGGTCGTACCGGAAGATAAGAAGATCGTCGTGCCAACGCTGGTGATCGACAAGACCAACGTGGACGACTTCAGCGCGAAGCTGAACAAGATGCTCAGCAAATCCTGACGCGATGCCTGCACCATTGCTGGAGTTACGGGGCGTTACCAAGCGCTTCCCGGGCGTCCTTGCGTTGAGTGAAGTGAGCCTGGAGGTTTATCCGGGCGAGATCGTCGCACTCATTGGCGAGAATGGCGCCGGAAAATCGACGCTCCTCAAGACCTTGGGCGGCGTCCATCAACCGGACGAAGGCTCGATTCAGATCGACGGAAAGCCGGTCACCATTCGCGATGTCAATGACGCGATGGCGTTTGGGATCGGCTTCATCCATCAGGAACTCAACGTCCTGGATAACGTGGACGTGGCCGGGAATATCTACCTGGGGCGCGAGCCGGTGATGGGCGGTCCATTGCGCCTTATCAACCGGAAGAAAATCCACGCGGATGCCGCCCGCTACATGAAGCGGCTCGGCATCACCAGCGTGCCGACTACCGCGCGGGTGGGCGATTTGCCGATCGCCTACCAGCAAATGGTGGAGATCGCCAAAGCGCTCTCCATGGACACGCGCATCCTGCTGATGGATGAGCCTACTTCCAGCCTCACGCTGAGCGAGACGGAGACGCTGCTCAAGATCACCCAGGATTTGCGGGCGGAAGGCGTCAGCATCGTGTACATTTCGCACCGCCTCAGCGAGGTAATGCAGATCGCGGATCGCGTGGTCGCCTTGCGCGATGGAAAGAACGCGGGCGGCCTGAGCAGGGAACAGATTACCCATGACAATATGGTGAAGCTCATGGTCGGGCGCGACATCGCGTTCCGCACCCCTGCCGCCACCAAGCCCGGCGAGACCGTGCTGGAGGTCAAGGACCTCCGCACCCAGCGTTATCCCGGGCAGAATGTTTCCTTCACCTTGAAGCGCGGAGAGATTGTCGGCTTTGCCGGTCTCGTCGGCGCGGGAAGGTCGGAGGTGGCCCAGACGATCTTCGGCGTGGACCGTCCGGCCGGCGGCCAGATTATCATGAATGGCGCCAGGCTGCCGGCGGGCTCGCCCGCGGCGGCAATCGAGGCGGGGATTTACCTCATCCCGGAGGATCGCCGCAAGACCGGCCTCGTCACCTCCATGACCATCCGGGAGAACATCACGCTGCCCGCGCTCGGGCGATACTCCAGTGCCGGCCTGCTAAACTTTGGCAAAGAGGTGAGCGAGAGCGAGCGCCTTTCCAGGGAACTGCGCGTGAAGGCGCACACCGTCGAGCAGCGCGTCAAGAACCTGAGCGGCGGCAACCAGCAAAAAGTTGTTCTCGCGAAGTGGATGGCGCTCGAGCCGAAGCTCCTGATTTTCGACGAGCCGACACGCGGTATCGATGTCGGCGCGAAGGCGGAAATTTACGACCTCATGCGGAAGCTGGCCGAGAACGGCGTCGCCGTGATGATGATCAGCAGCGACATGGAGGAAGTCCTTGGCGAAAGCCAGCGGGTCGTTGTGATGCACGAAGGCTCGATCTCCGGTTTCCTGGACCGCCCGGAATGCAGCGAGGAGGCCGTCATGCGCCTGGCCGTCGGCCACCATCAGGCGGCAGCTACTTAACCCACTTTTCCATTCATGAAGCAACTCTTCCTCAAACGCGAAGCCGGAATATTCATCCTTCTGGCGGTGCTATGCACCGTGGTGGCGATTCTAAATCCCCATTTTCTTAAACCTCAGAACCTGCAGAATGAAGGGCGGCTGATTGGAATGTTCGGGATATTCAGCATCGGCGCCGGCATTGTGATTATCACGGGCGGCATCGATCTCTCGACCGGTTCTTTAATGGCCCTGCTTGGCGTGCAGCTTGCCATCATCCTTGTGGAAAAGCATTGGCCGTGGCCCGTTGCAATCCTCACGGTATTGATTACCGCCGGGCTGCTGGGGCTCGCGCAGGGGGTGCTTATCACCCGGTTGAAATTGCAGCCTTTCATCGTGACGCTGTGCGGCCTGCTCATTTATCGCGGCACCGCGCAGACCATCGCGCACGATGAGACCAAGGGCCTGGGCGTGAACACCGGATTCGAGCTGCTCCAGAAGCTGACGACTGGCGAGGTCTGCGGCGTGCCGAACCAATTCATCCTCCTGGTCATCATCGCGATCATCATGTGGGTGGTGCTGCACCGGTCGGTCTATGGCCGTTACCTTTTTGCTATCGGACAGAATGAGGCGGCGACCCGCTATTCCGGCATCGGTACCCGCGGCATCATCGTCAGCGCGTATGTGCTGAGCGGTTTATTTGGAGCGATCTCCGGCATCCTCTTCGCCTTCTATTCCGTATCCATCTCGCCCGCCTCGCACGCGCAGTTCTACGAGCTGTACGGAATCGCTGCCGCCGTTCTCGGAGGGTGCAGCCTGGCCGGTGGCGAAGGGTCCATCATTGGCATTGTGCTTGGCACCGCGCTCCTCCAGGTCCTGCAAAACCTGGTCATCCTGTTAAATATTCCCAGCTCCTTGAACTTTGCAGTGATGGGGGGCGTGATTCTGATCGGCGTCATCGCGGACCAGTTGCTGAAGAAGAAATAGCGCGGGGCGCCACCACTTTCCCCCCCTTCCGCCGCCTCCGTTCGCGCCGCCGCGTGGATCAATGATCCTCGCTCGTCACCCGGCAGACTTCCTCCAGCGTCGTCACGCCTTCGCGCGCCTTGTCGATGCCGGTGGTGCGCAGGCTCTTCATGCCCTCGCTGATGGCCTGGGCTTTGATGACGGCGGAGGAAGCGCGCTTGATGATGAGGCGCCGGATCGATTCGCTCACCGGCAGCACCTCGAGAATCGCGGCGCGTCCCAGGTAGCCGCGGCGCTTGCAGCGGTCGCAGCCTGCGCCGTGGTAGAAGGTGGTGTCCATGTCATCGATCTCCATTTTTTGAAGCATCTCCGGCTCGGGGCGATATTCCTCGCGGCAATTCGGGCAGATGCGGCGCACGAGACGTTGCGCGCAGGAGAGGATGACGGAGGTGGAAATCAGGAAGGGCTCGATGCCCATGTCATCGAGACGGGTGATGGCGCCCGCGGCGTCGTTGGTGTGGAGCGTGGAGAGCACCTGGTGGCCGGTGAGCGCGGCCTTCACGGCGATGTCCGCGGTTTCGTTGTCACGAATCTCGCCGATCATCACAATATCCGGGTCCTGGCGCAGGATGGAGCGCAGGGCTCCGGCGAAATCGAGCCCGATCTCGCTCTTGACCGCCACCTGGTTGATGCCGGCGAGCTGGTATTCGATGGGGTCCTCGACCGTGACGATGTTGTACTCGGGGTTGTTGAGCTCCTGGAGCACGGTATAGAGAGTCGTCGTCTTGCCGGAGCCGGTGGGGCCGGTGACCAGGATCATGCCGTGGGGCGCGTCGATGGCGTTCTTCATCCGGCCAAGCGTGAACTCATCGATGCCCAGGTGCTCGATGGAGCCGGAGAGGGCGCTCTTGTCCAGGAGACGGATGACGATCTTCTCCCCGTGGATGGTGGGCAGCACGGAGATACGGAGATCGACTTCCTTGCCCGAGACGCGGATGCGGAAGCGTCCGTCCTGCGGGAGGCGGCGCTCGGCGATATCCAGGCCGGCGAGAATCTTGATGCGGGAGGCGATGGGCAATTGCAGCGCCTTGGGCGGGCTGCTGGCCTCGACCAGCGCGCCATCCACGCGGTAGCGCAGCTTGAGCGTTTTCTCAAACGGCTCGATGTGAATATCCGAAGCTTTTTCCTTGAGCGCCTGTACGAGGATGAGATTGACGATCTTGATGACCGGCGCGTCTTCGCTTTCGTGGGCCAGGCGGTCGAGGTCGATCTCCTCGCGCTTCTGCGTGACCACCTCGGTATCGGTCGCTTCCTTGGCCACCTCCTGGATCATCTGCTCCATCTGGTGGCCGGCGCTGTTTACGCCGCTGAGCGCCTCGAGCACCGCGCGCTCCGTGGTGATCATCGGGACGATCTCCATCTTCGTGCGCTGCCGGAGATCATCCAGCGCCAGCACGTTCAGCGGATCGGCCATTGCGACGAATAGCTTGTTCCCGAGGCGGCAAATGGGCGCCAGCTTGTAGGCGCGGGCCATGTCCTTGGGCACCAGGTCCAGCACATCCTCCGGCACGCGGACGCGGGAGAGATTGATGGGTGGGGTATCCAGGCAGCGGCCCATGGAGATGACCATGTCCTGCTCGGTCACGTAGCTGCGGTCGGTAAGGATTTTCAGCAGGCGTCCGCCCTGCTTCTTCTGGATCTCCGTCGCCTCGTCGAGCTGGCTGGGGAGCAGCAGCCCGTCCTCGATCAGGACATCCGCGATGCGTTCTCCAAATGACTTGATGCTCATGGGAATCGGGAAAAGGTTATTCCGCGGTGCGGTTTTCCAGCCGGTAGGTCTCCCGGAGGACGCGGGAGATTGCGCCCGGGGCGGCGACATGCCATTGGATGTTGTAATCGAGGAGCTGCTGCACGGCCTCCTTGCCCTGCGCGTCAAAGGGATTGGCCGTGGCGATCATGATCGTGCGGCTGATGAGATCGAACGGGACGATGAGGCGGCCCAGCGTCAGCGTCTCCGGCAGCATCTTCACCACCTGGCGGTCCACCTCGTAGCAATCGAGCGGGATGTACGCGAACTTCGAGCGGTCCAGGATGCCGCAAAGGAGACTATCCATGCTGGTGATGCCGGCCCGGGCGACATCGTCGATGAGGGAGGCGGCAAGCGTTTGAGGGCCGGCGT
This sequence comes from Chthoniobacteraceae bacterium, assembly GCA_036266845.1. Lineage (GTDB taxonomy): Bacteria > Verrucomicrobiota > Verrucomicrobiia > Chthoniobacterales > Chthoniobacteraceae > DATAXI01. The sequence continues at coordinate 11,229 of DATAXI010000204.1, read as the reverse complement.
TCTTGTTGATCTTTTTGATCCGGTCCAGGGAGGTCTGCACCGTCTCCTCGGAGGCGAGGCGGTGCTGGATGAGGAATTTCGCGAGCGCCTCGTTGCCATCGTCGTCCAGCTTCAGCTCCACGCCGGCGCCATCGGGCTTGATGGTGGCGCTGGTGGTGATGAGCGTGGGGTCATCGGCAATGATGGCGCCAAAGTCCATGGCGATGGGGGAATCGGGGTTGCCCGGCTTGTCCCCCTTGCCATTGACAGAGGGATGCAGCTTCTGCTCCACCTCGCCCAGCATGGCGAGGACCTCCGGGTTGTTCGGGTCCTTCTGAAGGATGCCCTCGTACTCGAGCAGGGCGGAGGAAAACTGGCCCAGGGCGTAATAGGTATCCGCCAGCTTGCGGGTAATGCCGAGCGCCTCCTTCTGGCGATTGAGTTTCCAGTAGGCCTCCTTGAGAATCTCCATGGACTGGCAATCCTGCGGATTCGATTGCAGGATGACCTCGAACATTTCGATAGTCTGGAGGATCTGGTCGAGTTCCTCGTTGGTGACGCTCTGCGCAGTGGTCATGATGGGCTGTTCTCCCCCTGAAAGCTAGAAACGTGCCCCTGAGGCGCCGGCTTCAATTTTGAGACGCAGTAATTTTACGGATCACGGCAGGTTTCCGTGCCAGATTCCACGAAATCAGCGGGTTGCCCAATTCACATTGAATTCCGGCCAGGGCGGCGGGATCATCGTCCCAGGTGATCAATAGGATGACCTTCGATAATCCGGGCGGCTCAAGGGCGAACCTTTTCTCAAAAATTTCAGCCACGGTGGCTGGACAATAGAATGACCCATATGCCGGCGTCCGCAGTGGCGCAGGCCGGGAATTTCTCAAAACCGGGCGGCGTGTATCTGCGCGATCCGCGCCTCTTCGCGCTCGACCTCGTGAGCGAGCAATTCGCCAACAGCACCCAGCCGCTGGTGCCCGAGCGCCTGCTGGTCATGGCCGGCGAAGGCGGCCATAATGGCACCGGAAACGGCAAAGGCGAGGCCCCGATCGGCGGCTCGCAAAACTTCAGCATGATCGGCCAATTGCTGGCCCTGCTGCTGAGCGAGCGCTCCGGCATCAACATCGCCGAAGGCAAAGGCGGCCTGGAAGACCTGGAGAAGTTCACCCGCCAAATGGTCGAGCAACGCCAGGCGGCGACCGTCGCGGCCAGCGCCTCGTAGAGCAAGCGGCTCACGAAAGATTGCCGCGGCGCGGGTTCAAGCCCTGCGCCGCGCACCACCGAGATTGAGGACAAGTGACGACTGGAGAAAAACCGCGCTCAAGCTCCGGATACTGTTGGTTTTCCGAATGTAGGTTCTCGATTCGGCTGAGGCCGCTCAAGCCAGCGCGGCGTCCGTAACGCCACATTTCATATCCGACGGTTCGAGGAGAATGACGGATTCCGCGCTATGAGAGCGAAACGGAACGGCACACCAAGCCGGAGACTTTTGCGAGACGTGTGTCATTGGTCCAAAGCTCGACGTCGTGTTCCAGTGCCGTTGCGCAGACGATTGCATCCGGCAGCTTCAGACGTTCGTCGCGACGAAATCGCACGGCCCGTTTCCGGACGCCGGGCGTCAGATCGCAAAGAATCACGCTCGCAAGAAACGCGATTACCCGCTCTTCCTCTTCTGCCGTGAGCGACGGCCAGGAAAGCAATTCCATCTCGGTGATTACGGAGACCCCATACCCGCCTTCCGGGAGCGGCGCCGCCAGCTTCCCGCCCAGCAGGTAGAGGGCGACATTCGTATCAAGCAGCCCGGTCACTCCCATTCTCCGCGCACCCGTTGTTGCCACGCGAGCGGGTCGTCGCCGAGTTGAAGTACGCCGGAGAATGCCGCGAGATTCTGCCGCGCCTGCGGTGCAGTGCGCTCCCGTTCCACCTGTGCAGTGAGGCGTTCAATCAGCGCCTCTTTTTGTCGCACTGGCAGCTTGTCGGCAGCGGCTTCGATCTCGGCGAGCGTGCTCATGCCCACAGACTAAACCACGTTCCGGGAAGCCATCAAGCGGCGAAACCGCGTGTCCCGTCCCTTCTTTCGATAATACCGCACGATGGCCGGCAATTTTTCCCAGGCTGCATATCGAAAAGGCGAACGGGTTACGCTATTCGTTCCACCGCTCTATTGCGTCCCTTCCATCTCTGCGTGCCTCGCGCGCTCGCGCTGGTAGATGGCGGCGATTGCGCGCTGGGGGCGGACGGGTTTTGTGAGGCGCAGGGGGGTGATCGAGGCGCCTTCGCGCTCCAGCGCGTAGAGGGCTGCGCCGCGGATGGAGGCTTCGGGTTCCTCGTTGGGATAGATGGGTTGGTTGAGGATGTTCGCGAGGCGTTGCAGCGAGGAGGGGGAACGCTGGATGCCGCCGGACACGATGAACTTTGGCGCGCCGCGCTCCTGCCTGATGACCAGATCGGCGATGAGGGCGATGCGGTAATAGCTGGCTTCCGTGAGCGCCTGGAGGATATCGAGCGCGGTGGTGCTGAAGGTGATGCCGTCGATCATGCTGCGGCGCTCCTCGTCCCATGTGGGGGCTCGCTCGGCGGACCAGAAGGGGAGCACCGTGAGGCCGTGGCCGGGCTTCGCACGCGCGGCCATCTGGCGCTCGATTTCGCTATCCTCGAGCCGCAACTCCCGCAGGCACCAGGCGCGCAGGTTGCCGGCATTGCTGACCGCGCCGCCGATGAGATGGCGCTCCGCATCCACGCGATAGCAGAAGAGGCCGAACGGAAATTTCTTCACCGGCCCGCCCTTCATGACGCGCAGCGCCGCGCTGGTGCCGACATTGATCGCGGCCAGGCCGGGGCGCGTGGCGCCGGAGCCAAGATTGCTCGCCGCGCCATCGCCGAGCGCGGGATACCAGCGCGCCTGGGCGAGGCGCGGAAAACGGGCGATCCGCTTCGGCTCCAGCGGGGCTTCCGTCAGCTCGTTCAATTGTCCCGGCGCAATGTGGCAGCGGTCGAGCAGCGCCTCGTCCCATTGCAGGGTGTGGGCATTCAGCAGGCCGGTGCCGCTGGCCATGGAGAGGCCGCAATGCGCGCTGCCGGTCAATTCCCGGTAGAGCCATTCCGCGGGCGATATCCACCGCTTCACGCGCGAGAAGAGCGCGCGATCCACGCGCCGCAGCCAGGTCAGTTTTGCCGGCCAAAAGGAGGTCCGCACCATGCAACCGGTGCGCGCGTGCACGTTGCGCTCGCCCAGTTCCTCCCGCAGTTTCGCGGCGTCGGCGCGGCAGCGGGAATCGGCCCAGGTGTAGATCGGCGTCAGCGGGCGGTTGCGGTCATCCACGCCGATGAGGCTGTGCCAGAAGCAGGAGGCGGCGACCGCGGAGATGGAAAAATCGGTGATGGAAAGGGTGTGCGCGATACACTTGAACGCGGCGCGTTTGAGCACTTCCGGGGAAAGCTCCGCGCCGCCGCCGGCCGTATTTCTGAGCGAATATTTTTCCCGCGCGGTCGTCTCTTCCAGGCGGCGCCCGGTTCCATCCACGAGCGTGGTTCGCAGCGAGGAGGTGCCGATATCGAAGGTGAAGACGAAGGGTCGCTTCGCGCGCATCGCGTTTTTCTCAACCATACCCTTTGGCCCACGGCGCGGGCTCGCGAAGCTGGTAGAGCATCTCGCCGGCTTTCGGCACCAGCAGCACGCCTTCCTCCTCGCGATTCGCGTAATCCTGCGGGTTGATGCTGCCGGGGTCGCGGTAGCCCATGTTGATGCGCTCGCAGACCTGGCGCGGGATGCGTGTCGCCAGCGTCACGCGGGCGCGGCATTGCTCGATTCCGTTCTCAAACACACCGATGCCGCGCACGTGCGTGGAATGCGCGATGACTCCCCACGGCAGATCCTTGAAGCGGTCCCATTGCTTGAGGAAGTAATCGCGGCAGTGGTAGCCGATTTGCTCGATCAGCCGGCCGTGCGTGACGGAGATATCGTGGATGTGCGGCGCGTAGATGATCAGCTCGCCGCCATCGGCCAGCACAGGCTCCAGCTTATACATGCACTTGCCGCCGGTCCACAGATCGTCATACATCGGCGGCGCGCAGGAGAGGATCGTCTGGAACGGATGATCCTTGTAAGTGATGTGGAGTTTCCGGGAAAGCTCGGAAGCCTCGTCCCATGCGGTCTCCGGCGGACCGGCAAACGCGCCGGCCAGCTCATGCCCGTGCACAACCAGACAGAAGCAGAGCTTGTCCACCGGCACCATTGCCGCCGCAAAATCGACCACCTTCCGCACCGGCGTCCATTTATTGCCGATGATCATGGGATTGGTAATCACCGCGCCCAGCCAGTGGAAAAAGTTCAGAATCTCCGGGCCGGCGATGCCCGGGAAGAGGTATTTGTTTCCGCCGGAAAAGCCGACGACCTCGTGCGGAAAAACCGGGCCCACGATGATGAGCTGGTCATAATCGAAAACGCGCGCGTTGATCTTGACCTCCACCTCCATGGCAAAGAGCCCGCCGGAGAGCGCCGAGATATCCGCCGCGGGAATCGTCCCCACGGTGCGCAATGCCGCCGGGTTATCCCACTCGTGGTTCAGGAGCCGCACATTCGCAAAATCCGCCGCGCGCTCGGCGGGGGTGATCTCCAGCCGCCGGCAAATCGCATCTTCGCTCATGGGCTGATGCGTGCCGAGCGCCACCATCACATCGAAAGCCGCGGCCGAGCCGGCGATCTGCCGATGCAGCGCCCGGAAGAATGATCCCACCGGAGCGGTCCGGGTCGCATCGGGAACGATGATGAGCACCCGCCGCCCGCGGTATTCCCCGGCCGGGCACGCCTGGGATACCAGGTCTAGGATTTGCTCGTCCGAAACCGGGGTTTCAGAGACACCGGGAGTGGATGGGACCTGGGGCATTTACAGAATCGTTAAAGGGAAGAGTGACAGATGGAATTAAACAGAAGGGAGCCCGGGAAGCAAAGGATGAGAAAAACAGGAGTCTTTCCGGAGCTTTGCCGCCTTCTTTCAAAAATACTTCAGATCGTCTGCGAGAGGAATCCGCCATCCACGCGCAGATCGATGCCGGTCACGAAGCCGCTGGCCGCGCTGCTGGCGAGAAAGATCGCCGCGCCCACCAGCTCCCGCGGCTCGCCGAAACGCCCCATCGGCGTGTGGCCCATGATCGATTTTGCGCGCGCGGTAGGCAGGCCGCTATCATCAAAGAGCAGGCGGCGGTTTTGCTCCGCCGGGAAAAAGCCAGGGGTGATCGTATTGACCCGCACACCGCGCGCAGCCCACTCGCGGGCGAGGAATTGGCTCAGGTTGACGACCGCGGCCTTGGCTGCGGAGTAGGTCACCACGCGGCTCAGCGGCAGGTGTGCGGAGACGCTCGCGATATTGATGATGCTGCCGCGCCCGCGCTCGCACATCCCGGGGCCGAATTCCTGCGCAGGCAGCAGCGCGCCGCCTACGAGGTTCAGGTCAAAATTCGCGCGCCATGCGTTTGGATCGATTTTCTCGAAGGGATGCTCCGCCGTCACCGTCACGGAGGGATCATTGCCGCCCGCCGCGCTGATGAGCACCGTGGGCGCGCCCAGCCTGCCCGCCACGGCGCGATGGGCTTCCGCCAGACTCATGGGGTCCGTCGCATCCGCCGCGATGAACGCCGCCGCACCGCCGGCATCACGGATCCGGGCCGCGCAGGCCTCGCCACGATCCGCACCGCGCCCCAGCACGGCCACCTTTGCCCCCGCCGCGCCGAGCCCTTCCGCCAGCACGCCGCCCAGCACTCCCGTGCCGCCGATCACAACGGCCACTTCATTGGACAGGTCGAACAGCACATTCATTTGCGGGAAAAGGGGAGGGAATGGGCGGGAACCAGAGGGGCGGAAGGGGGTGCTTTGGGTTGCATGGGTGGGAGATTAGGCCATCCGCCGGGAAAATGGGAATCGATTATTACCGGGAAATACCTTCCCAAAAGCGCCGATTTTTGCTACAGAACCGCACAAGGATTTACCTTCATGAAACGCTTCGTCCTCTTTCTGGCCCTGGCATCGATCACCGCTCCGCTCTTTGCGCACGACTCGGAAGGCGACGGCGTGACCATTCCCCCCATCGCGGAACTGATGCGGGAGGGTTACGGCCCGGTGATCGAGCGTCGTGAAGATTTCAACCTCTTGCTCGGCGGTCCCACCATCATGGCGAAACCGACGCAGGCTTATCGTGACGATACCCGGCATCGCACCATCTACTACGGTTTCCGTCCGGTGGCGTTAAATCGGATCAATGCGAGCGAGCAATACGCGTTTGGCTACCCGCTGGATTTTTTTAAGAATCTGATTCCGAACACTCCCAGTCCCGTCAGCCTGGATACGCTGGCAGTGGCGGTTTATGACTCGCCGGCCCGGGCCGAGCATCGCACGGCCACGACGACCAGCCACAGCACGGTTACCACCGTGAAGCCGGCTCCTTAAAGCGGAACCTTCGGAGCGGAAGCGGAACCTTCGAAGCGGCGGCGTTGACGTGGAATTCCGGCCGGATCGGAGTTGGGGGTATTTGGGGCGTGCAGGAAATTCCACATCGCTTGCGACTTTGTTTCCGCGGCGGGGTTCATCCCGGGAAACCTGTCCCGCCCATGAAAACCCGCGTTACAAGTTGCGCAAAATCTGGCGCGTTTACGCTCATCGAGCTGCTGGTAGTCATCGCGATCATTGCCATACTCGCGGCGTTGCTGTTTCCCGGTATCAGAGCCGCCAGTGCGGCTCGCAATCAAACCGTTGCGCTCAATAACATGCACCAGATCGGCGTCGCATTCAGCCTTTACGCCGGCGATAACAGTTATCTGCTGCCCGGCCGTGCGACGGTGGAGAATGGAGTGGTGCCGGATAAATGGCCGGTTCTCCTCTCGAAGTACCTGAGCGATATCCGTGTTTACGCCTCCATTTATGATACGCAAAACTGGATCATTCGCGGGTTGAGCCTGACGGATGCGCTGAGCAACAGCGCGAACAACACCAGTTTTATCATGAACGGATATAATGACCTTGGCGCTTACGATACGCCGAATGTTCAAATCCGCCTCAATAGCTTTCCCACTACGACCAATATCATCCTCATGGGAACGCCGATTATCGGAAGCCGCCAATATTACATGGACTTTGAGGAGCCGCCCAACGGCAACGAGAATGACGTGCTGCAACTGGCCGCTTTTAACGGTGGGTCAAACTATCTCTTTGCCGATGGATCCGCCCGTTTCATCACGCAAACGGAATACCAGTCGTCCGATCCCGAGAATCCCGGGCAAAGCTATGGCAACGACTTGTGGTGCGTGAACAAGGGCTATGTGATCCCGGCAATCGGGCATTGAGTTTTTCGAGGAGCCTTCTTCGGTTAAAATCCGAGGCCGGGCGGCAGGCCCATGCCGGCGGTGATTTTTGACATTTCCTGCTGTGCCAGATCGCGGCCCTGGGTGATGGCCTGGCGGATGCCGCCGAGGATCAGGTCTTCGAGCATCTCCACGTCTTCGGGATCGACGATTTCCTTGCTGATCTTGATGGAAATCACGTCGCCGGCGCCATTGGCGACGACCGTCAGCTTGCCGCCGCCGGTGGTGACCTCCACGGTTTTCTCCGCCAGCTCCGCCTGGGTCTGGGCCAGCTTCTCCTGCATCTGCTGGGCCTGCTTCATCATTTTCTGGATGTTCATAAGTCTGGTTTAGCCTCGGAGAGTAAAGGATGGCGAGGCGGTTGTTAGTTGTTTGAGGCGCCTGTTTTTACTTCGACGATATCGTGCGGCGCGGACTCCCGCTGGCCGGCGGGGGTGATGCGCGCAAAGCGGGCGCGGCGGCGCAGCTCGGGCAGATTTGCGGCGCCCATGTAGCCCATGCCGCTTTGCACGCCGCCGACGAGTTGCGTCATCACGCTGTCGAGGGATGCGGAGACTTCCTTGAGCGCCTCGACGCCTTCCGTGGCGACCTTGCGCGTGGCGTCTCTTGTGTGGCCGTAGCGCGCGGCGGAGCCGGCCTTCATGGCGGCGGCGCTGCCCATGCCGCGGTATTGTTTGTAGAGTTTGCCGTTGATTTCCATGATCTGGCCGGGCGCTTCCGGGCAGCCGGCCAGCAGGCCGCCGCAGATGACGGCGTGGGAAAGGGTGAGCGCCTTCACGATATCGCCGCTCTTGGCGATGCCGCCATCCGCGATGATGGAGACGCCGGTTTCCGCCGCCGCTTTTCCGCACACGTAGAGCGCGGTCAATTGCGGGATGCCCACTCCGGCGACGATGCGCGTGGTGCAGATCGAGCCGGGACCCTGGCCCACCTTGATGGCATTGGCGCCGCACTTTGCCAGGTACTCGACCCCTTCGCCGCTGGTGACATTGCCGGCGATGATGGGCAGATCGGGAAATTCATTGCGGATAAGGCGCACGGTTTCGCCCACGCCTTTGCTAAAGCCGTGCGCGGTCGAGATGGCGACGACGTCCACGCCCCGCTCCACCAGCGCGCCGACATGGCGGGAGATGCGGGCCTGGTCCAGCTCGCCCGTGGAGTTGCGCGTGGCGGAGACGGCGGCGCCGCAGACCAGGCGAAATTGCGAGTCGCGCGCCGGCTTGAGCGGAGCGGCTTTTTCCTGGCTGATGCGTTCGATATCGCTCAGCGTAAAGAGGCCGCGCAGCCGGTCCTCATCATCCACCACCAGCAGCTTGTGGATGCCGATGTGCTCGTTGAAAAACTTGTCCGCGCGCGCGATGGGATCGGGCTTCAATTCGCGCTCCGGGATGGTCTGGACGCTCTCGCGCGGCATCATCGCCTCCGCCACCTTGCGCGAGGCGTACCGGGGCCGCACCACGTGGCCGGGCAGCAGGCCGAGCAGCCGCTCCTTTTCATCCACAATCGGGAACGTGCTGAAGGAAAAATGGCGCTCCTCGATGAGCTGGAGCACGTCGCCGATGAATTGGTCCGGGGAAACCTTGATCGGCTCCTGGATGAGGCCGTGCACGTGATATTTCACCCGGGTCACCTCGGAGAGTTGCTGGCGCTCCGGCATGTTGTAATGGACGAGGCCCAGGCCGCCGTTGAGCGCCATGGCGATGGCCATGCGCGATTCCGTGACGGTATCCATATCCGCGGAGATGATGGGAATCTGGAGATGGAGCTGCGCGGCCAGCGTGGTTTCCAGATTGGCGTCGCGGGGGAGGATTTCCGAGTAAAGCGTGGCGAGCGTGACGTCGTCGTACGTGAGGGCAACGCCCTGCTGTGTGGGAAAGAAGCCGTCCGCGGCCTGGTAAAACGCGCCGTCAACGGCGGCGCATGGAGAGATGTCTGCCATGGCCAATCATAGAAAGCTTCGCGCGCGTGGCAAGGAATGAAAATCGCAAAAAGCGCGGGCGATCCCGCTAAAGCCGGCGGAAGGGCGTGCGCTCATTGAGGCTGCCGCAACGGGGGCAGCGGGGGAGCAGATCGGATGACCCGTCCTCGAACTCGAAGGAACAAATGGCGCAACGGAGACGGTGGCGCAACGCCCGGCGCTCCCGGCGGAGCCGGCCGATATTCCACACGATCCAATTCGAGAATATCACGGTGAGAAAGATGCCGAGGTACACGAAGACCATCATCGTGAGCGAGGTGTGGATCATGGCGTGGCCTCCCCGGGCGCCGGAGTGGCATAGGCGGCGGAGCCCCAGTAAAGCGTCGCGTATCCCCAGGTCATCGGCCCTGGAATCGCGCGGAATCGGAGCTGCTCCAGCAGCCGTCCGGCGCCGGCGTCCAGGGCCTTGTCGCCGGAGGAATCCTGGAGGAAGACGTACTGAACGCCGCCCTGCGCGGACACCCCCAGGAGATAGCGGGCCGGTTGCAACTCGCCAGGCTGCGCCTCCTTCAGGGCATCCAGCGCCGGCAGCAAGGCTGGCGCAATGGCCTTGAGCGGACCGGAAAAGGCAAGCATCGTGGCTGCCGGCGATGGGGCGGGGAGCGGCTTGGAAGGTTTTGCCGAGGCGATCTGGACAAGGTCCAGCCCGCTCGCGCCGCCGGGATAGGGAAGCGGCATTGGCGACGGCTGAGGCACCACCGGCTGGGCGCGTACCACGGAGTAGGAGGGCTGGTACGGCAGGCTCATCAGGCCGGGGATCGGCGCTTTGGTGGGCTCGGCTGCGATTTCGGGGTTCTCGGAATCGATCCACCGCAGGATCGCGTCCGCCTCCGGAGTGCCCGGCACCAGCAGGCCCACTTGCACCGGCGGCGGTCCCATGTGCGTGGCGGGCGGATAGATGGCCTGGAAGATATAAAAGCCCAGGGCGTGAACGCAGGCCGAGAGCAGGATGAACCCGAGGAGGGTCCACGGGATGATGCCCGGCTCCTTTGCGCGAAAGACCAGGTCCTTCGGCTCGGCGGCGCTCGCGCTCATGAACGCTCCGGGGCGGTCGCCAGCACCACGGGCAGGCCGGCGCGCAATCCCTCATTCACCACGCGGATGACCAGCGCATAAGGCGTCGAGCGGTCCGCTTTTACAATGAGGGTGTGATCCTTGAGGTCCGGTGAGGAGAGGGCTTCGCGGATTTCATTGATATCCCAGCGGCGGTCCCTGAAGAAGATGGCCGGTGAGGAACCGCCGGTAATCGTGAGGACCTGCGGGTTCTTTTGCGGCCCGAGCGTCCAGAGGGAATACGGGAGGCTGATCTCGATGCCCGGCTGAATGACAAACCGGGAACTGACGGAAAAGAAAAGGACAACGAGGAAAAGGACGTTGATGATCGGGATCAGGCCGAACAGCGCGGGATGGAACTTGACGGTCCGGGAAAGCTTCATGGGGCTCGCCCATTATCTAAGACAAGGAGCGCCTGCGGGAAAGTCCCCATTTCCCCCTGTGACACCTTTTCCCGCGGCCTCAGTGCCTTAATCCCCCGAGCGGGCGCGGCGCTGGGACTTGAAATCGATGATCAGGGCATCGGCGCCCTGCGGATCGCGCGCCCCGGTGATGAGGCCGACCACCTCGATGCCACCCCGCTCCATATCCCGCATAATGGCGTTGACCCGGGAGGAGAGATAGCTGTACGCGGCGAAAGCCGGGATGGCGACCACCAAGCCGGCGGCTGTGGTGAGCAGGCTCTGGTAAATGCCACCCGAGAGATCCGTGGTGCTGGCCAGACCGCTGTGGCTGGACATGGTGACAAACGTTTCAATGAGGCCGGTGACCGTTCCCAGCAGGCCGATGAGCGGGGTGATGAGGGCAATCGTGGCCAGCAGGCCCAGGTTCCGCTCGAGGTTGGGCATTTCAAGCTGGCCGGCTTC
>DATAXI010000171.1:0-6724 GCA_036266845.1 Chthoniobacteraceae bacterium | reverse complement strand
GCCGAAATAGACCCGGTTCAGATACAGGTTCATGATCTGCTGCTTCGAGAAATGCTTTTCGATCTCCAGCGCCAGGAAGATTTCCGTCATCTTCCGGTCGTAGGTGCGCTCGTGGAGGGAGAAGGTATTGCGGGCGAGCTGCTGGGTGACCGTGCTGGCCCCCTGGCGGATGTGCCCGGCGCGCCAGTTCTTGAGCGCGGCGCGGAACATCCCGTACAGATCGATGCCGTGATGCTGGTAAAAGCGGTTATCCTCCGCCGCCACCACGGCGCGGGTCATCACCTCCGGAAAGCTGTCGACGGTGTCCCGGTTTTCCAAAAAAATGCGGCTCAGGACATTGCCGTTGCGGTCATAAATGGTGCTCGCCGATTCCATCTCCGAGAGCTGGGAGAAATCGAACGAAGCGGCCCGCGCGCCGTAGATGCTCTTGAGCTTGAGGTAGTAACAATAGCCCGCGACCGCCGGCAGCAGGAAGACCAGCACCAAAACGATGAACCAGGCCCGCCGGTAAAACGGCTTCCGGGGCGGCATGTATGCCGCATAAGGGTCATTGGGGTCCCACCGTTTGCTCATTGCAAAAGGGGGAGCTTATCACCGGATCGCCCCGGCGCAAGTGCCGCCTCCCCGGCGGGCTTGCGCATCGCGGGGGGCGCGGATAACACGAGGGGCGCGGATTTTCCTCCCAATGAACCCCATCCAGGCAATCCTCGCCGAGCGCGGCACGGTGACGTTTCGCGATTTCATGGAGCTGGCGCTTTACCATCCGGAGCATGGGTATTACGGCGGCGGCCATGCGGAGCTGGGGAGAGGCGGGGATTTTTTTACCAATGTGAGCGTGGGGGTGATTTTTGGGGAATTGCTTGCGTGGCAATTCCGCGAGATGTGGGAGCGGCTGGGCCGGCCGGGGCGATTCACGATCATCGAGCAGGGAGCGCACGATGGGACCTTTGCGGCGGATGTGCTGGCGTGGTGCCGGGCGGAAGCGCCGGATTTTTTCGAGGCGTTACAATACGAAATCGTGGAGGGCCTGCCCGCGCTGCGACAGCGGCAGGGGAAGCGGCTGGAAGGGTATCCGGTGACGTGGTCGAACGCGCTGGAGGAGGTGGCGCCTTTCGCCGGCGTCCATTTTTCCAATGAACTGATCGACGCTTTTCCCGTGCACCTGGTGAGATTCCGCGATGGAAACTGGCGGGAGCTTTGTGTGACGCCGGAGCTGCAATGGGCGGAGCAGACGGCGGACTCGCTGGCATCCGCGCTGGAGTACATCCCGCGGGTGGAAGGATACACCACCGAGATCAGCCTGGCCGCGCCGCGGTGGGCGGCGGCGCTGGCTCCGAAGATCGAGCGCGGCTGGGCGCTGGCCGTCGATTACGGCTTTCCGCGCGCCCGTTATTACGCGCCGGAGCGCAAGCAGGGGACGCTGCAATGTTACGCCCGCCACACCAAGGGCCTGGACCCGCTGGGGGAGCCGGGCAGCCGGGACCTGACGGCGCATGTGGATTTCACGACGGTGACGGAAGCTTTCCTGGCAGCGGGGATGGACCTGGCCGGCTATACGGATCAACACCATTTTCTCACCGGGCTGGTGGCGCGCATCTTTGCGGAGCACGCGCCCACCGCGCAGCAGACCCGCGGGCTGAAGACCCTGTTGCACCCGGAGATGCTCGGGACGTCCTTCCAGGTGCTGGGGGTTTCGCGCGGAATCCCGCCAGGGCCGCCGCTGGCCGGATTTCAGTACGCCCGCGATGCCGGCAGCGCCCTTGGGGTTGGCTGAGAGCATCGCTCTATTTGGTTTGTCGCGAGTCTCTCGCGCGCCGCTGGGGCTTGGCGCCAGTTGTTTGAGTACCTGGGGTTACGCTCGTACCTCGCTGCACGCCAGACTCTTATGAGATGGGCCTTCGACCCTTGAGATCGCGGCGGTTTAGACTAAAGGCGAAAGCGCTCTAAAACTGTGTGTTCAGCGACATCTGGCCGTAGGCTGCGCCGTCGTCATTGCTGAAGTGCACGCTGGACCGGTGAAAATCAAATTCCCGGAACGGCAGGTAACCGCCTTCCATCTCCAGCGTCACGCCTTTGGCAGCCTTCCAGCTCAAGCCCGCGCCGATCCGAGCCTCGTCGTACTCGACGATCGAACCCGCCGCGGGGGAGTTGCGCACCGGGGTTCTCTTTGTTTCGGTCGAGGTGACGGTCGTATAGATCGGGGTGGGTCCATTAGGGGGTATGATCGAGTAACCGGCCAGTTTTCTCTGGGAAACTGTCGTGGTGGTGGTGGTATATCGGGCCGGGCCGGGTCCGGGATCCATGCGGTAGGTGCCATCATCGAGATCGCCCCCGAGATAGAGTGTCAGATTCTTGCTCCATTGATACTCCAGCCTCGGCGTAGGGAGGATGGCGTCCAGCACCCATTGATCATTGATGGCCCAGCGCACGCCGATGGCCGGGAAGACGGGGATTTGCCGGTTGATATCCACCTCCAGGCCCACGGCCCATTGCAGCGTCTCGCTTGCGATGTACGAGCCGCCGATCTCAAACGGCACATTGAAATCCCGGAAGCCGATGTCGCGGCCGTTATCGTAGAAGCCCGGGTCCGCCTCGACCCGCACGAGCCAGGAGTTCAACACCTCGAAATCCACCCCCGCCACCAGGTATTCGCCTTCCAGCTCATCAGGCATTGGGGAGGCCTTTGAGAACCCGAAGGAATAACGCTGATATGCGAGGCCGAAGCGGTAGATGGGTCCGTCGTTTTCCTCCACGCCCAGAACTGCCCGCGCATCTGTCCTTTCCTCCGTTACCGTGCCCGTCGAGCCGGAGCCGAAATTGGTCCGCGCCCCGCCGACGTAGGAGGTATCGCCATTCAATTCGAAGGAGGGCTTGAGATTCGACGGCGTGGAGGTTTCCGATGGTTCCACCGCCGCCTCCGTGGAACTGGCCATCGCGGACGCCTCCGTCGCCTCGCCTGCGCGCAACGCCGCCGGCGCCAGCAAAAGCAGCGCCGCAATAAGGGGCCGCGTCATCGCCCGGAGTCCTTTTGGAAGAAGCCGACCATCCGCTCGATATCGCGCATCATCGCCACGCCGGCGCCCTTGCGGTCAAACGGCCCGAGATCGCTGAATGAAAGCGAGGAGAGCGAATCCACGCGCCACACGAGAGTAGCCGGCTTGCCGCCGACGGACACGGGCCAGAGCTGATAGAGCGTAAAGTAAACGTAGTAGCCGCCGCTCGCGTAGTATTGGAGATCGAGCATCTGCGCGCCATCCCCCACCGCTGTATTGCAGGATGCGCCGAGCGAGAATGCACCCTCGCCTTCCACATCGAACAATTCCCAATACGGCGAGAGCGGCAACGAGCCCACACCGCCGCCCAGCGGCGATTTCTCGATGATGGGGCGAAAGGCTGCCCGCAGCTTTGGCTGCGCGCCCAGCAGGCGGCTCACCTCTTCCGAGACACGGGCGGCTCCATCCGCGGATTCATAGGCCGGCTCGCCCGCGAGGCCGCGGCTCAGGAAAGCGGTTGCCCGCTTGAACAGCACCTGGGTCCAGAAATCCCGCGCCGCGGAATCGCCCCCGCCTTTGTACATGCCGGCCTCGGCCTTGCTCAGTTGGAGATCGTCCATCGACGGGAGCTTTGCCGTGGCGGCCATCAGCTTTTTCACCGCGGAGTTGCCCGGGAGCGGAAGCGAGAAATCGGCGATTGTGGGATGGGTGGAAAAATCGTGGTGCAGGTACACCTTCAATTCCGGGTGCCGCTGGGCATCCCAGTTCCGGTGCAGCTCCACGGCGCGGGCGACGGGCGCATGCACCAGGTACAGCGCCTGCACGGACATATCCCGCGTTGAGGAAAGCGAAGCGCCGCGCGCGGTGAGGACCCTGCCACCCGCGAGCGCGTTTAAGTCCACCGGGGGAAACACGGAGGAGGCAGCCAGCTCCCCCGCGGGATCCGCATGGAGGCAGGGGGCCAGGGAGATCACGCTGAGGATAACGGCGAACAGGCAATTGCGGGACATGCCCCGGACGCTACGAAGCCGCCGAAATGTTGTCAATTCGCCCGGAAAACTGGACCCTTTCATAATCTCTGCTTCATAATTCATAATTTCTTCCCGTGCCCGAGCCCATCATCGTCCTCGATAACCTGCGCAAGACCTTTGGCCCCACCGTTGCCGTGGACCATATTTCCATGACGATTGCGCCCGGGCAGATATTCGGATTCCTGGGTGCGAACGGAGCCGGCAAGACCACCACCATGCGAATGCTGTGCGGTCTGACGCGCCCGAGCGAAGGGACCGGGCGCATCGCCGGACGCGACATCTGGCGGGACCGCTATGACATCCGGCCAAAGTTTGGGTACGTGGCGCAGAAATTCAGCCTTTACCCGGACCTGACCGTCCTGGAAAACCTGCGCTTCTTCGGGGGAGCCTACCGGGTGCCTAAGGCTGCGATGGAGCAGCGGATCGCGCGGCTGCTGTGCGAGACTGATATCGCGGGAAAAAAGAACGCGCGCGCCGGCAGCCTCTCCGGCGGCATGAAACAGCTCCTTGCCGTGGCGTGCGCGCTCATCCACGAGCCGCTGCTCCTCTTTCTGGACGAGCCGACCTCCGGCCTGGACCCCGTGCACCGCCAGCAGATGTGGGACCTGCTTTATGACTTGAGCAGCAAGGGCACCACCATCTTTGTTACCACGCATTATATGGATGAGGCCGAGCGCTGCACGGAGGTCGGTTTCATCGATCAAGGGCGGCTGCTGGTCAAGAACTCGCCGCAAGGCCTCAAGGAGAGCTTTGCCGGAAAATTGCTCGAGCTGGAGGTGGAGCCAATCATGCCCGCCCTGGCCGTATTGCGCGCCGCGCCGGGCGTCCTGGGTGTATCCCTGCGCAGTGGACGCGCCCGGGTCTATGCCGGCGATGCCGCCGGGCTGCTGGCTCAATGGCAGGCGGCGTGGCCATTCCGCGAAGCCGCCCTGCGGGGCCATCGCTGGGTGGAGCCGGATATGGAAGACGTCTTCAAAGCCTACTCCCAAGGCTACCACGCCATGCTGCATACCCAGCCGGAGGCCGCCGATGCTTAATCTGTCCGGCACATTCAGCGTGGCGTACAAGGAGGCCCTGCACATCCTGCGGGACAAACGCATCCTGATCCTCGTCATCGTCCTGCCGCCGCTGCTGACGCTCATCTTCGGCTATGCGTTTGATAACAGCTCCGTCACCGGCGTGCCGATGTCCATCCAGGACCGCGACCGGAGCGATGCGAGCCAGGCCTTCGCGAAATCCATCGCAGGCAAGGATACCTACCAATGGCAGCCCCGGCCCGCGAACGCGCCCGATGTGCCCGACCTGCTGCGCGAGCATGTGATGGGCAGCCTCATCATCCCGCACGGCTGGAGCCAGGGGCTGAAAAACGGCAAGCCCGTACCGCTCCAGCTCTACGTGGACGCCAGCGATACCAGCACCGGCGAGGAGATCGCGGGCGAATTGCAAAAATCACTCGGCGACTTCCAGAAAGCGCAGCAGGACACCATGATCGACAACCTCCCCGTGGAGGTCATCGACATGGGCGAGAAACTGCCAAAATCGGTGCAGGAAGAATTCGGCTCCGCCATGGTCCAGTGGGCCATCAATACCACGAAACTCTACAACCCCAACGAACGGTTCATCGATTACGTCATCCCCGGCATCATCGGGCTCATCCTGCAACTGCTCACCGTCACCCTGATGGCCTGCACCATCACGCGCGAGCGCGAGTCCGGCACGCTTTACCAATTGATCGTCACCTCCCTGCGCCGGTCGGAGATTGTGGTGGGCAAGGTGCTCCCCTACCTGGCGCTGTCCATATTCCTGATCGCGATGGCCGTGGGCGTGGCCCGGTTCTATTTCGGCACCCAATTCCAGCACATCGGAGCCCTTAGCCTCATCTGTTTCCTTTTCCTCTGCTGCTCGCTTGGCCTCGGCCTGCTGATCTCCGCCTTTTGCCAGACGCAGACGCAAGCCATCCAGTTTGCCGTCTTTTACCTGCTGCCGGTCCTCATGCTTTCGGGCGCCTTTTCCCCGCTGGAGCAATTGCCTCCCGCCATCCAGATGATATCCGAGACCTTCCCCCTGACGCACTTCTGCCACGCCTTCCGGCTGGTCAATATGCAGAACGCGGGTTTTGGCTTCATCGCGGGCGATCTCCTCTTCATGTTTGCCGGCGCTTTCGTCTCCTGCGCCGGCGCCGCATACCTCCTGAGCCGCATCCAGGAGTGAGCGGGGAAGGCGGCTATTTCCCGGCAAAGAATCCACTTGCCAAAGCCCCGGTTCTGCGCAAAGTCACAACCCGGCAAATTTCCTCCGGATCACTTCAGAAAAACGCCAATGTAGCTCAGTTGGTAGAGCAGCTGATTCGTAATCAGCAGGTCACGGGTTCGAATCCCGTCGTTGGCTCTCTGATGAAGATGGGGGATACAGGGTTGGGCGTTCCACCCGCGGGCGGCATTCCGGGTAAGGAAAAATGCAATGCGATAGCGTACCCGTGTAAGCAAAGGGATTATGACTTTTGTCCGTGCTCATCACGGTAAAGATTTTGCGGAAATCACAGGAGAGAGATTCCGCGGACAGGCGCTCCAACCCTCCCGGAGGTACGCTTACGATACGGGGCCTACAACCACCGAGCCGCTTCCGGTGGGGGTAAGGAAGAAGCCCGCTCCACCGCCTTGCTTTTGCTGAATAACTCCTTTGAAGTGAGTTACCTTCTTT